>CAZHMZ010000216.1:0-5154 GCA_964532655.1 uncultured Anaerolineaceae bacterium
CCTTGCATTGGTCCTGGGCTATGTCGTCGCCATCCCGTTAGGACTGGTCGATTTCTCCCAGATCATGGCAGTTGGTTGGATCAACGTTCCTTCAATCGTCTTCCCGGTCTTCAACAATCCATTGACCCTGTCGGTAATGGTCGGCGTTGGTGTTATGGCCATCGCCACTATCCCGGAATCCACTGCTCACCTCTATCAGATCAGCCTGTATGTTGACCACCTGGCTGAAGAGCTGGGACGCGAGAAACCCGGCCTTTCCAAATACATCGGCCTCAACCTGATGCTCGATGGTTTGAACGACTTGATCAACGGCCTCTTCGGTTCCACCGCCGGTACCAACTACGGTGAGAACAACTCCCTCATGGTCATCACCCGCAACTACTCCGGCCCCGCCCTGATCACAGCTGGTTGTATCGCTGTTATCCTTGGCTTCATCGGACCCCTCCGCCAGCTCATCTACGGCATCCCCACCGCCGTAACCGGCGGCCTCGCCATCTACCTGTATGGTGTTATTGGCGTTCAGGGTATTGCCCTTATGATGGCTGAGAAAGTCGACCTCTACGATCCCGGTAAACTCGCCCTTGTGGCTCTGATCCTCGTCGTCGGTATCGGCGGCAACATTGGATACGGCGGAAACCTGCCTATTCCTCTGTTGAAGAGTGTCTTCCCCTTCGGCTGGCCTGCGATCGCAACTGCAGCAGTTCTCGGTATTTTGGTCAACCTGATCTTCGTGTTCATCAAACCTCCGAAAACTCGCTCTACAGACGTCCTGCAGTAATTTCCTGCAGTAAGGTCTAAAGGAATTACATGCCCCCCAATGTTCGTTCGTTGGGGGGCATTCCTTTCAAGGTTCGGTTATAATCAATGCACGAAGCATGAAAGGAATCCTCTATGCTATTCTTAACCGGAGCAGCAGGAAAGACAGGCCGCTCGATCCTTCGTGCACTTGCAGCCAGTAAGATTAGTGCAAAGGTATTGGTACGTTCATCAAAACAAGCCGATTCGATTCGATCGATCGGTGACTTCGAGGTTGTTCTTGGGGATTTGCGTGATCCATCCACATACAAATCTGGTTTACAAGGTGTGGACAAAATCTACTATATTTGCCCTAATATTGCACCTGATGAATTGGAAATTGGCAATGCCCTGATTAAGATCGCACAACAAAACAACATCCAACACTTTATTTATCATTCGGTTCTACACCCCCAGATTGAAGCAATGCCGCACCATTGGCAAAAATTACGCATGGAAGAGACTTTGTTTACAAGTGGAATCGATTTCACCGTCCTGCAGCCATGCGCTTATATGCAAAATGTGCTTGCCGGTTGGAAAAGAATCTTAGACGAAGGAAAATACGTTGTCCCTTACCAGATTTCCAGCCGGTTGAGCATTGTAGACCTTAACGATGTAGGAGAAGCAGCGGCCCGAATTATTTCCGGCGCCAATTACGCAAACGCCATATTTGAACTTGCAGGTCCTGAGCCACTATCGCAATCCGAAGTAGCTGCAGAAATGAGCGCTGCCCTCAAACGCCCAATTAAAGCTATTGAACAGTCTCGAGATGACTGGAAACATAACGCGCAGCAGGGTGGGATGGAGGACCGCCAGATCGATGTGCTGCTTAAGATGTTCGAATATTATGATCTTCATGGCCTTGTGGGTAATCCCTGGATCCTTGAAAACCTTCTTAACCGCAAACCCACTACCTTTAAAGAATTCCTGGTACGCATTCTAAATTCTGGAGAAGAATAATCACTTATGGATAAGAAACGGAGCCTTCAATATAATTTCGCCATGGAAGCCATGCCGGTCTTGTTTCATAGCCAGACCAGCCAATTTATGAAGTATCTCGAAAAGGACGGATTGAAATTCCTTCAATTCTGGTGGAACCATGTTGGCGATCGAATGCCGGAAGAAAAAAGAGTTTCTCCTGCTGGTATGACATTTGAAATTGAAGTCGTCGACGAAAAAACCAAGCTCGTGATCATTACCCTGCCCACCCCCAAGGAAGATCGAGATGCTTATTTTTTGGGCTTTGTAGCAAGGCCTGAACGCCGGTTGTTGTGGGTAAGACTGCCAACCACGCAAGGGTACGTGCTATTTCGTGACGACGGCGTGGATCAACCTCATAAAACAAATTTTGGATATCTCACTCCGAACGGCTTGTTCCGCCCCCGGGGAGTAGGATTGAATCCAACCAAATTGGATTTCAAGCGAATCGTAAAATCCAAGATCAATGAAAAAACGAAAATACGGTGGAAAAAATGAAATTTACAACTGGGATTATCGTTGTCAGTGTGGCAATTGTCCTTTTTTACTTACGCATTGCTTTATTGCGCGGGCAAAAGAAACGCTATGAACGTGAGTATGCGTTGAAGCGCAGGAAAGTCCACGGCAGATCGAAAGGCGCAGCCCTTCCATCGCCTGAACCAGGCAGCTCACCATACAAAGTGACCAGTTGGTTCCTGGTAGCAGCGTCCATTGCATTGATGTTGATCGGTATGATTGCTTACAATAATTTTATGGTCGTTGGAATCGAACTAATCAAAGACGCCGCCACAATCGAGACATTGTCAGAATACTGGTATTTTGCAGTTGCAGCCGGCGTTATCCTTCTTGGTTTCTGCGTCACCATTGATAAACCCAGGCTTAATGAGTAAGCATATCTTGATCATGGAAAGCCACAAGGCTGTCTCAGGACAGCCTTGATTTTTTCTATCCCTTTGGATTTTTCTCAGGTCACCCTTTGAATTCTCGAACAGTTGGTCTGCAGTACGTGAAGGCAAAATAATGGTAAAGCGTGAACCCTGGCCAGGAGCGCTTTCCACAAAGATTTGTCCATCGTGAGCCTGGATGATACGCTTTGCCATAGACAAGCCCAATCCGGTGCCACGGCCCGAACGTTTGGTGGAAAAGAACGGTTCGAAGATCCTGCCGAGATTGTCTTCTGAGATACCCATCCCGTTGTCCTTGATTTCAACATAATATTTGTCTTCATCATAAAGGGTGGCAATCTTGATCTCGCCGGTATTGCTATCTATGGCTTCGATTGCATTCATTAAAATGTTTATCCACACACCCTGTAGATGATCACCACTAGCTACGATCGGCGGCATACCCGTTCCTGGTGTAAAGCGGATGGATATCTGGCGCGACATGAATTCATGTGAGACCAGCATCAACGCATTTTGTAAAGATTCATTGAGATCAATGGGTTGGAATTCGAACTTTTCTTTTCTCACCATACTCTGCAGGTTTTCAACAACCTTTGTGGCTCGCCTGGCTGCCATTTCGATAAGCGTTACTGATTCCACCAACTCTGTGTCCTTTGGATCAAGATCAAGCAGCAGCATTTGACTGTTGGCCAGAATCGAAGTTAATGGGTTGTTGATCTCATGCGCCACACCGGCTGCCAGTTGCCCGATCGCCACCAGTTTTGTGTTCTGGATGAGGTCTTCTTCCATTTTTCGCTTATCAGTCACATCCTGTTCATACAGGAATACATTCTCAACCTTACCTTCGGCATCCAAAACCGGATAACACTTGATATCCCACTCACGTGGATTGGTTTCATTGGGCCAAGTATGACCAAAAAGCTGGCCAGGGGTTCCAGTCTCAAATACCGGCTTGATCAAACAATTGTCACATGGGTTGGATAAACCAAAAAATACTTCGTGACAGACCTTGCCCGCCAGATCACGCGGAGCTTTCTTAACGCGCTTTGCCCGGCTGAGATTTACAGCTTTCAGCCGATAGTTTTCATCCACCATATACAAGGAATCAGGAATACTATCAAAAAGACTGCGCAGGGCATTCCTGGAATTCAATAATTGAAGACGGCTGACATGCAAATCCTCGTCAACTGCCCGCATTTCTTTAATGATCATCGATGAGTAATACTGACTTGCAAGACTGGATAAAAATAATTGAAATATGATCTTATCTTTTGTATTGATAAAATAATTATGGGGATTGACCAGTGCTACCATTCCAAATTTTCGAACATGATTTTGAATTGGACCACAGACAATGAACTGGGGAATGATGTCTTTGACCCCGTCGATCCTTGGAAAATAGTCCTTTCCTGCTGTAGGACCTGTGTATTCTTGAATTTGGTTGGCCTCAAAAGTGCTGAATAACAAACCACTTGAAAACTCAAGACCGCTTGTCACGCGCCATTCAGGGCCGTGACCTATTTCTTTTTTTGTTACCAGGGTTTTATTCGCATTTTCATAAAAAAGCAAAACGCAGCCTTCTGCCTCAAAATAATCACGCATTGCTCTCAAGAATGGATTATCTGGAGTGGATTCTACTTCTGCCTGTTTTTGCGCCTGGTCAATGAAGCGGATAGCCTGTTGAAGTGAGTCAATATGCGATGTTTGCTTTAGTGACATGGATAACTCCGTTAATCTGGACGAACAGTGTATCCGTAGCCAGGGATCGTCTCGATAAAAATGGGAGAGGATGGATCTTCTTCGATCCTCATTCTCAGATTTTTAATATGCACCCTAACAAGATCAGGGGAACCTGCATCAGAAGGATAATCCCAAATTTCATCCAGTAATCTTGAAGGAGAAAATATTTCTCCAGGGTGGGTCATGAAGTGGAATAAGAGATCATATTGAACAGGGGTTAGCAAAATCTTCAACCCCTTGGGAGTTGTCAACTCAAAGGTACGAACGTTAAGAATGTAACCTTTGATCTTAACTTCTTTCACCGCCGGGGTGGTCATATTTATTACAGGTTTCGATGATAACTGTGTCTCTACTACCTGAATTGGGATGTTATTTGCTGTAATTTTTGTGCGCCGCAAAACAGCACGGATGCGGAGTGTTAATTCATCGAGATTAAAAGGCTTTCCCAGATAGTCGTCCCCGCCTGCCAGGAACCCGGTAATTCGATCATCCTCCTTGGATCGTGCAGTGAGAAAGATGATCGGTACTTCGGAGAGAATCGGGTCTGAACGCATTTCCTTACAGACCGTGAATCCGTCCATCCCCGGCATGACGACATCCAACAGCACCAGGTCTGGAATCCGGCGCCGGGCTAGTTGGAGCCCTTGGACACCCGAACTGGCAAGCGTTACCTTGTAGTTCTCACGCCTGAGACATCTCTCAATCGTAAGAGCAACGTTGTCATCGTCTTCGACTA
>CAZHMZ010000217.1:0-5150 GCA_964532655.1 uncultured Anaerolineaceae bacterium
TGCCAAACATGTTTCCGGACAGATGAAGGTGGCCCCCGAACACACCGAAGACAGTGTGCTGAAGTTGATGGGCAAGCCCGGCACAGGCTCGCTGCTGCGTTTCAAAGCGGATTTCGAGCGGCATACCCGGCAGGCGGGGAAAGAACAATACCTGACCTACTATCTGATCGCCGCGCATCCCGGCTGTACCCCGCGCGACATGCACCTGATGCAGCGCTTCACCCGCACCGAATTACATCTCACCCCCGAGCAGGTGCAGGTATTCACGCCCACACCGTCTACCTATTCCAGCCTGATGTACTATACAGAGAAAGATCCCTTTACGGGCGAGGAACTGTATGTGGAGAAGGGGCTGAAGGGCAAGGAAGCGCAGAAAGAGATTGTCACCGGCAAGGGGGCTGAGTTCCGCAAGCCGAACAAAAACAAGCCATTTGCAGCCCGGCAGGCAGGCCGGAATAAGAAGCGGTAAGAAAATTACCCCATTTCGTTAGAAGAGTTGAAAATAAAAACTGTAGGGGAGGTTCATGAACTTCCTCTACGTTGATATTAAGATTCAGAGTCTTGCGCTGAAAAAATACCACCCCGGCGCTGCGCGCCACCCCTCCCAGGAGGGGAATAACAAGTACTTAGGAGAATCGAGTCTGATATTTCTGGTAGGGGCGGTTCATGAACCGCCCCACGCCTTTTACTCCAATACCACCGGCTGTGAGACCAGCGCCTGCAGCAGCCTGACCGAATTTTCCACATCCTGCATATCCACCATCTCGGACGGCGAATGGATATAGCGCGTGACAATCGAAATGCACCCGGCCAGCGAGCCGGTTTTCGATTTATACATGGCGCCGGCATCGGTACCGCCGCCAGTCATCACTTCCATTTGATAAGGGATCTGGTTCTGTTCGGCGGTCTGCACCATCCAGCGCACAATCTTGGGGTGCGCGATCACGGACGAATCCATCACCTTGATGGCGGGGCCCTTGCCCAACCCCATGTTCAAACCGGGTACACCGGGTACGTCGCCGGCGGTGCAAACATCCACCGCCAGAGCAATCTCGGGTTCTACGCCAAACGCCGATGTTCCCGCGCCGATCAGGCCAATCTCTTCCATGACTGTAAACACAAAGTACAATTCGTTGCCGTTGGGCTGCAGGTTTTTGAGCGCCTCAATCATGATGGCGCAGGCAATCCGGTCGTCCAACGCTTTGGAAAGGATGCGTCCATTGCCCAGATCCTTGAAAGGCCGGTCGAAGACCGCCATATCCCCCACCCGAACCGGACAGTCCGCGGCCTGATCCACACCCACATCGATGAACAGCTTCTCGAATTCAGGATATTCTTTCGACATCTTGTTTTCGGTGTAGATCACGCCTTCCACACCGTTCAGAAAACGAACCCGGCTGCCGATGCAAGTGAGGGTTCGCAGGCCGCCCACGCGTGAGAACCGCAGAAAGCCCTTGTCTTCCACTTTGGTCACGATCACCCCAATTTCATCCATATGGCCGGCGATCATGATGCGTTTGCCGTTGGCGCCTTTGGTGCCCTTGCGGACAATCAGATTGCCCAGCGCGTCGCTGCGGATTTCATCGGCATACGGTTCGCACTCTTTGGTGATCAACTCTCGAATACGGTCTTCATACCCTGATGGGCCGTCGGCTTCAGTCAATTTCCTGATCAAGTCTTTCATATCTGGCTCCTGTTATGGGTTGGGATTGTGCTGCGAGGTCCGGTATTCCCCGTGGGTCAAAAATCGCTGCCCGGGGCTGGACAACGCTCATTATACCTCTGACAAAGACAGGCTTTCTGACGTCAGGAGCGGGAGGGTACCTGGAAGCGGAAGCGCGCGTTCATGTGTTCGGAAAATGCCATGCTAGCTCGATCGGCGATTGACTGCATGGTTTGCAGCGACTGATCCATGCGGGTATGCAGTTTCTCAAGTGTGACTGGAAGATCAAACGAAATCCGCGGGGTGATATTGACCGAGCCTGGCAGCACCAACTGCTGCATGTTCTGGATGAATTCGGCCAGTTTTTGGCGATCCTGAAGTTTTTTCCGCAGCAGGGTTAATGGGTTCCGGAAGAAATGGCGACCCACCACGTTGCTGACCATCGAGATGACCAGTTGCGTATCGGGCACTTTGCGTAAAAACAGTTCGATACTGCGCGACCATTCTGCAAAATTGGCCTGCAGCCCCTCATGTATGCAGGGATCGAGATCCATGTGTCCGCTGGGGAAAATCAGCAGCGATCCACCATTTTTGAGATGGCTGATGGATTCACGGATGACGCCCATGCGGTCGATGGTGTCACGCGGGGTGAAAATCATACGCTGCGAGGTAGCCGGCATGTGCATGAGATAGGGGATGTTGCTGGCTACAATTCGAAAATCGGGCCGGTGGATTTGTGACGCAATGATCAGTGAATCAACCGAGCCGGGATGGTTGGAGACCACCAGAAGTGGTCCTTCATCGGGGATGTGCTGGTCGCCGGTGGTGAGCACGTTCTTCACCAGGCGCGGTAGAATCCAGCTCGCGGCGGCATCCAGCCCCTGGTTGGCAACCATCTGATCGAAGCGCATGCTCACCCTGGCAAAAACTTCGGCTGGAAGCCAGAAAAACGGCCAGAAGCGGCGTCTGAGCCAGCCTTCACGTGGCAGGCCAAAAGCGCCGAAAATTTCACCCAGCAGAAGATTGCGTAATGTAATGATCTGTGCGGTTTCTGCTGTCATCATGATTTCTACCCTCCTTTACAATCCATATTTAGATTGTAACAAACAGCCGGCAGATTGAGCAGAGTGGCAGGGCAGCGGGCAGGATGATCGCCGGTATTCCATCCACTCACGCGAGTGATCGTCCATCGAGTGGTGTTCTGATGTAAAATTGGGTTGCCAGACTGTGTACATCAACCCAATATCCTCTGTGGAGCAAACATCGTGGGCCCTTATTCGCACTTTGTGATTGCCTCTAAACTGGAAACATCTCTTCACCCTGACCGTGCGGATGATTACTACTGGGGGGCGGTAGCGCCGGATATTCGCTATCTGGCGCAAATGAGGCGCAGCCATACTCATCTTGAAAAACGGCAGTTCATGGAACTGGATGCGCTTTATCCCAACCTGCGGTCCTTTTTGCTGGGGTTTCAAGTGCATTGCCTGACTGATCAGGTGGATTTTTATCCGCTGATACAGCAGACCTTTCCACTGCGCCAGTTAAAGAATTTTTCTTCTCATGACCTTTCCAGACAGCAGATGACCATTCTGGTGGAACTTTATTATTTGCAGAGCATGACCACCCCATGCATCCTGTCGGGGCGGCACAATGAAATCTTAACCGAACTGGGCATCCAACCGGAACAAACCCGCGAGTATCACCGGGCGGCGCAGGAGTATATCAACTCAAAATCCCCCGACCAACTGGTGATGTTTTTACGCAAACTCGGCATGGTAGATGACACACGCGTGAGCAAATACCTGCAGGCATACAACTCCTTGCGCAAGCACCCGTTGATGAGAGCCCTGCTGATGATGAGCATCCGCAATGCGGGCCTGGATCAGGTGGTGACGAGTTATGTACAGAGAAATCTGACCGGTTTATAGACAAAACGGCCGGCTTTGATACCGGCCGTTGATTCTCACAACAATACCAACAGTTCTGATCTAGTGTTCAGCCAGCTTCAACACCGTTTGCAGCAGCACGTTGGCGCCATTCACACAATCGCTGTCTGCGGTGCGCTCAAAAGGTGAATGGCTGATCCCATCCTGCGAAGGAACAAAAATCATCCCGCATGGGCAAACCACCGCCATGTTCTGCGCATCATGCCCGGCGCCGGATGGCATCTCAACCGCTGAAAGGCCAAGCTGGCGGGTGCTTGCGCTGATCGCCGAGCGGAAGCGCTCATCCATCAGAGCCGGCTCATGCCGCAGTGTTCTCTCTACCTGCACACCCAGACCGTATTCCTCCGCCAGGGTTTTGGCCAGTTGAATCAGATCCGCCTCCAGGGCGTCCAGTTGGGCGCGGTCGATGCTGCGATAATCCACGCTGAACTCCGCCTGGGCCGGGATGATGTTTACCCCGCCCGGCAAAAACCGCATCTTGCCCACCGTCACCACACAGCCGGGGTATTTCTCCAGCACCATTTTACGCGCGGTCAGATTGTACGCGCTGGCGCCCAGACCGGCATCCTGGCGATGCAGCATGCCGGTGGTACCGGCATGGTTGGCTTTGCCGGTGTAAATCACACGCAGGGCGCACATGCCCACAATCCCGCTCACCACGCCAATCTGTATCTGCTCGCGGTGCAGTCTGGTGCCCTGCTCAATATGAAGTTCAAGATACCCGTACAGCGAGCGCGGATCGCGTTTTGCATCGACAAAGGTTTCAGGATCCAACCCGCCCTTTTGAAACGCTGCCAGGATGAGATCTTTGCTGACCGTGCCCTGTTCCAGCAATGTAGGATGGTATTCACCGATCAACGCTTTGCTGCCCAGCATGCCTACCAGCGTACCTTCTTCATCGGTAAAGCTGGCCGCTTCCACATTGAAAGGCAGACTGATTGCGGCATCCTTGAGAGTGTGCAGCACCTCCAGCGCGCACATCACACCCAACGCCCCATCAAAACGCCCGCCGTCGAAGACTGAATCCAAATGGGAGCCCATCAGCAAAACCGGAGCGTTCTCACCCGCGCAGTTCAGCCGGATGGAGTGGTTGCCGGCGGCATCCACGTGTGCCGTCAGACCCATCCCGGCGGCATACTGATGGAACCACGCCAGCGTCTGTAAATGGGCATCGCTGAAACTGGGACGGTCCACACCGCCGTTCGGCGTGGCGCCAAAATGGCTAAGGGTGGCAAAATCCTCCAGAAATCGTTTCTCATTAATCCGCAATGTTTTCATTAATCCCTCATTTTTTCAATACCAGCGCGTACACCGCTCAACGTTTGTGAAGCAGCCTGCCGGGCAAACAGAATATCAAAACCGAACGAGTATGCGGCAGCTCGCCGTCCTTTGGCCAGCGCCTGTTCGGAGACATCATACATGTGGTAGGCCACCGGCATGCCCGCTTTTTCGGCCTGATCAAAGATGTCTTCCAGCGCGCGGTTGAAAGCCGGGCTGTCATATTGATTGCCCACGCCAAGCGAGAAGGATAAATCGGCCGG
>CAZHMZ010000218.1:0-5147 GCA_964532655.1 uncultured Anaerolineaceae bacterium
AGGACGTGGCCCTCTCAAGGCCAAAACAGGAGTCCGAATCTCCTTGGGGGCACAATCAGTATCCTGCCTTCGTTTCAGAAACTTTAGGAACGAAGGTAATTTTTTACCTTTTCACCCAATAATGATCCGGAAAATTCCCCAGGAAATTCCCAATCAGACTCTACTCAGGGCGCGACGAGCCTGCTGGGTAATAAATTCTCCGTTTTGTTGTCTGGCATAAAAATGGAGAGTGAAAACCTTGTATTGATATGAACAGGAGTGGATCGCCGCCTATCCCATTATGTCCATCGTTCGAGCACATCTGCCGGCAGTTTGATCCTGAACAGACAGCGGTTTCCGCCATTCAGCGCCGACTCAACCACCTCTCCTTCCAGCTTGCAATCCAGAACCGTTTCCCACAGGATCATGGTATGCCCAAGGCTGCATTCACATAATAGCGGGGATACGCGCCCTCCATCCTGCAGGATCGACTCACGCGCAAACCGGCAGTGACACAGAGAGTAATGCCTGTACACCTCATCGGCTGCCTGAAGGAAACCACCCAGATCAGCCGGGACAGCCTGCGCCAGGATCACATCTCCATAACGCCGGCCGTAAAAAATCTGCTCACAGTGATTAACATACTCGATCATCCGCTGAGAGATTTGCGGATCACCATATTGAGCATCTTTCGCATAACCGGAAAAATATTCGCTGATCCCGATTTTTTGAAGCTCGACGGCAAACCGGTCGATGTTTCCGATTCGATTGAATAACCGCACTGCCCAGCCAAAATCGTCCGGCTGAAGGTCGTGCCTCACATTCACCATAATGGATTTGATTTCCTCCGCGGGAAGCAAGCTCTCGAATCTCTGCATTAAAACCTTCATGCACATATTGCATTGCCGGCGTTCCATCGAATCGATCGGAACGATAATTCCCCGGGTTAATTCCTCCCAGAACAAGTCTCCTTTTGCTCTGATTATTTCAGACTTGATCCGCCTGGATACATTGCACCGGTTGTAATTAATTTCCATCCTTTATCTCCTGATAAAGATTGTATTGAAGCTGTGTAAAGTTCAGAGGATTGGGGTATAACGCGCAGGTATGCCGTGTGTTGATTTTATTTTTGCCGGGTGATCACATCATTATAGTATCAACTCGAACCATGAACTGTTGGTAACATCCATTCAGTGACAATCACTGGTAATAATGAAGTGACTGCACTTATCTGATCCAGATCATGGTCGGGCGCCGCTTTTTTGGGTACCATAAAAAATGAAAAGAGAATAATACGAATTGGAAAAGGAGATAAAAATGGGAAAAGCGACGCAAGACTTACTGAATGAGCACGATGCGATCCTCCATGTTTTCGGGATCATGGAGAAAGCATTTTCACTTGACTCACATCATGATAACGAGGTATTGGAATTCGTCGGCGAACTGGTGTACTTTTTGAAAATTTTCGCGGATAAATGCCATCACGGCAAAGAAGAAGGTTTTTTGTTCCCCGAGTTGAACGCCAAAGGCGTAAAAACGGAGGGCGGGCCGGTTGGAGTGATGCTCCACGAGCACGATCTGGGGCGAAATTTTATTGCACAAATGAGCCAATCGCTTGAAGCCAGAGATCTGGGCGGCTTCAAGACTGCCGCAACGCATTATCGCGACCTGTTGCAGAATCACATTGCCAAAGAGAATAATATCCTCTTCACCATGGCGGATTCATTGCTGGACGACGACAAGCAGGACGATCTGGCCGAGAAGTTTGAGCGCTTCGAGGAAAGCGTCGTCGGGCATGGTGTCCACGAGCAACTGCACGCGATGATCCATCAATGGGAAGAGAAATTCGCCCAGGGATAAACCCGCCCCGATTTCGTCCAAAAGATCGGGGCGTGCAGAGCAGCCTGAACTCTTACCTGTGTTTGAAAAAGGCAATCAAAAAAGATCCGCTTTTGGGGTGCAGTCCCTGCAAGCGGATCTTTAATTTTTACTAATTTCCTCTGAAGCAGTCCTTTGGGATTCGGACAATTTTTACTAGACGTTATTTCAATGTCTTCCCCCGCGAGCCAGGCGCAGGATATCATCACGGCTGCTGAAAATCTCCACCAGTTTTCCGTCCCGCATCTGCAGCACCCGGTCCACATACTCGCACATGCGCAGATCGTGGGTCACCATGATGCCGGCCCGCTTCTGCTCGTGGATCAACCCGGCAAAGGTTTCCACCACCTGGTAGGCGCGTTCGGTATCCAGACTGGCGGTGGGTTCATCGGCCAGCACCAGGCTGGGGTTGTGAATCAACGCCCGGGCGATGGCCACGCGCTGTTGCTGCCCGCCCGACATCTGTCCGGGCAGGTTGTTCAGTCGTTCACTTAACCCCAGGCGTGAAAGCAGTTCGCGGGCACGCAGCTTGCCGGCTTTGTCCAGGCGATTATTCAGGCGCAGCATCAGTTCCACATTCTCCACCGCGCTCAAATACGGCACCAGGTTGTTCGCTTGAAAGGTAAACCCGATTTTCTCACGCCGCAGCAGAACCCGTTCGGCATCGCTCATCCCGGCCAGGTCTTCTCCATCCAGTAGAATCTGACCCGAATTGGGTTTCAGCAGCGCGGCCAGCATGGATAACATGGTGGTTTTCCCGGATCCGCTTGGCCCAACCAGGGCTACAAATTCGCCCGCAGCCACATGCAGCGAAACATCGTTGACGGCGAAAATGGTACCCGCATCGGCCTGGTACTGTTTGACCACGGCGCGGGTTTCAAGAGCGTAATGATTGGATGAAGTTGTCTGGTTCATGAGTTCAACCCCAGTGCCTTCAGAGGCTCAATTCGCACCGCATAGCGGATGGAAGCCAACCCGCCCAGCGGACCAATGACCAGCAGCGCCGCCAATGCGATAGCGGAAGTGGTACCGTTGAAAACAATCGGCACGGTGGGCGGAAAGGAGAGCGAAAACAGCCAGGTCAGCAACCCGCCAATCGCCACGCCGATGATTGTGATGACCACAATCTGGATCACCGAAGCCGCTGCGACGATGGGGTTGGATGTACCAATAGCCTTCAGCACCCCGATCTGCGATACCTTTTGAAGAATTTGGATCTGGAAGAAACCGCCGATCACCAGAATGCCGATGAACAGGGTAAAGCTGCCCTGCGTATTCAACGTGCTCTGTTGGGCTGAATATCCGGGCAACGCCTGAATGGCTTCTTTGAGGGTGGCAACATCCACATTTTCAACCGTGTCTGTAATGTTTTGACGGACCACTTCAACATTCTGTGGATCCGTTACCCGCACGGCGATCACGTTGGCTGTTGCATCGGTAAAATTCAACTCTGCCTCCGACTGTGGGCGAACCCGATCCCAGGTGTTGAAAGGAACAAACACGGACGGCTGCAAGCTGTACTGCTGATTGGAGGAGATACCGACGATTTTCAGGGTGTATTGCGCATCCTCGGTACCCTGGGTGACATTCAGGATCAGGTCGTCACCCACTGCCAGGTCGGATCGAATGGCGGTGCTTCCATCGATCATCACCTCGTCCGCATCCAACCCACTGAGGTGACGGCCCTCTACCGCAGGCGGTTCACCAATGTGCCCGGGCTCCACGCCCAACAGGGCTACCTTCAGCGGCTCTGCATCGCCGGATAGCGTCAGCGTGGCGTTGGCGGTACCGATCATACCGGCATCGTCCACGCCATCAATATTGCGTATCTCGCCCACCCGGTCGGTAGCCAGGCGGCTGGCGGCGATGAGCAGATCAGATTTTGCTCGGTACACCAGCAGTTCGCCGTCCAGTTTGGAGATGTACTCGCGGTTGCCGTTCCCCAGTCCCTCGCCGAGCGCGGCGATAAACAACACCAGCAGGGTGATCAGCGCGATCACAAGTCCCACCATCAAAAACCGCCCGCAGTTGCGCCAGATTTCCTTCAATGCCAGATAACCCGCCACAGATAAGGAGTGGTTCATGATAACACCTCGGGTTTGTCATCTTCATTCTGCACACCCGGACCAACCGGGCCCTCAAAGGGGGCATCCCAGCCCGTCGAGAGCACACCATCCAGCAGCAAATCCAACGGGGGATGATCGGCGATATTGTCATAGTAATACGGCAGTTCAATCTTCCCATCCCGCCCGATGATGAACGTGGCTGACATCTGCATGGCATCCTGCCCTTCAGGCGGATTTTCCACACGATAGCCCTTCTTGCGTGCGCGTGAGATGGCCGACCATACTTTTGGGTTCAGGAATGTCTGAAATATGTTTCCGCGTTCCAGCCCGTAAGCCCGGTACGCCCGCCGCTCAGGATCAGCGAGCACCAGCAGGTTGGGTGCGAACAATTTGGCAAATTCGCCCGTAAGACCCGGCGTTCCCTGGGTGATCACGGCAATACCCAACCCGGATTTCTCGATGCGGTCTTTGCCGGCTACCAGCTCATCCAGCATCTCTTTACACTGCGTGCAACCAAAATGGCGGGTGAAAGCCAACAGTAAAGGTTTTTCTGCCCACAGGTTGGAAAGCTGCACCAGATCTCCCGATGGCTTTTGCAGCGCCAGATCCGGAGCGCTGCTGTTGAAATTTAATTTTTTGGGATTTACCATACCGTCTCCTCAGTGAACAACATGAACCGACCAGACAGATAAGAATTGAAACGACATTTCCGGAGCAAAGATCCGGGAATTGTTATTTATTTTTGTGTCATCCGACTGGTGATCAAATTACTCACACAGTCAGGGATCTGAGATAAAAGGGTTGAAAAGAACCAGAAAAAGTGTTACACGGGTGAAGGGTCAAACCTCTGAGAACGGTAAATCATTCGCCTGCTCAGACCCGTCAGCCATGCGTTCACAGGAATACCCAATTTTACACCACAAATTCTATCTTATTCCGGTAATTTCAGGGTTCGTTCATGCATGTTATACCGGATTTACCATGCACTTGTAAAATCTCCAATATAAGATTCAAACCATGACAAATTGCATCTCTTGTTTACATAAGCCGGTAATCGTTAAGAAAAAAATACTGCCTGCAGACCAGGCAGTATGCGACAACCCATTATCGATTCAAATCAGTTGAGTTTTTTAATTTTGGTGAAGAAAAACAGCAATAACGCGAAGAACAACTGCACACTCGCCAGAATCAATACCGCCGTGGGGGTGCCTAGGTGATCCGCCA
>CAZHMZ010000219.1:0-5140 GCA_964532655.1 uncultured Anaerolineaceae bacterium
TAGGTTACTATTCCCGGGCTTATGCGCTGGCAAAAGTACCTGCCAATATCATTTCTGCGCCAATTTTTAGCGTGGCCATGTCGACCTATGCAGAACTGAAGGAAGATCGCAAAGGTTTGTCTCAGGCATTTTTTGAAACCAATTCATTGCTGATCCGCATGGGATTTTTATTTGTCGGGATTTTGGCATTGATCGCACCCGAATTCATCCGCATTTTACTGGGCGAAAAATGGATGCCGATGGTTTTAACCTTTCAACTGATGCTGCCCTTCACGATGTTTGACCCGCTAAAACAATTGATGGCATCCGTATTTATTGCCGTGGGGAAACCAGGCACCACAGTACAAATTAGAACCATTCAGGTTTTCGTATTGATTGGTTTTCTATTCCTGTTAGGTCCGACGTACGGAATTGAGGGAGTGGCTGTCGCTGTGGATGTGATGATGGTTGTGGGGATCATATTGATCCTGTTCTGGGCCAGGAAGTATGTGGATCTTTACCTTGGACCCATGTTTCTGGCACCAGGAATCGCATTATTCGCAGGCCTGGCAGCCGGGTATGTGGTTGATCACTTTTTCTTCACGAATATGAATGCATGGGTACTCATGATCGGTAAATCTTTTATAATTGGCTGCATCTATTGTCTGACCCTCTGGCTGTTTGAAAGAGAAAGAATCTTTTATATGGTGAAATTATTGAAAAAATACATATTTAAGAAAGGAAATCCCAAAACGATTTCCGCCTGAAAGTGCGAAGCTTCACAGATTCTATGTCAGGATTATGAATAAACGACGTCTTGCCCACATCATTAATGTTACCGAAATCGATGAACTTAAAAAACCATCGTACCTCCATATCGCTCAACCGGTAACGATAAAGAGCATGCTGGTGGCACAAAAAGCAGCCACACAGGCGGTAGATGTCGATTTATTTGCTGTCAAACACAAAGATGAAAAAGTCAATCTCCCTGAGGGGTTTGGTTGGGTAAAGGATATCGATCTTTACGCCTGGGAATATATCGACGAACTCAGGGAAATTCATCCGCATAAACCTCTGCCGAGATTATGTGATATTTTAGAAGGTCTTTACAACGTTTCAGATGCCGAATTCTTCATTTATACCAATGTTGATATCGGTTTGTATCCCAATTTCTATCTCCATGTTAACCACCTCATTGATCAGGGGTTGGACGGTTTTTGCATCAACCGACGTACAATAGAGAAAGAATTTCAGGGCGTTTTGATTGATGAAACCAATTTCGAGCTGTGCTATCTGCAAAACGGAATTCTGCATGGAGGAGTGGATTGTTTCATCTTCAAACGGAGTATCCTGCCCCTGTTTACTCTCAATCATGTCTTTGTTGGTTATCCCCCCATCGGAAAAGTTTTACGATCACAGATTCAGTTGCACAGCCGTAATTTTCACATGCGGGAATATGATCGGGTTACTTTCCATCTGGGGAATGATGTGGCCTGGAAAGATCAAACCCACCCTTACTGGAGGGAAAATCTGCGTCAGGCGAAGGATATTTTGACAGTCAAACCGAAACGTACTCTTTCGTCCAGGTTGCAGAAGTATGAGTATTATCTAACACAATGGTTCCTTCGTCGCTGGAAGGCCTGACCATGATCCATTATGACAACGAAGGTATTTAAAAATACAGTATGGAAACACAGCGATTGAAAAATACTCTGAATACAACGTCTGTACCATTTTCGATGGATTGCGTTAAGAAAGGAATCGGATCCGTTTATCGTAGTCTCTTTGAAACCTGCCCAATTTCTACAAGTGATGACCGTTCATTTGCCCCTCCCCTTTTTATTGTTGGATCGGGTCGGTCCGGTACGACACTTTTGAGAAGTATACTGGCTGCCGGCGGTGAGGTGGCCATTCCTGTGGAAACACATATCCTGCATTCTCTGCCTGTGAAGTTCGCTATGTTCAATGGGCTGGGCTGGGAAGACCTATGCCGATTGGTGATCGCCACCTTTGAAAGCCATCCGGATTTCTTTAAATGGGAAATTAGCCTTGCACCGGTTTATCAGAAAGTAATCTCGCTTGAGAAAAAGAACAGATCACTTGCCAGAATTATCAATGAAATTTTCTGGGAATACGCCAGTCAGAAATTCCCTGAGGCGCTTTTTTGGGGTGATCAATCACCCATCAATACCTTTTACTGGAAGAATATCGCCAAAGTTTTCCCCCATGCCAGGTACATTCACATGCTGCGTGACGGCCGTGACGTATGTGCTTCACTGGTTGACAGGTATGGCGAAGACTACCTGCATGGGGCTGTTCAAAGATGGAAAAATAGTATCAAGCACACCACAGATATCCGAAGATCAACAGGCTCTCGTTATCTGGAAATAAAATATGAACACCTGGTCACTGATCCGGATACTGCGCTTGATAAAATTTGTAAATTTCTCGGAATTCAATTTCAACCCCAAATGCTTGATTTCTACAAGAAATCATCCACAATCGAAAACAGATACGACAGTTTCCATCAAAACCTTGGCAGACCACTCTTTACCACATCGATTGGATCCTGGTCTGACCGATTATCTTTGGCTCAAGCAGAGTATGTAATAAAAGAACTTGCACCTGAGCTGCGTAAGAATGGATATATGGAATAATTTCATTTGTGAAATCATTTCAGCAGGAACTAAAAGCAAAATACTCTTATCACCGACAATCCTGAAATATCCCGGTCAATTATTGCAACGATTATTCATTCCTTAAATTCCCAGCAAAAGCAACCGGTATCTTTCAGCTTCATATTTTGAAGTACGCAGCACCTGAATATGATTGTTCAGTGCATCCGGGTTGTAAATGGAGATAAGCGAATATCGTGTTGGATTTCACTGATAATCTGGTGATGGAAATTCAAAACGATTATCAGTTATTTTTACCATTGATTTGATCGTTTATCAGGATCTGAATCTGGTCATGGAGGTGGAATAATGACTGAATTCTGTTGTAAGAAAAATTTATCCGTTGAATTTTCCCGAAAGAATATCAGGTAATAATCCCTGGTCGCGAAAGGCCCTGACAATATCATGCCTTGTACTGTCCATTAAAAATAAACGGACATGATCCAGCCCATCCAAACGACTCGCTTGCATAAAATCAAGGGCATGATTTTTGGAAACGAACAACGATACTTTTGGGTAAATTTTACTGCGCTGTAATAAAGCTTTTAAATCCCATACTCGTTTTTTGTACCAACTGTAAAAGTACGTTTTGAGCACCTGTTTCTTATGCCGTGGATCGTGTATTTTTAACAGGAAAAACGGATCGATACTGGTTCGCGTTGAAAAAGCAATAGCTTCACCGCGTCCGGTCAGTGCCGAAAACATTATTGCGGCGAATCCTCCCATGGAAAAACCCACAAAATAGACATTTTGGGGATTCAGATCTTCTATTCGCTTACCGATAAACCGGGAAACCTCGTATACGTCCTTTCCGATACCCGGTAATCCATTCTGATACCAGCACTGGTATGGATCGCGGAAGAAGATTTTATTCTCATGTAAAATCTTCGCTGAATTATAAAACTCAAACCGGGGCATTGCCATTTGCTCATCAATGCCCCCGAACAGAAGGTATAAATTTTTTGCGCCAGGGCTGAATTCTTCTTTAATCGAAGAAACAGACAAAAATGGTTTACTATTCGACATAGCAAGCAGCATCCGTGATGATTTATTTGATTCCGATAAACGAGTACGCGATAAGAGGAAGATTTACAAAAAATAAAAATTGCGAAAAACAATAATGGCTGATTATACAGTAAATATTGAAATGCTGTGTTGATCCGCTGGCAGGAAACATAATGAAAATGACTCCTGAAAACCTGCATGACGGTATGGAAGACTGATCTTCTTTCTCCATAGACTGTAAGGCAGTTTGAAGTATGCTTTAGAAGTTGACATGTTTGCGGTGTTGATCTGAGGTTACGAAGAGTGAAATCTGCACAAACAAACAAAAAAAGGTGTGATCTGATTGATCACACCGTTTGCTATTTCGACTTACGTTCAGCGGGTTTACGGAAGTTTGTTGAAACTCAAACGAGGATGGCGGTTTCTTTGCGCGAGCACCTGAACCGGGCGCATAAATTTCTTGCTCGGGATTGGGATGCCCATGGCTTCCTGCGGTGGGACCATCAGGTTCCAGCGCGAGGCGCCCAGGTACAGGATTTCCAGGATCAGGTCTGTGTAACTGATCCCTTCCGCGTTGGCAGACAGGCACAGATCGCTGAAATCGGGCGTCAGGCCAGGCAGGGCATTAATTTCAAGCAGCCGCGGTTTTCCCTCTGTGTCCAGACGGATATCCACACGTGACACATCCAGGGCGCCGATGGCGTTATGCCCCCGCACAGCCAGATTGAACAGTTCATCTGCCAGTTCTTCATCAATATGGGCCGGGCAGGTGTATTTTGGTGCGCCTGCTTCACCGGGAAGAAAGGTCTTGGCTTCATGCCCGTACACACCAGGAGTAATCGACTGGCTGCTGTTGAGCTCGAGTATCGGAAAGCGATGAAAACCGTTATTCTGATACAACTCAGGGCGGGGTGACCATTGAGCTGCATCGCTGCGTCCCAGCACACCCACAGTAAATTCACGCCCGGGTAGATAATTTTCCACCAGCGCCGGTTGTTGATATGAATTGACCACCCACAGTACACGTTCACGCAGCTCGATCTCGTTATGGACGATGGATTTGGTATCCATTCCCATACCCGTTCCTTCACGCGCCGGTTTCACAAACATCGGGAAGGTCAAATCGGGGTTGAGCGGTTCATATCCGCTCACAAATTCCTGAAACGGAGCAGTAGGCAGGCCCTGATCGCGCCAGATATGCTTGGTCATCACTTTGTCCAGACCAACCGTGTTGGCCAGTACCCGCGAGGCCGTATAGGGGATGCGCAGGATCTCAAGCAGGGCGGGGACATGACCTTCACGCCCATCTCCCATGATCCCTTCAGAAATATTAAAACAAATGTCCGGGCAATATTCCCGGATGGTATCAAGCAATGTATGGTCTGCTGATAAAAACTGGGTGATATGACCGTCAGATTCAATCGCTTTTTGGATCGCCTGAATTGTTTCCTTACGGTCAAATTCCGCGCCGGCATCCGTGG
>CAZHMZ010000220.1:0-3364 GCA_964532655.1 uncultured Anaerolineaceae bacterium
CTGAAAATAGTGATCCATAACGCAACCCATTCCCAAAACACCTCCGCGCTGATCGAAGCCTCATGCCTGACCGCTCTCACAGAACAGATGGCCGGGCATGAACGCGAGGCGCTCGCGGTGCTGGAAAAAGCGCTAAATCTGGCGCAGCCGGGTGGAATGAGCCGCGTCTTTCTGGACGAGGGCCATTCACTTCACTTATTATTGTTGCGGTGGTTGTCTCACTTGTCTGCGGAACACCCTCTTCGATTATTTGTTTCTTCACTCCTGGACCAATTCGAAATAGAAACCCGTTCCATTTCGTCTGAAACCAACGGGGTCAGTCCAATCCCCACCCTGCCCGATCCATTGACCCGGCGTGAGATCGAGGTACTGAGTCTGATGGCGCAAGGGCTCACCAACGCCGGTATCGCTGAACAGCTCTTCCTGAGTACCGGCACCATCAAGGCCCATACGGCGTCCATATATCGCAAACTGGATGTAAACAACCGTACCCAGGCCATACTGCGCGCCCGTCAGTTCAATCTGCTTCCCTAAACCCAAAAATAAACCCTGGTTAACCCTTTCGGAAGATGACCGCTTCTGAGCGGATTGTTATGCTGTTTTCATCTTCATAGAAAGGATTTGATCATGGCAGAACAATATGAAATCCATGTTATGGGTCATCTGGATGACTCGTGGGAATCAGAGTTCGGCGGGTTACTGGTGTCGCGGTTGAAAAATGGGGAAACGCTTCTTTCCGGTTCGCTTCCGGATCAGGCGGCTCTTCACGGGGTCATTGAGCGTATCCGCGATTTGAACCTGACCCTTCTCTCTGTGGTTCGTATCTCACAGGAAGTGACCGAATGAAAAATTCCACAGAGAAATCAATCCAAAAAATTTACGGGGATGCTAACGGTCTCTCCATCAAGTTGCTGGATACGCGCTTTGGACCCATGGAATATGCCCATTATGGTTCCGGTGAGCCGGTCCTTGTGATTCACGGCAATGGGGGCGGATTTGATCAGGGGATTGGCCTGGCGCGAGGTTATATCAGCAATGGTTTCCAGGTGATCGCCCCCTCTCGCTTTGGTTACCTGCGCTCCCCTGTTCCGTCAGGCGCTTCCGTGGCCGATCAATGTGATGTGTATGCCTGCCTGCTGGACAGCATGGGCATCTGGCAGACAGTTCTCTTTGCCACCTCAGCCGGCGTCACCTCCGCTATCCAGTTTGCTTTGAGATACCTCCAGCGGGTAAGCAAACTGATACTGCTTTCACCCAATGCACCGGGAGAGGTAGATCTCAAGCTGCCGCCCAAATCTGTTTTCAAAATGGTGATGCACAACAATACGTTCTATCGGGCTTTAATCACGCTCTTCAGGCCGGTGATGCATTCACTGGTCGGTATACCAAGAGGATTCAAGCTTACACCGGGTTTCAAAGCCGAGGTGAAATCGGCGCTCGCTGGTGTGATGCCGGTGAATCTGCGAACGGCTGGGATCATTTTTGACACGTACGTCTCCAACCCGGAAATCAACCGGTACCCGCTGGGTGAGGTAAAAGCCCCCACCCTGGTGATCAGCGCGGTGGATGACCCCATGGCGCTGCATAAAAACGCACGGACTTTGGCGGAGCAAATTCCAAATGCACACATGCTGGCTGTGCCGGATGGAGGTCATCTGCTGCTAGGACATGCTGCAGAAGTAAAGGTACAAATCAATCGCTTCCTGAAGAGTACCCGGCCAGCATCAGAGCATTGATTTCGGTAATTCCGAATTTCAGTTTCAAAATCGCATTCAAAATCATTGTTTAGAAAAGGAACAAACCCATGAAAATCGTTATCGCCCTTCTTTTGATTGTGCACGGATTGATCACCATCTGTCAGTCACCCGCCAGTTTTAGCCCCTCAGAGGGGATCAAGAACCCTGGTTGGCTTGCCTGGTGGCCTGCCAATTTGGGACAGTCCTGGCCGCTGAACGCGCTGGGGCTGGAACACAGTCTGCCCGTCAGATTGGGTGGGATTTTTTGGCTGATTGCCGGCGCTGCGCTGATTGGTGCCGGGTTGGGGGTACTTGGATTTTTGGTCCCCACCGCATGGTGGCGTAGCCTGGCTCTCACCGGCGCCATCATATTAATCGCGATGCTGGCAGTTTACTATCATCCATTTAACAGCGTCGGTTTGGGAGCGAGTGTACTTCTGCTGCTCTCCTTGTTGGGAGAGGGTTGGCCCATGTTCGCTAAACTGGGGCTATAAATGCAGCGTTAGCTTTACAAATTTCATTATTCTTTCGAGAATGTACGGCGAAAAGGCAGGTTGTACCTGCCTTTTCTTGTTAATTCTCTTGCCTTCTCATAATCAAGAATCCACGAAAGCGATATAAAGCAAAAATCTTACATATATCAGTGAAATGTATCGATTTACTGGTTATAGGAAAACCAATTCATTATGGATCCCATTTTTCAGGATGGAATAAATTAACTTAAGCGATGACACTAAACCGATATAATCACATGGACTGTGTGAGAAAATGATGACACCACTAAAATTTCCTGCTTGACATGACTGTATTGTGAGATAAGATGAAGAAACGGAGACTAAAAAATGGAAAATATCTCGCATTCCTCCAAACCATTATCTGCCGAGCAGCGCGATGCTCTAATGAGCGTTCTGAAAACTCGTTTTGAAAAGAACATGAAACGTCATTCCGGTCTGGAATGGGGCAAAGTTCAAACGAAACTGGAGACAGATCCGGCCAAACTTTGGTCACTCAACCAGATGGAGCAGACCGGCGGTGAGCCGGACGTGGTGGGGTTCGATCCGCAAACGGGTGAGTACATTTTTTATGATTGCTCCGCAGAAACTCCGTTGGAACGCAGAAATTTATGCTACGATCGCGCAGCCCTGGATGCCCGAAAAACCGCCAAACCGGGCGGCTCAGCGGTGGAGATGGCCGAAGCCATGGGGATTGAGATGCTATCCGAAGATGAGTACCGGAATCTGCAGAAACTGAGCTCGTTTGACGCGAAGACATCCAGCTGGCTGAAGACTCCTGCTGAAATGCGCAAGCTGGACGGGGCATTATTTGGCGACTTTCGTTTTGGTCGGGTTTTTGTATACCACAATGGCGCGTCTTCCTATTACAGCGCCCGGGGGTTTCGCGGCTCTCTGAGGGTGTAACCATTCGATACGTCTGCCTTCCCCCCTTCACTGTAATTTCGGAAGTGCCTTCTCGTAAATTAGTCCCTCAACTAAAATTTTGTACCGCTATACATTAACCTGAGGAATAACTATCGCCTTCCCAGCTTCACTTTTAGTTTAAGTGATATATACTATCTTTATCCACATCGCACATTCATTAAGGATATAGTGTATGAAGATCAAAGTCCC
>CAZHMZ010000220.1:3374-5139 GCA_964532655.1 uncultured Anaerolineaceae bacterium
TCGCGGCTCACTTAAAGTGTAGAGTTCCATTTGGGACAGTCTGCTTACCCCAGGCACCAGACTTCAACAAGTTACAAATACCATAGTGAATAAATGAATTTACGGCGTATTCTCGGGATATTTATTCGATCCCTGGTTTGTACATTAATCTTGATGGGATTGATGTTGTGTATCGCCCTGACAATATCCAACTTACCTCATAAATCGATTCCACGTCCTGTTTGGTTGAACGATATGCTCGAAAATCCGGTATGTTAAGCTCCATGCTGGCAGAATATTACCCCTGGAGAATCAACCAGCGACGATATCATAGCCAGTTTCACACATTATCCGGAAGTTAGATACTTAACCCGGTATTATGAACAGGCTTATCAATCCGATTTTCTACGATGGGATTTTCGAAACAACCTTGGATGGGGTCGAAGTAAGCTTGATCAGGAGGGAAGAGTGGCCTATATGTCACTCGAGATTCCATCCGAACATGAACTTACTTTACAGGAATTTGAAATCGTCTTTGGTCAGTTCAGTCATCTTGACTTTCTGGGTTGTCGGGGCGAATTCAATTTTCAGGAATGTTACGTCAGAATAATTATTCTCGAGGCGGGGATCTCAGCTGAGTGTACCATTGATGTACCGCCAAAAAAACATGAACATGCGAAAATTACGCCAAATCAAAAAATTATTGAAATTAATTTTTTCGCTCCAGGCCTGAAAGGGTATGATGAGTTTTACTACGGATCATGGAAACCCCATCTACTACCATGGCAGGGATATGGAAAATATGATTTGCCTGAAGATGTTTAAGACATCAAGCTAATTTCTTGAAATCCCATCGATTTTCTGCCAGATCTCAACTGATGTCCGTGTCTTTATACAACGTCTTTTAATGACGATGCAATATAAGAACAACCCAATCAATATTTACACTTTTCTTTTTCACTGATTGATATATACTTTCATTATCCACATCGCACATTCATCAAGGATATCGTGTATGAAGATCAAAGTCCCCGTATGCATGATCGCCATTCTTCTTATCTTAGCGGCGTGTGCCCCGGCATCCACGCAGCAGGTCGCCAATCCGGAACCAATATTCACAAACACTGCAGAAAATCCTGAAACGCAGGTCTCTGAAACAACTGCGCCAGCCACCCCCACCACTCGCAGCACAACCCGCCCCTCCGACACCCCCACCCCCTGGCCTTCAGACGTCGGCAGCCAATCAATTGGCGATACCTACTATGAAATGCTGGGCAACGGCGGGTATGATGTACAGAAATACACCATCCGCATGGATGTCGATATGAAAACCGGCTCGATGGAGGCGGTTACTGAGATTGAAGCGGTAAGCACCCAGGATCTGCGAGTTTTCAGTCTCGATTTTACCGGCCTGGAATGGGACAGTGTACGGGTCAACGGCATGGATGCGCAGTTTGAACGCAGGATTCGCAAGCTGGTCATCACCCCTGCCGAACCGCTTGAAAAAGACAGTCCCTTCACGGTTGAGGTAGCGTATCACGGCACACCCTGGACTGTCACATCGGTCTCCGGTGGCACGGTAGGTTGGTTCCGGGCCATGGATGGAACCATCAACATTTTCACCGAACCCGATGGAGCGTATTCCTGGTTCCCGTGCAACAATCATCCGCGTGACAAGGCACTCTATCGTTTTGAAATTACAGTCGACGATCCGTGGGTGGCGGCCGCAAACGGATTGCTGATCGAGACCATCCCGCAGGATCAAAAGACCACCTATGTGTTTGAG
>CAZHMZ010000221.1:0-5029 GCA_964532655.1 uncultured Anaerolineaceae bacterium
TTCAAAGCCACCTCTCCCTACTTCTCCGATCCGGCGCGGTGCGAGGGGTACTACAGGACCAAAATGCGGCCCCACTGCCTGCCGCGTGAGTGCGCGGAGCAAAACCTGTATCCTGGCATCCGCGAGAGCGCGCTGGCTCACTTTGCGAAGCATGAGATCAAGTGGCATGACGGGCAGAATGGCAAACCCAGCAATCACCTGTGCGATTCGCAGGTGTGCTGTGTCAACTTTCTGTTCCCGTTTGCTGATCAACCGGACGCGCTCGCACAGGTGCTGCGCCCGATCTTCCCTGACCTGGAGCAGATGCTGCCGGTTGAGGACGGAAAGTACGTCTCCTTTGAGTGGATTGGTGAAAGGAATTACCTGAATGAAACATCCCGCAACGGCAAGCGCAGCCGGGGAGCCAATTACACCAGCACGGACGCTATTGTGATGTTTGAGCGCCGTGACGGAAAGAAGCAAATCGTCCTGATCGAATGGAAATACACCGAATCCTACGGCGGAACCAACCTCAAATATGCCAAAAGCGGAACAGACCGCACCACGATATACAGGCATCTGTTTGACAGCGCCGACTGTGTGATTGATAGGGAGAGCCTGGAAAGTTTTGATGACCTGTTTTACGAGCCGTTCTATCAGTTCATGCGCCAGCAGTTTTTGGCCCATAAAATGGAAAAAGCGCATGAGATGGACGCCGATATCGTCTCGCTGCTGCATATCGCGCCGGCCCATAACCTGGATTTTCACCGGGTGACATCCGTGAAGCTGACAGGTTTGGGCGACTCCGCGACGGGCATCTGGTCAAAGCTGGTTAAAGCGGAGGGCAGGTTTCTCAGCATCACCACCGAGCAGATGTTTGGCTGCCTGAACGATGAACAGATCCCGGAGATGAAAAACTGGCTGGACTATATCCACGCTCGCTACCCCTGGGTTTACACGAATGAATAGACATCGCTAAGAACAAGGCGATTAAGAAGAAAATATTCTTTCGCATGATCGATTTTTTAATAGGAAGGACATCAATCTTCGCCTGATGGAAGATCCGAGATTTTCGCTCCCGCCAGGTGGGTTCGTTCACCGAGCGAACTGCCTTCTGCCACGAGGATGATCAACGCAATTAATCCGGTGCAGGCTGCAAAGAGCATCCAGTAGAACAATCTCTCATCCCCTGAAAAGGCCCGCAGCATCATTCCGCCTGCAAACAGGTTGGAAGAAAAGTGAAAAAGCATCACAGCGGGTACGCTGCCGCCGCTGCGGTTATACAACCACGAAATGATCACTTGAAACGCCAGGATATAACCAAATACATCAAACCACGGCAGGGTTCCGCGAACCAGCAGAGGAATATGCCAGATCGCCCGGAACAGAGCCATCAACATTGTGGCAATCAGTATGCCGTTTTTTTGGCGAGAGAAGCGTTGCTGCAACTCGGGTAAGGCATATCCGGTCCAGCCCGGTTCTTCCCAAAGTCCACCAAGCAGCAGCAATTCCAACCAGATGGCCGGAACAGGCAGGCCCGGCACAACGGCTCCGGTTCTCCTGAAAAGTGAAAAAAGCCCAAAAGCTGCCAGTAAGGAAATCATCATGATGACAGGCCCTGCCAGATACCACCAGCCAGCCCGCCATTGAGTAAGCCGCCCCCACCATTTTCTTAATCCGTGACGGCCCTGGCTGAGAACCAGAATCAGAATAGCAGCCAGTGTGGGACCGTATGGAAAGAGGGCGCCTTCCATAAAAGGAACCGTCCACCAGCTCAACAGATATGAGAGCACGAAAAACAGAATCAGCGGATATCGATTGAACAGATTTCGCCTTGATTTCGACATTTTTTCACCTTTATGTAATTTGAGAACGAGCAGCCCGGGATAATTTCCCCCTTCCTGTGACTGTTCGAAAAAATCTACCATAATCATTTTATCATCATGAAAAACTGTATAATAAATCGATTCCTTTACGTCATTTCAATATGTTTAAATCTTCCTGGTATCTCCTGCCAGAGAACCAGGAGGGGATGTTGAGAAAAAATGAAAATTGTCGCCATCAATGGCAGCCCAAAAGGCGGGCACAGTAATACACGGGTGATGATCGATGCCATGACCTCGGGCTTTTCGCCTGAAAAACACGAGGTCGTGAAGATCGATCTCTCGGAACATAAAATTGGCTACTGTAAGGGGTGTTATTCATGCTGGACGGTCAGCCCCGGCAAGTGCTGTCAGAACGATGATATGCATCCGATCGTTGACTCGGTCAGGGATGCGGATGTGCTGGTACTCGGCAGCCCTTTGTATTTCAATAATATTTCCGGCACGCTGAAGGTGTGTATCGACCGGTTGACCGCCCTGGGTGGAAACCCTCATGCAGCTAAAAAAGACCCGGGACAGAAAGTGGGCATCATTTTTCTATCCAACTGCGGGTTTCCGGTCAGGGAACAGTTTGCCGTGGTATCGCTTTGGATAAATCACTTCACGCGTATGCTGAACGGCAATTTATTGGGCGAATTCTACGCGACCAACGGGAAGCTGTTGACAAGCAGCAATCCCGAAGATGTTCAAGTCAAAGACCGGTATGTGGGTTATCTCGCTGCATGCAGCAGAAGTTTTGAAAAAGAGATGAAACTCACCGAGGATTTATCAAGCCAGCTCACCAAACCGATCACCGAGTTCTAGAGCTGGCCTTTAATACTTTTTCACAAGGACCTCCTGATGTTCAGAGACATGCGACGCAAGAACCAGCAGTTATCCAAAGCCGAAACGGTTGAAATGCTACAGACCTGCACCGCCGGCGTGCTGGCCGTTTCCGGCGACAATGATTACCCGTATACCGTGCCGCTCAGCTACGCCTACCGGGATGGCAAGCTGTATTTTCACTTTGCCACCGAGGGTCACAAGGTAGATAGCATCGCCCGCAGCAGCAAGGCCTCTTTTTGTGTGATCCAGGCCGATGAGGTGATCCCGCAGCAGCTCACCACGTACTACCGCAGCGCGGTGGTGTTTGGCAAAATACGCATCCTCACCGATCCCGCGGAGAAGCGGCACGCCATGGTATGCCTGGCGGAGAAATACTCGCCGGATCTCCTGGCGGAGGGGAAGGCCGAGATTGAGCGCTCATGGGAACGGTATCACGCCGCTGAACTGGAAATCGAACACCTGACCGGCAAGGCCGCCATCGAGCTTATCAAGAGGAAGGCGTAAAACGGGGCTACACAAGCCGATCTGAAGTTATTTTCTCATTGAAAGTGAGCACCTTCCTCAACGGGAAGGTGTTCTGAATAATGCCCCGCATACGCAATCGATGCTCCCCAACAGAGCCCGCGACTGCCCGCCCAACCGGATGACCTACATCCAGCGGGGCATTTTGTTGATCCACTATTATTTTCCAGGAGATCCACCATGGAAAGCACTGCTGCACCGGAGAATACCAAACAGGCGAAAACCGTATTAACCGTCATCATCGCTTTGGCCTTTTTCCTGACCATCCCGTTTTGGGCCGCCGTTCAAACTTTTGATTTGCAGGGGCTGCCGCTCTACTTCACGCAGTTGGGTCTGTATTTCACCTTCTTCCTGCTGGCGTGGTGGGGCATCCGGCATGAACGGCTCCCGCCTCCCGTCACCGGACGGCACGTGGCAGAAGCGCTGGCCTGGTCCGTGATTGGCTGGGTGGTGTATGTGCTGCTGGTGCAACTGCTGGGAATGATTCAACTGCCCGTTGCACTGCAGGCCCTGCGCGATACACCTTTCTGGAAGATCGGGCTGAACATCCTCAGCACCTGGCTGTTTGTGGGGCTGGGTGAGGAGGTGCTTTTCCGGGGATATTTCCTGCGCGCTTTCTGGCGTTATTGCACCGCCCAGGGCAGCCCGCGCCGGATGTTGAAAACCATTCTGATCGGCAGCGCCCTCTTTTCACTCTGGCATCTGCCCGCGCGCATCGTCAACCTGCTGGCCGGCGAGCTGGACTGGCTCACACTGCTGATCAGCCTGGTGGTGCTGTTCGCGATGGGGGTGGGTTTTTCATGGCTGTATGTCCGCTCCAACAACATCCTGCTGACCGGTCTGGTACACGGGTTGATGGATTATCCGCTGATTGGCAAGGACACCCAGCTTTCGTTTCTCATCCTGCTGGCAGCCATTGCCTGCGTAGAGATCGCCCGTATGGCGGCGCGCAAAAAGTCGGCGCAGGAGATGAAGCCCGCCGGATCTCACTAACCGGCGCGGTAACCTTGGTCTCACAGTGCTAGGGGGTGGGACCACTTCATTATGAGAGGTATGGTAATCCGATCCGGTAATTCGTATAATTGAATCGAGTTACCGGTACCCTCTTCCGCAGTAAATCAAATTTGAGGTTTACAGGCATATTGGTAAAGCCGGACGCGCTTTGACCGCTCCGCGGCCGCAAGTGCGCGCGTTTTGTTTTGTGTACCACAAGGCCGTGCCGGTCTCTGCCTGCCGGCCAGGGAGAATGATCATGAAAGCTCTTTTGCATTCACCGTGGCTGAAACTCGGAGTGATCGTACTGGTCGCTCTGCTGGCTGTTTCCATTCTTTTCCCGGTATGGGTAACCCCTGCCAGCGCTCCGCCTGACCGATTTTCCGTTGAGCGCGCCATGAGCCATCTTAACATCATTGCATCAGAGCCTCACCCAGCCGGCTCGCCGGCCCAGGCGCAGGTGCGTGATTATCTGGTGCAGCAGCTCACCACCTGGGGGCTTGAGGTAGAGGTGCAACAAACCGGGGCGGTTGAGAATGTGCTGGCTCGCCTGCACGGGACCGGTTCCGGCCAGGCCATTCTGCTGCAGGCTCATTATGATTCGTTCAGGGGGCCGGGCGCCGCCGATAACGGCAGCGGTACGGTGGCTTTGCTGGAGATCATGCGGGTTCTGTCACAGGGGCCGGCCCTGCGCAATGATGTGATCGCCTTGTTTGATGACAGCGAGGAGATGCCGGTTCCGTTTCGGGGAACCAAAGCCTTCATCCGCGAGCACCCGTGGATGGCGGATGTGCGCGCGGTGATCGGCATGGATACGGCTGTGCGCG
>CAZHMZ010000222.1:0-4972 GCA_964532655.1 uncultured Anaerolineaceae bacterium
GGTAGTGGTCTGTGCAACCCAACTGTCGATCGACTGCCGGACTTTGGCAAGTGTCTGAATGGTGTCATCGATTTCCATGATCTCACATCTCCGATACTCTTCAGACATTCCATCATTGTATGGTGGCTACTCTGCAGATTTTACAGGGCCGTCGACACAACGGCAACTCCAAAACCGGTGGGGTCAGTCTGTGCCTTCCGGCGAAAGCTCTATGGCGGCGGCTTCGTCGGCATCATATGCCTCGAATTCGCCGGAATATTGGCGTGGATCCTCCAACTCGTGAAAAGAGGAGTCAGCGGTTTTCATCCGAGCCGCGGCACGCACGCCTCGGGCAGCCGCGCAGAGAAGCCGAACGGTACGCTCGACCAGCTCTGGCGGGCACAGTTCGGGGTACAGACTCCCCAGAGGCTCCAGAGCAGCCTGGATTCTCGCGCAAAAATCGGCAGCCTGTGCGCTGTGCACAAGCAGTGTCGTAACCGGGATGGCCTGTTCCGTCTGTGCCAGGCCAAGGCAACAGTCGAATATGAGCTCTTTCTCGTTCCTGCTGAGCGGAGTCATGAGTTATCTTGCCCTTCTGGAGAGTGCTTCTCGTCCTTGTGAGATCGGCCCTTCGTTATGGGAAACCTGTCCTGAAATGTGCGTGTCAGTCCTTATACCGCGAAAGGCACTGCCGTGTTTGGAGTATAGTACGTGTTTTGTGGCATTTGCCGTCCCAAAGCGGATATTTGTAAATATTTTGGAGTACAAATATTAAAAACAGCTTGCATGCACGCCATGGGTGAGTACAATGCATCTTCGTTCAGTGTTGTTATGGGCCTGGGATGATCGCCTGATGAAGCCTTGAAGCAAGATCGTTTGCCGCAGATTGCACCGCCGGCCTCAAGACCTGTCTTCCGAATCCTCTCTCTTGGTTTGGCACACCCTCCCAACACAGGTTGTCGGTACATAAGGAAAGGGGCATAGAATGGATATCTACGTAGGGAACCTGCCGAGGGGCATCACGGTCAACGATCTTCGAGAGGTATTCGAGCCGTTTGGCCGAGTGGAGGTGGCGGACGTAGTGAGACGCCGCCACGGCGACGAATCCAGAGAATTCGGGCTCGTGGGTATGCCCGCCAGAAGCGAGGGTGTCTGCGCCGTTCTTGGTGTTCATGGCAGGACCGTGAGCGGGCAGACCATCACAGCCACCGAGGTCCGGCCGGTGGATCCCGTGTCAGGGGCCTGCCGCACTCGTTGCCGCTGCCAATGTGAGAGATAGCCATAGGCGGCTGGAGATGCTCACCCCATCTCGGCAGTGTCCCGCAGCGAGGGGAGAAGCGATGGTACAGATGCGAACAAATTGGAATAGGACCATATCTATCAATGCCTCTTACTGAGGCAAGAAGGAGGACTTATGAAGACGCGCAGGACAACCGACGGAACCGTCGCGCGGATGACGAACACCGGCGTTCGGGGCATTGGCGCAAGTATCGTCTCGCCTCACACGACAGATGGCGACACGACGAAGCATCGGATGGGCCCAGAACCGGGTCCGTCCCTCCAAACGGTAGCACTGACCCATGACCGGATTGCAGAACGGGCCAAAGCCATCTGGCTGGCACGCGGATGCTCACCCGATCATGACCAGGAGAATTGGTGCGACGCTGAAGCTCAACTGAAAACCGAACTGGGAGTTGGATGACGCTCCAGCCTTTTGCCGCAATGGGACGACAACGGCGGTCTGGCAAGGTGGTTGTGTCCGTCTCCACGTTGTCCGGGCTGTCCACAAGAGGTGGGCGATATGAAACGCCAGCATGATGCTTCGGGCCCCCACGGCGGGACCCAGAACGAGCAACGTCACGCCGACCCGACTCCGCAGAGTTTTGCGGATCGCTTCAGGATGTACGCGGGGGGAATCAGACGGAACCTGACCCGACTTCACCATCGACAGGATCATCCGGAACTACCGAGTCTGGATGACCGTTATCGGGGAGACATACAACGGTGGACCCAAAGTGCGAAGCAGTACCTCAAGGAATGTCCGCCGTTCACAGAGATCCCAGGCCCGGCGGCGGACAACAACTGGTATGCGGCCTTGACCCGGCTCGCGGAATACTGCGAGTACGTAGCAGTAGTGCTTGAGAAGGCAAGTGGACAGGGCAGAGAGAAACCGTGGGATGAATCTCGCCCAGGTTTCATACCTTTGAAGCTCGTGCATCAACGATATTACACAGGCGGGATGGCCCCGCAACTGTCGTGGTTAGGCAAGCAGTGTAAGCCTGACGGCCCTTTTGACTTCATGAGGAAGAAAGGTGTTGGCGTCCGTGGGGATGAGCAGCAATGTGCCGCTTGGGCGAGCGAGAAAGGCTACACCAAAGAAGCGGAGCAGAAACCCGGGACTTCGTTGGAGGTTCATCAGGACAGCCCGGTGGCAGTCCAAGATCAGTTCCAGATTCATGAGAAATATGATATGCACTGGAAGAAGATCTATGATGAGGAGAGGAAGAAGTAGGAAGGACTGACCCACTCTACACGTCAACACAATACGCCAGACATGCCAGACACATGAGCCAGAGGTTCTGTTTCACAGGTCTGAGAGGCTGATGGACTGCGGAGAATCGTCAGATGATGGTCCCCTGGACGCGGCTCTCGATGATCCCCGCCGCAATGGCGTAGCGGGTGAGCCCCGCGGTGTCGTGAAGATCCAGCTTGCTCATGAGATGCTGCCGGTGCTTCTCGACCGTCTTGATGCTGATCCCAAGCTCCGCTGCGACTTGCTTGTTGGCTTTGCCTTCGGCAATCAGTTGCAGCACCTCCGCCTCACGAGAACTCAGACCGGCGTTTTTCTTTTTGACCACAGGATGCCCATCCGACGACTCCAGAGAAAGACCGGGCAAACGATTGGCAATGGAGGGACTGAAGAACGCCTTTCCTTTGCAGACTTCCCGGATCGCTTTGCCCAGGACATCGGCGGACGTTTGTTTGATCAGATACCCGGCCGCACCCAACAGGACGACTTGCCGGATGTACTCGTCATCGCCATGCGCAGAGAGGATGAGCACCCTGGTGGCGGGGACGGCCTTTACAATTTGCCGCGTGGCTTCCAGACCATTGAGCAGCGGCATTGCGATGTCCATGACCACCACGTCGGGACGAAGTCTTCGGGTCAGTTGCACTGCCTGGCGGCCGGTCTGGGCTTCGCCGATCACCTCAATATCCTCTTCCGCCTCCAGTAGTGCCCGCAGCCCCTCACGGACGATCGTGTGGTCATCGGCCAGCAGGACGGCGATTCGCTTCATAAGATGGGCCCCTGTAGAATCCATGAGAGGTTTAACCCTTGGCGCCGTTGCCGAAGGGGATCTCCGCTCGAATCGCCGTGCCTTTGCCGGGCGAGGATTCGACGGCAAAGCGGCCGCCAACCATCTCCACTCGCTCGCGCATGCCGAGCAACCCCAATCCCTTGTTCCTTTTGGCGGACAACACGTTTTGCACATCAAAGGACTTGCCGTCGTCTTGCACTTCCATGCGAATGACACCTCGCTGTTTTCGGACGTTCACGTTCACCCGGCTGGCTTGCGCATGCTTGGCTACGTTGATGAGGGCTTCCTGGACGACGCGATAGAGCACCGTTCGCTTGTCACTATCCAGAAGTTCCGTTCGGCCACGAGTGAAGCTCGTGAAGTGAACGGCCAGGCCCGTCCGCTTCGCAAAGTCTTTCACATGGGAATGGAGGGCGGGAATCAACCCCAGATCGTCCAAGGCCGGCGGGCGCAATTGGCTCGCAAACCGATGCACGATGTCGACCGATTTTTCCACGAGCCGCTGTGTGTGGGCGATCTTTCTCTTGAGGTCTTTGCCGTTGGGCACGGCCTGCTTTCTCAATATCGCCAGATGGAAGCTGATTGCCGTCAAGACCTGGGCGATATCATCATGCAACTCGCGGCTGATTCGCTTTCGTTCTTCCTCCTGCGTCTGCAGAACCTGATGGGACAGATGCTGCAACTGCTTCTGCAACTGAAGGGACTTCGCCAACAACTGGCGGGCGTATCGCTCGCTCTTCTTGAGAGCCTTTTCCACTGCCTTGCGCCGGACGATTTCCTGTCTCAACTCCCGGTTCGCGGCGTCCACAGCCTCCATGCGGCGTTGAGCCTCTTGTGCCCGCTTGAGGGCGGAGATGTCTGAAACCGCCACCCGGCACCATTTCCGCTCGCTGGGCGCCAAGGCGGCGGACGCGGCCTGAAAGTCAGCCCAGGATGGAGTGCCGTTCCCGTTCAGAAGGGACGCCTCACAGACCTGTTTTCCGGACCCCGCGAATACTTTTTCCAGGAAGGCCAGAAAGGCCGGACGGCTCGTCGGGGCCACAAAATGCTGCAAGCGGCGGTTGATCAGTTGGGAGCGTTCGACGCCCAGCAAGGCGGCCCCCGTCAGGTTCACCTCCAGGATCAGGCCCTGCTCATCAAGGGAGAAATAGCCGACCGGGGCGAAATCGTAGAGATCGGTGAACTTCTCCAGCATCGCCTCCATCTCGTCCCTGGCGCTCTGGAGTTCCGCGTTCTGCATCTCCAGTTCAATCTGGTGGACCTGCAATTCGTGGAGGAGCCTCTGTGTGTCGGCGTCTGTTCGGGGCGCGGCCGTGCTCCTGCGCTGCCCTCTGAGCCGGGCCTCGGCGCGGCGGCGCAATTCAGCGGCATCGCCTGAGACATTCGGTTTCTTCTGCATGGCAAGACCTTCTATGCTTTGTGGGACCTGGGCGCTTTTCCCCCACGCTTGTCGACACGTTTGCGGGTGAGCGCATCCGTCTGCGAACTCTTCTTCTCCTGGTCCAGCTTCGCGGATTGTTCTGCTATGCGTTTTTCCAGACCGGCGTGCTTGCCACGCAACTTCGCCTCCAGCGTCTTGGCCGTGGTAATGTCCGCGAAGGTGATCACCACGCCGTCAATCCGGTCGTCCAGCGTGCGGTAGGGCATGATCCGCACCGTAAACCAGCGCCCGT
>CAZHMZ010000223.1:0-4498 GCA_964532655.1 uncultured Anaerolineaceae bacterium
ATTGAGCGCCCCAACGTGGGATGCCGCCTGCCAGGCCGTCTACGATCAGCCCATGTTGATCAAAAATGCCGCCTGATCGTTCAAATGTCGACCGGGCTGGTATCATTTGGGCGCGTTGAAACCATCATCAAGGAAGAACGTGAGCCCCTTGAAAAAGGTGATTACGTGCCCGCTGATGGCATCAAAGGCGCTCTGGAATTCAAGGATGTTCATTTCAAATATGAAGAAGGCTCACAGGCGCTGGAAGATGTATCCTTTGATGTGAAACCCGGCCAGGTGGTGGCTCTGTTGGGATCCACCGGCTCGGGCAAGAGCACGCTGGTCAACCTGCTGCCGCGCTTCTTTGAATATACCTCCGGAAGCATCACCCTGGACGGCGTAGAACTCAATCGCTATCCGCGCCAGTTCCTTCGCCAGAACATTGGTTTTGTAGAACAGGAGCCGTTCCTGTTCTCACGCAGCATCCGCGAGAACATCACCTACGGCGTGGGCAAAGAAATATCTCAGGATGAGGTGGAAAAAGCTGCTAAGGCGGCCGCCATCCATGATGTGATTCTTTCGGTTTTAGGCGGTTATGACACCATCGTGGGCGAACGCGGCACCACCCTCTCGGGCGGCGAAAAACAACGCGTGGCAATCGCCCGCGCGCTGCTCAAAAATCCGCGCATTCTGATCCTGGATGATTCCACCTCTTCGGTAGATACCGAAACAGAAGGAATCATCCGTGACGCCTTGAAAAACCTGATGAAAGGCCGCACCACCTTCATCATCGCGCATCGCATCCAGACCATCATGTCTGCTGACCTGATCCTGGTGCTCGACAAAGGCCGCATCGTCCAGAAAGGCACCCATGCCGAGCTGATTCAACAGGACGGTATCTACCGGCGCATTCATGCCATCCAGTCGCAAATCGACGAGGAATTGGAAAAGGAGATTTCTCGTGTCTGATCATAATTTTGAAGAAGAAGAGTTTGAGTCCGAATTTAATGGAAAAACACTACGGCGCATCGTTGGGCTGACAAAACCGCACATGAAAATGCTGATCGGTTTCCTCGGATCCATTGTTGTGGTCTCCGTGCTTGATTCGGTGTTTACCTACCTGAGCAAAATGATCGTGGATGATGGCATCATCGCGGGACAGATGAGCGTATTGACCCGCGTCATGATCATGTACTCCACGCTCACCGTCTTGCAGGCCGTCAGTGTGTTCTTCTTTGTGTACCTGACCGGTAAAATGGGTCAGCGCATCCGTTACGATCTGACTCAGCGCATGTTTGTTCATCTTCAGGCGCTGTCGCTCTCCTATTATTCCCGCACGCCGGTAGGCTGGATCATGTCACGGGTCACTTCCGATTCCGGGCGTGTTTCCGATCTGGTCACATGGGGTTTTCTGGATGTTACCTGGGCGGCCATCAATATTGTCACCAGCATGACATTCATGCTCATCCTCAATTGGAAGCTTGCCATTCTGGTGTTCCTGTCACTGCCGGTGCTGTTGTGGATCTCGGTGGAGTTTCGCAAACGCATCCTCAAGCAGTTCCGTCTGGTGCGCAAGTTCAACTCACAGATTACCGGCGCGTACAACGAGAACATCACCGGCGTAAAGGTGGTCAAGGCGCTCAATCGCGAAGAAGCCAACCTGGGGGAATTTGAAGTTCTCTCGGATAATATGTATCAGGCCGGATACAGAGCCTCATGGTTGAGCGCGTTGTTCCTGCCCAGCGTGCAGATCATCTCAGCCGTGGTGACCGGTCTGGTCATCTGGTTCAGCGGGCGGGGAGCCGACCTTGCGACGGCCACAAACGGCAACAACCTGTTGATTGCCGGGATGACCATCGGCAGCATTCAGGCCTTTGTTGCCTACATCACCAATATGATGTGGCCAATCCAGGATCTGGCCCGTGTTTACGCTGAGATGCAGCGCTCCATCGCTTCAGCCGAACGCATCTTCTCGCTGATCGATTCGGTCCCGGAAGTGGCAGACCAGCCCAACGCGGTCGTGCCCGAATCCATCCAGGGCGAGATCGAGTTCAAGAATGTATCGTTTTACTACGAAGATGAAAAACCCGTCCTTACCGATTTCAGCCTCAAGGTAAAACCCGGCGAGGTGATCGCGTTGGTAGGTCCAACCGGCGGCGGTAAAAGCACCATCGTCAACCTGATGTGCCGTTTCTACGAGCCCAAACAGGGTAATATCACCATCAACGGGGTAGACTACACCAACCTGTCATTACAATCGATCCAGTCGCATATCGGCGTGGTTCCACAGACACCTCACCTGTTTTCTGGCACCATCCGTGAAAACATCGCCTACGGCAAGCTGAACGCCGCCCAGGATGAGATCGAAACCGCTGCCCGCACGGTTGGGGCGCATGATTTCATCACCAAATTCCCCAAAGGCTACGATGAACCGGTGGGTGAAGGCGGCAGTCTGCTTTCGGTGGGCCAGAAACAGTTGATCAGCCTGGCGCGCGCCATTCTGTCCAACCCGGAGATTTTCGTGATGGATGAAGCCACCAGCTCGGTGGATACCCTGACCGAGATGATCATTCAGCAGGCCATGGAAGTGTTGATGGAAGGGCGTACCAGTTTTATTATTGCACACCGCCTGTCCACCATCAAACGCGCTGATCGCATCCTGGTGATCGACGGAGGGCATATCGCTGAAATGGGATCGCATGCCGAGTTGATTCGCCTGAAAGGCAAATATTACGCGCTGTACACCAACCAGTTCCGGCAGCAGATTGAAAAGCAGTACGATCTGTATCCTTCGGCCTCCGAAAGCTAACCGAGAAATATCCAAAAAGAACCCCGTTGATCGGGGTTCTTTTTATTACTCCCGGATGGCATAATGAACTTACGATAACTACCGGGAGGGCTAATGAAGAGAGCGATCAATCAACTGGTACAGGAGATTAATCAGAAACGTCGTGAGCTGGATGATTTGTTACAAAGTGTGCCATCCGAACAATGGTTGGAACCTCTTGACTCAGGCGGTTGGAACTTGAAAGACACAGTAGCCCACATCATCTGGTTTGAAAAAGAAGTGACCCCTGTTCTGCAAACTCACCGTTTTTCAACATCCGATCTATGGGATCTGCCGCCGGATGAACGCAACCACCAGATTTACCTGCTCAATCAACACCGGCCGTTGGATGAAGTGATTGCTGAGGCGGCAGAAACCTTTGGTCGCTTTATCGATGCAGTGGCAGCGCTGGACGATGAAGACCTGCAGGATTCCACCCGATTTGTGGATATGCCCCCGGAATGGGAGCCGATTCAGTTGATCGCCGTAAACTCAAGCATTCATTATGAGGAACATATCGCCGTGATCAAAAAATGGCTGAATAGATAGGTCCCTGTTGATAAAAAACTCCTGCCGTGTCAATGACGGCAGGAGTCCGTTTTGAAAAATCTCCAGATTACGCGTATGGGCTGGTGATATCCAGGACCTGGTTAATCTCGGTGAGCAAATCGGATATCATAATCGGCTTGGAAAGGATGCGTACCCCCAACCCGGCTGCTTGAGCCTGATACCCGCGTCCGATGAAGCCGGTCAATCCCAGAATGGGCAGGTTTGGGGTCACCTTGCGAAGCACTCTCGCAACCTTAATTCCATCCAGACCTGGCATCAGCATATCCAGAAGAACCAGATCAAATCGCTCTTCCACCACAGTGATGATCGCATCCGCCCCGTTGTCCTTGATGGATACATCGAATCCGGCCCGGGTTAATTCTTCGAGGAAGAAATTGAGTAAATTCATATCGTCGTCGACTACAAGCAATCTTTTCATATTTCTTCCATCCGGGTTATTTTGAACAAGAGTTTTTCAAGGGAATGACCAACCTGTGACTGGGGTACATATCACCACTGCTCAATCGGGTAAGTATAACTCATTCCTGAAATTACACGGCTGACCTTTCCGTTTTGGTCAAACTCGAAGATTGTTTCCTCTCCCGCGCTGCCGAATCCGCCCTTATCTTCGATACGGAAGCGGTTCTCGCCAATGGGGATCAACCGGGTTACAGCTTCCAACGGGTCATCCAGTGATGGATCAATCGCCACCAGTTCATCATTCAGGATGAGGATCTGCATATCGCCCCACGGACTGCGATAGCGTCCCACCAGCTTCTGCCATTCGGGGTTGGCGGCTTTCTTTTCGGGTTTGGGCGCGAATTGCTTCAACACAGCAGGTGACAGCCAGTCGTACACGCGCTCGTTAATCAGGGCCGGATCTCCATCATCGGCGTTGGTCAGTGTGATCACCGCAATTTTCTCTTCGGGGTTGAACATCAGGTTGGTGCGGAAACCCATCAAGGAGCCGCCGTGTCCAACAAATGTTTTCCCCTTGCGGCGAAGGACCTCAAATCCCCATCCCCAACCCATTTGCCAGTCCTCGTCCAGCCAGTGTATCGTGTGCATTTCTTCCAGGGTGTATTTGGAGAGAATCTGCTTCCCGCCTACCGGTTGCGTCCCAAATTGAAGCATGGCGAATTT
>CAZHMZ010000223.1:4508-4923 GCA_964532655.1 uncultured Anaerolineaceae bacterium
TTTCGCCAGGTCTTCCAGGCTGGTGGCGATATTGGCTGCCGGGATGATGCCTTTGCAATCGCCAAACGGGCGTAAGGATCTTGAGCCATCCGGCATGCGCCGGCCATAACCCACGGCGAAAAACGGATGATCCTGGGGCAATGTACGGATAAACGAACCGGTCATTCCCAACGGCTGGAAGATGCGCTGTTCAATAAAATCTTCATACGGCATCCCGGAGGCCGCAGCGACCACATTACCCGCCAGAGAAACTGCCAGGTTGGAGTACTTCCAGCGTTTGCCCGCTTCCCAGACCTGTTTTTGACCGGACAAGGCTTCTTTTACCTCATCGTACGTGGGAAACTCGGCGGTGCTCCAGTACGGGAAAGCTGATTCACGCGGCAAACCCGATGTATGCGTGATGAGATGTTTCAAC
>CAZHMZ010000224.1:0-872 GCA_964532655.1 uncultured Anaerolineaceae bacterium
CGGAAGAAACCGGACCCAATTTTAAGGAGGTACTCAACAAAAAGAAACTTGAAGACGAGCAGGCCCAGGCCGCAGCCGGCGCTGTCGCCGGGTTGGTGAGTGGCGCCGTTCCCGCTCAGGGAATGGCTAATCAAACCGTCGTAAAGGCTGAAGGCGTGGATGTCGGCGCCGTCACGGTCGAATGCGGAACACAAAAGGTGGAGACCGTCCAATCCACCGTGATCACAGATGTTCCTTCCGAAATGGATGGTTCGCAGGTCGGTCCGAAAGAGGGTTATTTTGGGAAGCCAGAAGTGGATACACCCTCCGCGAAATGTCCGACCAAAGCAGAACAGCCTGAAGCGCAGAAGGTGGTTATTCTTCCGGAGCAAGCGGAAGGGGCTACCCGGATGTTCATGGTGGATCCCTCGGCAACACCTCAAACGGATCAAGTCGAAAGCAATGCTGAAATCCCGCAGAGCCAGGCCGCGCAACCAACGGATGGTCAGACCTTTACTATTCAGACCGAAGCTCAAACCGCCGAGATCCCGGCCAACCAGGATCAGAGCGTGATGAAGGTCGATACGCTGGTCCAGGAGCAAGCTGTCAGGCCAAATCCTGCGCAGCCAGCAACAACTCCTGTTGCAAACCGGCCCATTTTGGTCAATTCGGAACAGGCTGCTGATCTTTTGCAGGATGTGGATGCTGAAACGGTTCGCATTTTGAATGTCAAATCGGCCGTTGTCGAGCCGGAGATAACCGGTTTTCCGTTTGACGGAGAGGTGATCCCGGAGATCGAGTACGAACTGGATCCCACAACCGGGTTGGTCGCTGAACAGACAGGCGAAATGCAGGCAGAAACAACTGCCAGGGTGTCCACCTCACAGAACGCG
>CAZHMZ010000224.1:882-2848 GCA_964532655.1 uncultured Anaerolineaceae bacterium
ACCACCGGGAAACAGGTTGAAACTCAGACGGTTCAACCCGTGGATGCACAACCGGTTGCCCTTAATCAAACTGATCAGGTTCAAACCGCCGCACCAGCCGTCGCTGAAGTCAAACAGCAGGAAGCGGATGCAGACCCGCAAACAGCACAAATGAATGCGCAGCCTGAAGTGATCGCCGTTACGAATCGGCAGACCGCACCGGCAATCGCACCGGAACAGGATCATGCCGAATCCTTTAAAGGATCGGGCACAGAAAAACAAACCATTATTCAGCCAGTTCAGTCGCCAACGGTGCACAGTCATGCCAGTGCGATGCAAACCGGGTTGAGTCAGGAAGGCGGCCTGGGCCAGAACCAGGATCGTTTAAAAAATCAGGCTGATGTCAACGTCAGTAAAAATCATCTCACCCGGGTCGCTCAGTCTGAAGAGCCTGTATCGCTTGATACGACTCAACCGCAGACCGGGGAAGTTGGTTTCAGTCCGTCCGTACTGCAGACTGGCAATACCCAAAATCCTGAATCAGCAGTGTTGCCGCAAATCGGCGCTGAGAATCTGCAAAAGATTGTAGATCAGGTGGGGCTTTCCCTGCAGACCGGAAGAAAAGTAGCCCGTATACAACTGAACCCCCAGGATTTGGGGACGATCGATATTCAACTAACGAGTGACGCGAATGGCGTAAAAGTGACCATTTTAACCGAACAGGCCAGCACCGGACGGCTGCTTGAGCGTGAAATGAACACCCTGCGTCAATCGCTGCAGGACGCCGGTTTGAACCTGACCCATCTGCACTTTGGGATGAAAGAACAACAGTCACAAACCGGACAGCAGTTTCTGCAAAATGAAACCGCCTGGAGCGGAAAGCGCTGGAACCAGAAATGGATCACCGCTTCTGACACGCAGTCTGAAGACATCATGATTGGCTCCAGGGTGGCGAGTTTGACTAAATCAATGATCGACTATCGAATTTAGACGAAAGGAGAAAACGATTATGCGTGTGGGATCAACGACTGAACCAAACGGAGTGTACTCCGAGTCACAGACCAATGTTGCGGCAGCTTCCGGTTACACATCGGACGATTTTATGAAAATGCTGCTGGCCCAGTTATCCAATCAAAACCCGTTGGAACCCATGGATGATACCGAGATGATGAGCCAGTTTACCCAGCTCAATTCACTGCAGGAACTGCAAAGCATCGGTTCGGCCATCACCCAGGTGAGCGCTGACAGTCGCATGAGCTATGCCGCCAATTTGATTGGCAAACAGGTGACCGTGCAAACCGCCGATGGTGTGATCGATCAGGGACCTGTTACCGCTTTTGTGTTAAGCGAAGACGGTTTGCTGATCGAAATCAACGAGAATGGGTATACGCTGGAGGATATCGTACTGGTAGAGGAGGCGGAAACCAATGGATAGTCTTCCTATCCACGATGATCTTCGTATCCAACGAGATCAGACGGTCCGATCCGGGCAGGGGATAGCTGGCGCTCAGAAGAATCCCGCCGGTAAAGCGTACCAAACGCAGGAAAGCCAGAGCTTCAGTGATGTCCTTTCGCAGGTACAGGAAGTTCAGTTTTCCAACCATGCCCAAAAACGGCTTGAAAGCCGGCAGATCAATCTGACCGCTGACAGTGTAAACCGTTTGTCGGAGGCAGTTGACCGGGTTGAAAAACGCGGCGGGCAGTCCTCTCTGGTTTTGATGGACGACCTTGCTTTCCTGGTCAATGTTCCCAAACGGCTGGTTGTCACCGCTGTGGACGCCAACAGCCGCGGCGAAGGGGTTTTTACCCAAATCGATTCAGTTGTTCTGGCAGAACCATCCCGAATGGATTCAACTGCCAACGTGAATGTAAAAGCATGACGCAAAAATTCAATCTTACAGGCTGGCCCTCTTGGAGGAAGCCTGTAGAACATACCTTCAGGAGAAAATAAAATGTTACGCTCAATGTCTACCGCAGTCAGTTCTTT
>CAZHMZ010000224.1:2948-4846 GCA_964532655.1 uncultured Anaerolineaceae bacterium
GAAGGATTGACCCGCTGCTTTTCCCGTGAAGCTTCATTGACCCTTGATTCCGGCGGTACACTGGTAAATTCCTCCTCCGGTCTCAGAATCCAGGGTTGGACTGTGGATGAGGACGGTTTGATCAATGCGAATTTACCGCCCTCCTCCATTCAGATTTCGACCGATACTGCTCGTGCTCAGGCTACATCACATGTGGTGCTGGGCGGCAATCTGGACTCAGCCACCTTAACTGATGATACGGTTGAAACTACCATGGGTGTGTACGACTCGCTGGGTGTGCTGCATTCGGTAGCGGTCGAGTTTGAACGCACCGGCGATAATTCCTGGGAATGGTCAGTAACAGGACCGACCGGAGCCACCGGTGAGGGATCAATCACCTTTACAAACGGACAGGAACCGGTCACCACCATCACCACCGCGGTGACCTGCCCTGGCAGTGATGGCGCGGAGGCCACAGTAGCAATGACAGTGGATTTCAGCAGCCTGACCATGCTGTCGATGGATAACAGCGTTGAGGTAACCAGCCAGAACGGCCTGCCTTCCGGTACGGTGACGGATCTGTATATCTCCCCAAATGATGGGAACGTGTTCCTGGTGTACTCCAACGGGATCAAAGAGCACGTTGCTCAACTGGCGCTGGCTCGCTTTACCAACCCATCCGGCCTGATCTCGGTCGGCAACTCTACCTACCAGCAGGGCTTGAACTCCGGCGAAGCCCAGCTCGGCACGGCCAACAGCGGCGGACGTGGCAGTATCGCCTCCGGGTATATCGAGGCATCCAACGTGGACATGGCCCAGGAATTCACCAACATGATTCTGGCGCAGAGAGGTTTTCAGGCTTCTTCCCGGGTGATCACCACTTCTGACGAAATCCTTCAGGAGCTTGTCAATCTGAAACGGTAATACCAAAATGATGTGAAGCGACCTGCCTGGAGTCAATCCGGGCAGGTCGCTCGATCATCTTTACAGGCGGCCATGGCACTTCAAATCCCTTATCCGGTTACGCCACTCAAATCCACCTCAACGCAGGATCTGTCGATTCGATTGAACGACAGAGTCAACGCGCAGGTGCTGAGTGTGACCGGAACCCAGGCAATTTTGGAGATCAACGGGTACCCGATTGTGGCCAGGCTTACCTCCAATGAACAGGCTGCCGAGCTCTCTTCACGCAAAGCAGCCGAATTTATCATCACCCATCTTTCCAGGGATGAAATCACCCTCAAGCTGGCGGGAAAAGCGGATGCCATTGAGCCCGGCGTCGTGCAGGTACCGGTACGCGATCCCGCACCGGATATTTCGGACTGGCTGGGTTTGAGTGGTACCCGCAATGAACTTCATCTGATCAAATCCGCTCTTCGTGAGAACCTGCCGCTGACCAAAGAACTGGTCCACCAGATCCTGGATGCGGTGAAAGGCACGGGGCTGCACATGCCCGAGGGGATTGATCTCGCGGTGAGGCTGAAAGCGGCTGGTCTACCGGTGACCGAAGAAAGCCTAAAAACCGCCGGGCAGTTTACCCATATTGAACTGGCCCGGGTGCTGGAGCAGCTGGTGAAGAACCTGCGGGAAATCTCCTCCCAGGTTCCGGACAGCAATCCACTCAGCGGTGAAATTAAAAAGATGTTGGCGCAGTTGGGAAAGATGATCCCTGATCTTTCCGGGAGCGAAGACCATCTGAAGACAGCCTTGAGAGAGCTTTTCCGATTTTTGGGGAAACCCTATGAAAGCCTGATTCGTGAAGAACTGGCGGGTGAAAAACTGGAAAACGACGCCCCAAATCTGTTGGATTTACTTCAGCTCGGAAAAAGCCTGAAGGAGAGCGGCCAAACACGTGTCTCTCAGGAAATCGACCGTTTTCTCGATCAGGTGCGTCAGAACCAGTTCATGAATATCAAGCC
>CAZHMZ010000225.1:0-4808 GCA_964532655.1 uncultured Anaerolineaceae bacterium
TGTCCATCCATGATGCAAATGGCAAGAATATTTTCTTTGATCCCAATGACAGCGCTCACCTTTCCAAGGTTGCCTACCAGTTTATCGCCGGTATCCTTCACCACGCCCCCGCCGTCACCGCCATCGCTGCGCCGTCGATCAATTCCTATAAACGTCTGGTACCCGGTTATGAAGCCCCCGTGTATGTGGGTTGGGCTCAGCACAACCGCTCAGCACTGGTTCGCATCCCGCGCTACACTCCCGGTATGGAAAAAGCCACCCGCATCGAGGTGCGCTTCCCCGATCCTTCCAGCAACCCCTATCTTACCTTCATGTCGCTGCTGGCTGCCGCCCTGGATGGGGTGGACAAGAATATGACTGCACCCGCACCACTGAACCACATCAACATCTATGAGCTTACCACCGAGGAACGCCGCGAGAATGGCATCAATGACCTGCCCGGCTCATTGGTTGATGCTCTGACTGAGCTGGATAAAGACGAGGTGATTAAGGGCGCACTCGGCCCGGATATGTTCGAGGCCTTCATGCGCGCCAAGCTGGCTGAATGGGATGAGTACCGTATTCGTGTCACCGACTGGGAAGTGGCCCGCTATCTGGAGATTTCCTAATTCGATCCTAAGACTGATTCCGTTACCGAAAAAAACTCCCGGTTGATTTAGCCGGGAGTTACTTTTTATTGCTCGTTTTCTGAGGTCGTTTTGCCGTTATGTTCATACACCAGACGGCAGAAGGCGCAGGTTTCGGTGGTGGTGGGTTGACCGCAGCGAACACAGCGCTTGAGCTCCACCGGTCTGGCGGCTTCCACATTAAAGAAACCGTCCGCTCTCACGTTTAAAAAGCTCTGGTAAAAGGCCAGCTTGCTGCCGGGTTGTTTTTCTTCCAGGCGGTTGAGAATCTCTTTGTACTCATACGAGGTACCGCCCACGGCGTAAGGGCATTCATCATACACATATTCAATCCCCTCCAGCAGCGCATATGCGGCGGATTCGCGTTCGTAGAAGCGGCACAGGGGTTTGGCCTTGCGGATAAAGCCGTCGGTTCCCTGCAGTACCGGTGATTGGCGCGGCAGCAGCTCTTTGGACCAATGCAGCGTATTCCCTAACAGGACAGCCACCTCATCATCCAAATTATGCCCGGTTACCAGCACATCGTAGCCGTTCAGCACGCCCACCCGGTTCATGATATAGCGTTTGATCAATCCGCAGGCGGCGCAGGGGCGCTGCTGGCTGTAATGAGAGCGCTGAGACATGTCCAGAATGGAAATGTGATACTCGTCCAGCAGATGGATGTTAATCAGCTTTAAGCCACGTTGTTCGGCAAACTGGTTGGCCAGCCGGCTGGATTCATCGGAGTATGAGCCATCGGAGATCCCCAAATGGATGTAGATACCGTCAACCGCATAGCCGAGTTTATGCAAAACATCCCATAGCGCCAGCGAGTCTTTGCCGCCGGATATGGCTGCCAATACACGGGCGCTTTTGGGAAACATGGAATATTTGTGAATGGCGCGTTCGGTTTGCTGAGCAAACCATTCCAGGTAATGCTCGCGGCACAGGGCCAGCTTGTGCTGGGCCATGTTGATCACCGCGGTTTCACGGCATTTACGGCATTTCACGAGACTGCTCCGCCGGAGATGACGGCAATCACGCGCAGTTCATCCCCATCCTGCAGCATTTCACGTCCTGTCAGCAGTTTTTTGTTACGGATGACCAGATACGCCTGCGGTGAGAGATCCATCTTTTTCAGCAGTTCATCTACCGATAGACCGGTCTCTTCAAAGACAAATTTCTCTTTTCGTAGGAATACGGTTACAGACATAAATCTTCCTCTGGGCAGCGATTATACCCGCTGTTCCGTGTTGCGGGCGGTTTAAAACCGCCCGCAACATAGTTACCTCCATATCAGACTAAACAACAATATTGACCAAACGGCCAGGGATATAAATCACCTTGCGAGGGGCTTTCTCCCCCAGGAAGCGAACGATTGCCTCGGTCTGCAGCGCCAGGTTTTTGATCTGCTCTTCGCTCAGGCTCACCGGCACCGTGATGTGATCGCGCAGCTTTCCGTTTACCTGCACGCCCAGTTCCATCTCATCCACTACCAGAGCGGATTCATCCACCTGCGGCCACTTTTGTGTGTGGATCGAATACGCATGTCCGGTCAACATCCACAATTCCTCGGTGATGTGCGGGCAGATGGGCGCCAGCATGGTCAGGTAGATGGGGATGGCTTCCTTCCACTCGATTGTATCGTAGCCGCCTTCCTGTTTAAAGCGGGCCAGGTCGTTCATCAACTCCATCATCGAAGAAACAATGGTGTTCATTTCAAAGTATTCGTAGTCGTGCCCAACGCCTTTGAGCGTCTGATGCAGTTTCCGGCGGATCGCTTTGCGGGCATCCGCTGACGGATTTCCGGTTCCAGCGGGCTCCATGATGGTCGTCCACACCCGGCGCAGCCAGCGTGACACGCCATCAATACCAGTGCTGCTCCACGGTCCGCCCTGGTTCCAACGCGCAAAGAAGACCAGATACGCGCGCACGGCATCAGCGCCATAGGCTTTCACCAGATCATCCGGTGCCACCACATTGCCGCGGCTCTTTGACATCTTTTCCGAATCCTCACCCAGCACCATACCCTGGTTGCGGTAATGCAGCATGGGTTCCGGTCCTTCGGTGATGCCCATATCCCGCAGGGCTTTGTGGAAGAAACGGGTGTAGATCAGGTGCATGGTAGCATGTTCGATCCCGCCGGTGTACGAATCGACCGGCATCCAGTAATCGTATTCTTTCGGATCAAAAGGACCCTGGTCGTAATCCGGGCTCAAATAGCGCAGGTGATACCAGGATGAACACATAAACGTGTCCATCGTATCGGTATCGCGCTCGGCCGGACCGCCGCAATGCGGGCAGGTGGTGAACCGCCAGGTGGGATGCAGCTTCAGCGGGCTCTCACCTGTCGGGCGCCACTCCACATCATCAGGCAGCAGCAATGGCAGTTGATCTTCGGGCAGTGGCACAATACCGCACTTCGGGCAGTGCACCATGGGAATGGGCGCGCCCCAATAGCGCTGACGTGAGATCAGCCAGTCGCGCAGACGATACGTGACCGTGCGCTTTCCCGTGCCCTGTTTCTCGACATAGGCAATAGCAGCATCAAACGATCTGTCACCGGGGGTGCCGGTCAACGGACCTGAGTTCACCAGCGTACCAAAGGCGGGTACTGATTCAGGCATATCGTCGCCGTTCATCTCGGGCATTCCTTCAGGCTGCACTACCACCTTGATCTCCAATCCGAACTTGCGGGCGAAATCAAAGTCACGCTCATCATGCGCCGGTACGGCCATAATGGCGCCGGTTCCGTAGGTCATCAGCACATAATCGGCAATCCACACCGGTACGCGCGCCCCGCTGACCGGGTTGATGGCATATCCGCCGGTGAATACACCGGTTTTTTCCTTGTCGGTCGCTTCACGCTGAATATCCGACTGGCGCAGCGCCTGGGCGATATACGCATCCACCGCCGGTTTCTGTTCCGGCGTGGTCAATTGCGCCACCAGCGGATGTTCCGGGGCCAGCACCATGAAGGTAGCTCCCCACAGCGTATCCGGACGGGTGGTAAACACCTCAATGCTGCTGCCTTGCTCCGTTTTGAAAATCACCTGAGCGCCTTCAGAACGCCCGATCCAGTTGGTTTGCAGCACCCGCACCACCTCGGGCCAATCAACCGTGTCATAATTCAGCAGTTCCTCTGCATATTGAGTTGTTTTAAAGAACCACTGGTTCAGGTTTTTTTTGATCACCGGGGTTCCGCAGCGTTCGCAGTGCCGGTCTTCACCCCACACCTGCTCACGCGCCAGTGTGGTATTGCAGTTGGGGCACCAGTCTACCGGTGACATCTTGCGGTAAGCCAGGTTGTTCTTGAACAATTTGATGAAAAACCACTGCGTCCATTTGTAGTATTTCGGATCCGCGCTGATCATCTCGCGACGCCAGTCAAACATGGTGCCCATACTGCGCATTTGCTGTTCCATGCGGGCAATGTTCTTATACGTCCAGATCTTGGGGTGAATATTGTTCTTGATGGCAGCGTTTTCGGCCGGCAGGCCGAACGCATCAAAACCCATCGGGAACATGACGTTATAACCCTGCATGCGTTTGAAGCGCGCCCGGGCATCCGGGGGCGTCATGGCAAACCAATGACCGATATGCAGATCACCCGATGGATACGGGAGCATGGTGAGAGCATAATGTTTGGGTCTGGTTGGATCAATATCGGCGTGATACAGCCCGTCCTGCTCCCATTTCTTCTGCCATCGGGGCTCGATCTCTGATGGATCAAAAAAATTTACGTTTCCCATAATTATTCTCCTCCAGGCTCCTCGTCCGTTGCGTGGATCCTGTTATTATCATATTCTGCCAAGAAACAAAAAATCCTTCGCCCAATCAGGGACGAAGGAAGACTCCGCGGTACCACCCTGCTTGTCCGGAATAAACCGGACCGCTCTGGCAGGCTGTAACGGGCCTTCCCGGAAACGATTACTGAGAGTTCACCGTTTCTGCTTTGGTCTGACAGGCGAGTTCGATCTGTGTGCTCCGGATGCACGTTACCAGGCTCACACCTCGCTCTCCTGGCTCGCTGCCGGATGATCTACTACTCCTGCCGCAATAATTAGATATTCATTTTTAAAAAATGCACTCAATGTATTATACACTGAGTGTCAAGTTTGTGGACCCAGAGAGATTCGAACTCTCGACCTTCTCAATGCCATTGAGACGCGCTCCCAACTGCGCTATGGGCCCATTCAATTG
>CAZHMZ010000226.1:0-4770 GCA_964532655.1 uncultured Anaerolineaceae bacterium
CCCTTGTGGGTGATCTCGTACGTGTTTGCCATGATCCACCGCAGCACCCGCAATGTGAAGCTGCCCATTTATGTCAGCATCCTGGCATTGGGACTGAAAACCACCCTGAACTTCCTGCTGATTGGTGGACGCCTGGGTTTTCCGGCATTGGGCGTGGAAGGCGCGGCCATCGCCACCATGATCTCCCGTTCGGTCGAGTTCATCCTGATGATTGTACTCACCTACGCCGGCAGAACTCCGCTGGCAGCTACCTTCAGTCAGATGTTCCGGGTCGATTTCTCTTTCCTGAAGCGGTTCTTCAAAACCACATTGCCGGTGGTGCTGAATGAAACCATGTGGTCGCTGGGTATCACCACTTATTCAGCAATCTATGCCCATATTGGCACTGAATCGATCGCGGCTTACAACATTTCGCACACCATCGACAATTTGATGTTCGTGCTGTTTATGGGAGTTGGCAATGCTTGCGCCATCATGGTAGGGAATACTATTGGCGCGGGAAATAACAAACTGGCGGATTCGTATGCCAAGCGTTCCCTGCTGGTGTCTGCGGGCATCGGTGTTCTGGTGGGCATTTTTCAGATCAGCATCGCCCGCGGATTGTTGAGCCTGTACAATATCTCCGACATCTCCAAGTCATTCGCGGTTAGTATCCTCACCATCAGCGGGTTGGTCATGTGGGTGAAAGGCGCCAACATGATCATCTTTGTGGGCATTCTGCGCAGTGGAGGTGATACCCGCTACGGCCTGTTGCTGGAACTGTTCTCCATGTGGGGGATTGGCGTGCCGCTGGCGCTACTGGGCAGTTTTGTCTTCCATCTACCGGTCTATTATGTATATATGCTGGCGCTCAGTGACGAGGTGGTGAAAGCCATCATCGGGATGCGCCGCGTGTTTTCACGCCGTTGGATCAACAACCTGGTACAGGGGTTCGATCTGCCGACCGAGCTTCCGGTGGCTGAAGAAGCGAGATAGGCTCCAGGTATTTTTTAACTCACCCCGGGTTGGGTTCTGTAGAGGATCTTTTCTGCAGCCTGGCCCGGGTTTTTTCATCCTGCAGCTCGCGCAGGACATCCGCTGCGATCCAGCGTGCTGACCGGGTCTCCTGCTGACCGATTTGTTCCGCAAGCTGTACAGCCTGTTCATTCAGATACCGGTTGCGTTTGCCGATGTTGCGCAGCGCCCAACTGACTGCCTTGCGGACGTAATTACGCGGGTCCGCGGCAGCCTGTTCGATCAGCGGGAACAGGCCGGTAAAAAAGTTATCGGGAGCCTGCCGGTCATGCCATGCCAGACAGGCGATCAACGCGAAGGCGGCCCGTCTGACAAATTCTTCATCCTGCGCTGCCCACCGGTCGATTTTTTCGACCCGGTATGGCACACGTTCCAGCAGGTTCATGCACAACTGGTCGCACACATCCCATGAATCCAGATCCCGCACCCAGGCATCCGCCTGTTCCGGGGTGAGCTGGTGCGGGTCGGCGGTCATGCCGGCCAGTATACGCGCCTCGGCCAGACCGGTCTGCCACAGCTCCAGCGCCAGCGGATGGTTGATGCCGATCTTCTTCGCCAGACCGCGCAGTTGCGGCATGCTCAGCCCCAATCTGCCCCGGGTGGTCATGCCAAATCGAGCCATCCCCTCCAGTTGAGAAGGATCGGCCAGGTTGTGCAGGATTTGAAGGACTTCATCCAGACTGTTCATGGAAGTTACCTCATGTGATTTGATCATCAGGGTGATTATATCGAAAAGACGGCAGAAAGAGATGAGCATCCTGGTCGGCGTTACCGACGGATGAAAAAACCGATCTCTTGATGGGAGATCGGTCTGATCAACATAAGTTCGATTGGCTGCGAAAGTGTGCCTAACCCGGAAAAAGGTGTGTGACCACGATGCGGATGCCGATAAAAATGAGCACGGCGCCGCCCAGTACTTCCATTCCCTTGCCAAAGCGCTGGCTCAAGCGGTCACCCAAAATGAGGCCGATGAAGGAGAGGACAGAGGAAGTGACACCGATCAGCAGCGCCGATTCGACAATCTTCACCTGCATGAGGGCCAGGCTCAAACCCACCGCCAACGCGTCGATACTGGTAGCAACCGAGAGCATCACCAGTGATTTGCCGCGCGACGGGTCTTCCGAGTAGCAGTCTTCGTCTCCCTTTTTCAAACCGGAGATAATCATGCGCGCGCCCACCCATACCAACAGCGAGAAGGCGATCCAGTGATCCACATTGGCAATCAGATCCACCACGGTGCTGCCAACCAGCCAGCCGATCAGCGTCATGCCGCCCTGAAAAAGCCCAAAATGCCAGATCACTCTGAAGATCAAACGCCGGTTCAGTTTGACCGGACAGGTGCCAATCCCCAATGACACGGCAAAACAATCCATTGCCAGACCCAGGGCAATGAAAAATGTGGTGGCAAAAGTCATCATGAAAAAAAGTCTCTCCAGGAAAGGTTACAGAAGAGCACATTATATCATTGAACAAATTGAGGAGGACGCTGCCATTGATCCTGTCAGCGCCTGTGAAAGTCATTCCGACCGGAAAGCCGCGGTTATTCTGGTGAAGAATCACCCGGGCGGTTGAGCGTCAGGCGCATATCGCCGTCTTTTTTGCCGTTCTCGCTGAACCCCAGCCGCTTCAACACCGAGATGGATGGGGTGTTTTCAGGCGTCACAAATGCTTCGATTTCATGCAGTTGAAGATCTTCAAACCCGTAACGGATCACCGGTTCGAGTGCCTCCTGCATGTAACCTTTGCCGCGGCGTGTAGGCAGCAGATCGTAACCAATCTCACCCAAGCCGGGTGTGTGGAACCATTCATAGCACACTGTCCCAATCGGCGCCAGGGTGGCCTTATCGGTGATGGTCCAGAAAATGCGCTCCTGGTTGGTGAAATCGGCCATGTACGAGCGCAAGATTTCTGTGGCCTCCGCACGGGTTTCGATCGGCTGCATGATATAGCGTATGGTTTCCGGGTCACGGTACAGCGCATAGATCATATCTTCATCGCTGCTCATGGGCTGGCGCAGCTCCAGCCTTGCGGTTTCCAGCTTCGGAAAAACGGATGGAAATGATTCAAGTTTCATCAGGTCTCAATACCCCCTCTTTATTGTAATCCGTCGGGCGAAAAATCATTTCAAAAAATATACCTCCAAATTGGCCGATATATTCGGTTGGTTATGCTATACAATATTGAACAGACAGCCACTGGGCAGAACAGTCGAGGCGGCGGCAGAAACACACCAGAGAGGGAAAGCACACACCCATGAAAAGTATTTGCGTCTTTTGCGGGTCAAGCCCGGGGGTGAACCCCATATTCATGCGGGCAGCCGAAGAACTGGGTACTCTGCTGGCCCGAGAAAAAATCACGCTGGTGTATGGCGGGAGTGTGCTCGGGTTGATGGGCGCTGTATCGCGGGCAGCCATTGAAGCCGGCGGTGAGGTGATCGGGGTAATCCCGCGCGCCATGGTGGAACGCGGCATTGAAAACTATGGGCTGGCAGATGTGCGCATCGTGGGTGACATGCACGAGCGCAAGGCTCATATGGCCTCCCTGGTAGATGCCTTTATCGCTTTGCCGGGCGGGTATGGCACCATGGAAGAGATCTTTGAGGTGATCACCTGGGCTCAGCTTGGTTATCATCAGAAGCCGTGCGGTTTCCTCAACATTACGGGCTATTATGACCATCTGATTGGGTTCCTGCAGCAGGTTCAGCAGCAGGGGTTCATCAGCAAGGCGTATTTCGACATGGTGCTGTGGGATGATTCACCGGTGTCGCTGCTGCAGCGTTTCCTGCAGTACCGGCCGCCTGACGATGACAAAATTGCCTCTGCACTGAAGAAAACCGACGAGTATAATCACCATCACAGGCTCGACACCTCACTTTCAGGAGCTGAAAAGACCGGGCTTACCGGGAAATAGATCGTTTTGTACCAAAACCGGATCACCGGGATGTTGTTTTCTTTTTTTCAACGTGTTGAATAACTTTATCAATAGGAGAAATGGCATGAAAATCCTGATCATCGGGGGAACCAGGTTTCTTGGACGGGCTGCAGTCGATGCAGCGTTGGCTGCCGGTCATGACGTGACACTTTTTAATCGTGGGATCTCCAATCCCGAACTGTATCCGCAGGTTGAAAAAATCACCGGTGACCGCACCGTGGATGCGAGCGCGCTGAAAGGCCGCACCTGGGATGCAGTCATCGACACCAGCGGATATTTTCCCCGCGCCGTCCGGCTTGTCACCGAAGCGCTGGCCGGCTCGGTGGGGCACTACACCTTTATCTCCACCATTTCTGTCTATGCCGAAACAAATGAAGTTGGCACCACCGAAGATGCCCCGCTGGCTCAGGTGGAAGACAAAACCTCTGAAGAATTTATGACCTACTACGGCGCGCTCAAAGCCCTGAGCGAGCAGGCGGCTGAAGATGTGTTGCCCGGCAAAGTACTGATCATCCGCCCCGGGTTGATTGTGGGACCCCATGATCCCACCGACCGGTTTACCTATTGGCCCGTACGTGTAGCCCGCGGCGGTGAAGTGTTATCGCCGAGCGCCGAATACAAATCACAGATTATCGACGCGCGCGACCTGGCCGAGTGGAACATCCGCATGGCCGAGAAAGGCACCACCGGCATTTTCAATGTTACCGGACCGGAGCAGCCCTTTGAAATGGGCGAATTCCTGGTCACCTGCAAGGAAACCATCGGCAGCGACGCCCGCTTCACCTATGTGCCGGATCCCTTCCTCATGCAGCAGGAAGTGGGGCC
>CAZHMZ010000227.1:0-4755 GCA_964532655.1 uncultured Anaerolineaceae bacterium
GGTGGTTGGGGCAGTGGAACCCGGATTTCCTATTCCGTACACAACCGGATCCAACGAGGTGATCACGGTGGCATACTGGGAACATACGGTGGTCGTGGTGGGATATGACGAAGACCTGGTATATGTAATCGATCCGACGTACAACGCAGATTACGTACGCCGGATCGAAACATTCAAGAGATCCTGGAGCGTGCTGGGGTATATGGCAGTCGTGTTCCAGGAGATTGGTGAAATCGATTGATTAGGTGCCGTGTTTCCAGGAATTCAGGTATTCCGTCTGAACAGATGTCAATTTGTCGATGGAGATATTCATCGCTTGCAGCTTGATGCGGGCGATCTCGCTGTCAATGTCCTGCGGAACGGTGTAGACCTTGTTCTGCAGTTCGCTGGCATGTTTGACCATATACTCGGCGCACAAAGCCTGGTTGGCGAATGACATGTCCATAACACTGGCGGGGTGGCCTTCGGCAGATGCCAGGTTGATCAGGCGGCCTTCACCCAAAATGTGAATCTGGCGGCCGTCTTTCAACTCATACTGATCGACATAAGGGCGCACAAGCCGTTTCTGAACAGCCATCTCTTCCAGGGCGGGGATGTTGATCTCTACATTGAAGTGACCTGAATTGGCAACGATCGCGCCGTCCTTCATCAGCTCAAAGTGATGCTGATCGATGACGTTGATGTCGCCGGTGAGGGTGCAGAAGATATCGCCGATTTTGGCAGCTTCGGCCATGGGCATCACACGATAGCCATCCATCACAGCCTCGAGGGCAGGCAGGGGGTCCACTTCGGTGACGATCACATTGGCGCCCATACCGCGAGCGCGCATGGCCAGACCGCGGCCGCACCAGCCGTAGCCGGCGACCACGAAGGTTTTTCCGGCCAGCAGAATATTGGTGGCGCGGATGATCCCATCAATGGTGGATTGACCGGTACCATAGCGATTGTCAAAGAAGTGCTTGGTGCTGGCATCGTTCACGGCGATGACCGGGAACGCCAGGGCATTATCTGCCGACATGGCGCGCAGGCGGATCACACCCGTAGTGGTTTCTTCCGTACCGCCAATCACATCGGTGAGCAGTTCACGGCGTTTGTCATGCAGGGTGGAAACCAGATCGGCGCCGTCATCCATGGTGATCATCGGTTTGTGATCCAGAGCGGCAACAATGTGTTTGTAATAGGTTACGTTATCTTCACCCTTAATGGCATATACAGGAATCTCATCATGGCTGACCAGCGAGGCTGCCACATCATCCTGTGTGGAGAGCGGGTTGGAGGCCACCAGAACCAGGTCGGCGCCGCCGGCGTGCAGGGTTTTCGCCAGGTTGGCTGTCTCAGTGGTTACATGCAGACAGGCTGACATGCGAATGCCTTCAAAGGGGCGTTCTTTTTCAAAGCGTTCCTTGATCAGGCGAAGAACGGGCATTTCGCGTTCTGCCCAGGTGATACGCCGTCGACCGCCTTCGGCCAGTTTGGTATCTTTGATATCAAAATTGCTCATTTTTCTTTCTCCATAAAATCCCAAAAAATATCACTGATGAGAGTGATTTGGTCACAAAACAGACTGTCTCCGCTTAAAGTAGCGAATTCAGTACGCCATGGTCATCAAAATACTGGCGGTAGCGATCAACGAACTGCCGGGGGGTGTAAAAGTGGTTCTGGGTTCCGCGGTTTTCCAGGCAGTAGGTGGCTGCCAGCGAGCCCATTTGTCCGCAGGTTTGCCAGTCATAATTCATCGACATACCCTTCAGGAAACCGCCGCGGAAGGCATCGCCCACACCGGTGGGATCTGCGATCTGGGCCGGATTAACCGCCTTGATACGATATTCGCGTCCATCCGTGTAAACGCTGGCGCCTTCTTCTCCGCGGGTAACCACCATCAGTTTCACACGCCTAAGGATATCCTCCATGCTGAAGCCGGTATGCTTCTGCAGCAGGCTGATTTCATAATCGTTCACAAACAGGCTGTGTGCCTTTTCCACCCCGCAGCGGATGTTATCCGCGTTAATGCGGGCAAGCTGCTGGCTGGGATCATACAGGTAAGCCAGACCGATCTCCTGGCACTCTTCCACATATTTTTGCATGGCGGCAGGATCATTGGGAGAGATGATCACCAGATCGACATTCTCCTCGTCCATTGATTTCAGTGACAGTTCAGAGGCGTGGGCCATGGCGCCGGTATAAAAGCTGGCGATCTGAGCATTGGAAAGATCCGTATTAGCAAAGAAGGAGGCCGTGTACTCGCCTTCCACCACTTTGATATGGCGGGTGTTCACACCTTTTGCCTCAAGCCAGCAGCGGTAATCATCAAAATCCTGCCCGACGGTTGCCATGACCAGCGGTTTTTCACCCAGCAGTGCCAGGGTGTAGGCGATGTTGGTGGCCACACCACCGCGCTGCCGAACCATCGTATCGACCAGAAATGACAGGCTGATTGAATCGAGCTGGTCCGGTAAGATCTGGTTCTTGAAATAACCCGGAAAGGTCATCAGGTAGTCATAAGCAATGGAGCCCGTACAAACGATTTTCATAAAATCTCCTGACTATTTCTGCATCGTGAGGGTAATGTTGCGTACATAAGGTGGATAAATGATCCCTTTTTCGGTGACGATGCCTTTGATCAACCGGCTGGGGGTCACATCAAAAGCCGGATTACGGGCATGCGCACCCTGCGGAGCCACCTGCTGACCCTGGTACTGGATATCCAGCACTTCGTCCTCACCGCGTTCCTCGATCGGGATCTGATCACCGGACGGGAGGGAAAGGTCAATGGTAGAAAACGGTGCAACCGTATAGGCGGGCACCTGGTTGTCAAAGGCTGCCAGCGCAAGCATATAGGTGCCGATTTTGTTGGCGACGTCGCCATTGGCGGTGATCCGGTCAGCCCCAAAGAGCACTTTTTTTACCTGGCCTGAGCGTAGAAAATACCCCGCCATGTTATCGGTGATGATCTCATAAGGGATGCCATATTCCTGCAACTCCCAGGCTGTAAGACGGGCGCCTTGAAGGCGAGGGCGGGTTTCATCCACTAAAACATGAATATGTTTGCCCTGCTCACGCGCGGTGCGAATGACGCCCAGGGCTGTGCCCCAATCGACGGTTGCCAGTGCGCCGGTATTGCAGTGATGGATGATGGTGTCGCCGTCATCGATTAATTCAGCGCCATATTCAGCCATACGGCGGTTGATCTCCACATCCTCGTCGGCCATACGGGAGGCTTCATCAACCAGTGTTGAGCGTAGATCAGCAGCACTGCCTGAAAATGTCTCATACACCTCCATCATGCGTTTGAGCGCCCAGGCCAAATTCACCGCGGTGGGGCGTGTGTTTCGCAGTAGACGGGAAGCGGTGCGGAGTTCTTCTTTCAAAGCTTCCAGATCGGTGGATCTGGATTCCAGCGCAGCCAGCGCCAATCCGTATGCGGCAGCCACGCCGATAGCGGGGGCTCCACGCACGACCATGCCAGTGATGGCTCCAGCGACGTCCTGACAGCTTCGGCAAATGAACAGGGAAAATTCACCCGGAAGCAGACGCTGGTCGATCATGACCAGCTCAAGTTTTTGGTGATCCCATTGCAGAGTTCTCATTCTTTACGCTCAAAAACGCCCTCGTGACGAGGGCAGAGGATGTATCGATCAAAGTTTAACATGCTAAGGATACTTTGTCAAAAAGGATTTTAAGTTTCGCAAATCAGGCCTTGAATTGCACCGACATATAACGGTTTTCGAATATGATATCATTGGTTTTGATCCTGAAGGGACTTTTGTCTGATGAAGAAGCGAATTTTTTCATTGCTCATAATACTCGGTTTGCTGTTATCCGGCTGTGACATCACCTCATTCTCCTTTTCGCCCACCAGTACCCCGCCGTCAGCGCCAACCGAGACACTTCAACCCACGGTGACCCCGCTGCCGTCACCCACGCCATCGCCCACGCCCATCCCTGAGGTACGCATCAGCCAGGCGGAAGATCTCCTTTTCAATGGAGATTATGACGCAGCACTTCAGGAATACAAAACTGCCTTGCTTCAGGGTACCACGTCTGAAGAGAGAGCAGCCGCACTAACTGGAATTGGTTATACCGATTTCCTGCTCGAACAATACCCTGAAGCGATTGAGGCGTTTACATCGGTTCTGGACATCTACCCAACCGGGTATCACGTGCCGCGCGCCTATTTCTATCTGGGAAAAGCCCATTACGCCCAGGGTGATTATCAGGATGCTGCGAGCGCCTGGGAAGAATATCTCAATGTGCAGCCGGGTGTCATCGACGATACCATTGAAACTATGATCGGCGATGCCTATATGGAAGCAGGCGAAACGGAACAGGCCGCCGAAGCCTATACAGCCGCCCTGGCGGACACCGAAGACGGTTCGTCAGTGGACCTTCAGACCAAACTGGCGCGCATTGCCGCGGACAGCGGACGGTATGAGGAAGCGCTCAGGTTATACAGCCAGATCAGCGAACAATCAGACAGTGATTTTGTAAAAGCCCAAATGAACTTTCTTTCCGGGCAGGCTTATCTACAGATAGGCTTACCGGAACAGGCGTACGCCCGCTTTCAGGATTCGCTGGAAAAATATCCTGCCGTTTACGATACCTATTCAGGGATGGAGGCCCTCATTCTGGCCAACCAGCCGGTCGACCCCTTGCAGACCGGTCTTGTCTACTATTACATGGGCGACTACGGTGAGGCGATCCAGTCCTTTCAAAATGAGATTCAAAATAACCTGGAACACACCGGCACCGCGCATC
>CAZHMZ010000228.1:0-3464 GCA_964532655.1 uncultured Anaerolineaceae bacterium
TCGTTTTACTGTGAACTGCTCAGGCCGTACTTCCTATCGCTGCACACGGGCCGCCTTAAATGCAGTGTGTTCGCAGGCATCACCGTGATCGGGAAATCGGATCTTGAATTATTGCGCGTTTTTGGCGACACATTGGATTACAAAGGTATCTGTATGCTGGTGATCAACCGCGATGTGACGCCCGAACTGGCAGCCGAAGTGATTAAATCCATATCGGTGACGGGGTTCATTTTTGCATCTGACGCGGTCTGGGAAACGCTGGCAGACCGCATCCACTCAGGCATCAGAGCCTGAACGACGTATTTGGATCCGAAATATCCGGGGAGGGATGCCGATGACCGATACCGAGAAAATTACCATTAACATGAGCGTGGTGGATCTGGGAAAGATTGACCTGCTGGTGGATCAGGGTCACTTTTCCAGCCGCTCTGACCTCATCCGTACCGCCATACGCGATAAACTGGCCGAATACAACGACGAACTCAAGGAAGAGGTCTCGCGCCGGTCCATTATGGTGGGGGTGATGATCATCACCAAAGGGGATCTGGAGAAGGCACTCCGGCAGGGCGTTCGCAGGGAGTACATTGTGGTGGGCGCGTTGAGCGTCGACCGCAACATCACCCCCGAACTGGCGGACGAAACCATTGAATCGCTGCGTGTGTACGGCGTATTGAGCGTTCCTGAAGAGATCCGGAGAGTGCTTGGTAGCCGGATTAAGTAGGCCTCCCGTAAGCATCTCCGCCATCGCGGTATAATCCAGACAGAGGAAACGCATATGGGAAAAAAGGAAGTCTCCGTCCGGTTTGATGATGATTCCAGAAAGATCGAAGTTTGTTTAGAGCCCTATTCCATCACCGCCGACGGTGGAGACCGTACCGACCCGTCCCCCGGGAGCTACTTCCTGGCCGGCGTACTGGCCTGCACGGCTTCAACCGCCCGTGGTTACTGCTTGCGTAACAATCTGCCCGCGCCCACCGGGTTGACGGCCACCGTGAGTGTGGACGACGATACCCACCTGGTGACGCATATCGATATGCAGTTGACCCTCCCGCCCGATTTTCCACCCGAGCATGTGGAAGCCGTGGAACGTGCGGCCGGTAAATGCACCATCAAAAAATGGTGGCTCACCCCGCCTGAATTCAGTTTGCAGGCGCAGACCCGCCAGTAAACCTCACGCGGCAGCGACCATGCCGAATATCGACCTCTCCAGACCCTGCTCCATTTCGCTGCGGCAAGATCACCCTGCCGCCAGTCTGGCAGCTCGTGAATTGGCCGGCTTTATAACGGCTATTTCAGGCCAGCCGGCGTCTGTCATCGCTATGGCGGATGGGGTGGATGTGCAATCCGCACCGGATGCGCTTTGTTTCCGACTGGATTTCGCACCGGATGGCGACGACGGCTTTTCCTGGCGGGTGAATGGCAATACCATTCATTTGCACGGCAACAACCCGCGCGGGCTGCTGTATGCCGTGTACAGTTTTCTGGAGCACCTGGGCTGCTGCTGGCCCGCCCCAGGCGAGCGCTGGCAGGTTATTTCGCGCGGAAACCAGTTTGAGATCCCCGAATCGGTTTCGGAATCGCCCGGGCTGCCGGGGCGCTGTCTGATCATCGGCCACCAGGCCTTTATGCAGGATGTGGCTGATTGGGTGATATGGGCCGCCCGCAACCGGTTGAACACGATCTTTTTCCACACCACCACCGGTTCACTGGCGCTGGGAGCCGTGCCTGAAAGCCAGTATCAGGCGCTTAAGCCGGTTTTTCTGCCGCGGATGCAGGAACGCGGCATGCTGCTGGAGCATGGCGGGCATGGCCTGACCGAACTGCTGCCTCGCGAACGGTTCTCCGATCTGCCGGACGCCTTTCGCATGAAAGATGGCGTACGCACACCGGATCACAACTTTTGCCCGTCGAGTGAAGAAGGGCTGCAGATCATCCGGCAAAACGCCGAGAAGCATTTCCGCGCGCACCCGGAGGTGGATGTTTTTCACCTGTGGGGAGATGACATCCCCGACGGCGGTTGGTGCGGTTGTGAGCGCTGCGCACCGTTCTCGGCCAGCGAACAACTGCTGATGGCGGTCAACCAACTGGCGGATGTGTTGGCAGGGGTTAACCCGGCGGCGCAGATCAGCCTGATCGCCTATCACGATACCGAGGCTGTGCCGGTTCAGGTACAGCCCAAGGCCAATGTGCATGTGCTGTGGGCGCCGCGCATGCGTTGTTACGGTCACCCACTGGTGGATGACACCTGCCGCCTGAACCAGCCAAAATATACCCAAACGGTTCGAGATCAGGTGGAATATTTCCGTTCCGCCGGAGCAGCTCCCATGCGGGTATTTGAGTATTATCTGGATGCGGTGCTGTTCAAGTCAGTTATGCCGCCCCTGCCCACGGTAATCCAGCGGGACGTGCAATTCTACCGGCAGGCCGGTGTGCATACCCTGCAGGCGTTGATGACCGGCGATTACCCGTGGACCACACCCCAGTTGAATGTGTGGCTGTTCCCGCGCCTGTGCTGGGATCCCGATGCTGATCTGGAGGTGCTGATCCGGCAGTTCAGTACAGTTACGTATGGAGTGGATTTAGTCGGGTATTACCGCGCCCTGGAGCAGGCTTTTTCGCTGGCGCTGACCATCGAACCTGAACAGATGAAGATTGTGGTATCGCACGGCATTGACAGCATCTGGGCCAATCCGCCCGCCGATATGGGTGACCCGATTTTTGCTCCGCCGGCCCTGCTGGCGCAGAAGCTGGAGAAGAACGCGGGTATACAAACCTGGCTGGAACGGGCAGAGAGCGAGCTGGACGCGGCTGCTCCGGATGGGAACGCTCTGTTGCAGGGTGAACGGGATCACTTCCGCCTGCTGAAGGGCTGGCTCATGTTTGATCACGCACGGTTGCAGTTGTATGTGGCAATCGCAAGCGGTGTTACACAGGAAATTCGTCTCAAGTGGCTGCAGGCTCATAAAGCCCTGGGCGAGGTGTACCGCTGGGGCAAGCGCTTCATCGCATCTCCCCAATACCGGCTCAATTTTGAGTTTATCCAGTTTTATACCTGGCATATCCGGTTGAACAAGATCCGCGCCGAGTACCTGTCCGGTCCGGCCGGCCGCCGCTGGGTGGAACTGGCCGTCAAAACCAAATTGGCCGGTTATCATGCCCGTTTGCGCCATCTGTTTGACGCCCCCGTCAGATCATAATTCATAAAACCGGCAGCCGTTCTGACGCGCTGCCGGTTGGAATTAATTAATGGGTTGATCGAACCGTGAATGGAAAATTCGGAGGGGACCGCCTAGTAGATGATCAAAATGGTGATGTAGTAGGCGAGAAACCACAGCGCCCACCCGGCTGCCGTGCCGATGTAGATCCGCAAAATATGTTTCCAGTGTTTACCGGCCTCAATGCCGCGGCGCAGATAATCGTCGCTGTACACCACCCCCACCAGCATGACAATCCCGGCGAGGACC
>CAZHMZ010000228.1:3524-4747 GCA_964532655.1 uncultured Anaerolineaceae bacterium
AAACGCTACCATGATCACATCCGCGCGGATGCGAAAGAGCAAGAAGATCAGTGTAGTGACTGCAATGGCGAACAAAAGGTAGGCGATCAGATAAATACCGGCTGTTCGAAAAAAGTTCTTTTTCGGTTTCGATGGAAGGTTGTTGTCAGATGCGGTCATCCGGGAGCTCCTGTGAGACAGGGAATAAGGATATTCTACACGGAAAACGATGAACAGGCGTGCTTTCTTTGAGTGGAAAAGAGGTTCTGCGTCATCGGAACGGTAAGGATGGTTCCAGATATGGAAACGTGCGAAGATAATCCCTTAGCCGATCCCTCACTGACGTTCGGGATGACAATAGAGAGTGTTATTGTGCATGGAATCCCTTTCTTCAAAACCGTGCCCATGTTGTCATCCCGAGGAAACAGCGTCTGCGCTGTGATGAGGGATCGGACAGGAGTCGATGGAAAAAGGTTCCAGATATGGAAGCGTGCGAAGATCCGCCCTTAGCCGATCCTTCGCTTCGTTCAGGATGACAAAAAAGGGTTCTGTTATACAGGAAACCATCTCTTCGCAACCCGGCCCACGTTGTCATCCCGAGGAAACAGCGTCTGCGCTGTGACGAGGGATCGGACAGGAGCGGATGGAAAAGGGTTCCATATCTGGAAACGTGTGCAGATAAACCCTCGGGCGGTCCTCCGCACGCGGATATCTCTGCGTCTGGCTGCGCCAGCCGCGACGAAATGACACTGGGGCGCTCCCTTTCAACGTGAATGGGCAGAGGCGCTGTAAGCAGCAAAAAAGCCCACCCGCCCATCTCATTTTGTGATATACTTCATCGGCTTCCGCCGCGGTTGGCGGAAACTAACAAATTCACACGCTTTCCATTCAATTTCCTTGCGTGCTGTTGGGGGTAAAACAGTGTGGGAAACGAAACATGGGGAGCGGAGGACAAACGCAAAGGAGAATAGTATGTCCACAATCATTTCCATGAAAGCCTTGCTGGAAAGTGGTGTCCACTTCGGGCATCGGACCAACAAATGGCACCCCTTAATGAAGCCTTATATTTTCACCGAACGCAATGGGATCCATATCATCGATCTCCAGCAGACGGTTAAGGCTCTCACCACCGCTTACGAACTGGTTCGCGATACTGTGTCCCAGGGCGGCGTAGTTCTGTTCGTCGGCACCAAACGCCAGGCGCAGGAAACCATCCAGGAAGAAGCCACCCGCTGTGGCATGCC
>CAZHMZ010000229.1:0-4739 GCA_964532655.1 uncultured Anaerolineaceae bacterium
CAGCAAATGCGGAAGTTGCTTTTGCGAGTGGCTGGGCTGAATCACAAAGGGTTGATCTGAATGCGCCAGGCAACTGTTGGAGATAAGGCCTACAGAATACCCCTGTTGAATATTCTGGTAGCAGATGGTACCTGCCAGACTGATCAGGTGTTCAGAGAGCTGGTGATTGATCCCCAGCCAGGGGTGGGCAGAGGTGGCAATATTGAGGCACACGACCATCATCTTTGAATTGACCGGCTGATAAACTTTAACCTGTAATTCACCGGTTCGGGCGGTGGCAGGCCAGTGGATGCGCCGGAATTCATCTTCCGGATGGTAATTGCGTACGCCCATCGTACGGCTGGGATCTTCAAAGATCTGCCGGCGTGAGCGATGCTCACCCATGGGATTCTCGGTTTCGATCTCCAGCGCCTTGAGTGGTATCAACTCCGGAAAGACGGTGACATATTCCTGTTGCGTATCCGATTTCCATTCCTCGTACAGCCCAAACAGATCGCCTGAGGTGTAATCTGCAGGCCCAATGGGATAAACACCGCGCTCTTTAAATTCAATCTCGAATTTTCGAGTTACTTTTTCATTCCAGCGCAAGCTCAGCAGTTGGGTCAGGCGACCGACCCGGGGCAGGTGGGAAGGGGTGAGCATTTTTTCATCGGTTGGCGCAGCGGCATGCGGCCACTGGTCGACGATACGCAACCAGGAAAGTGGCAGGCGTTTATGATTTTCCACCTCAAGCCGCACGTCTGTGCGCTCACCGGGGAAACCGCGCTTGTAGTGAATATGCCGCCGGTAACTGACCTGGTCGAGCGAGTGGCGGCTCCACAGGATGGCAATCCCAAGTACCGCGGCCATCGCCACCGATAGTGTGACCAGCCAGTCATTCGAGGTATAGGCTCCCACAAAAAACAGGACGAGCAGGATGGGGAACCAGATATGCGGGGGCATCTTATCGCTCCACCGGAACCGGCACCACTCCAATAACGTCTGCGATCAATTCCTGAGGATCTCTTCCGCGCAGTTGGGCCTGAGCCGAAATGATCAGGCGGTGGCTGAGTACATAGGGAGCCAGGTATTTGACATCATCCGGGATGACAAAATCACGCCCCTGGATGGCTGCCCAGGCCTGCGCGGTTTGATACAATGCCAGCGTGGCACGCGGGCTGGCGCCCAACTGCACCTCGGTGTTATTGCGGGTGGCGCGGGCCACCTGCACGATGTAATCACGCACCGTATCTTCCACCCGAATTCCGCGGCGTTCTTCCTGTAATGCGATCAGTTCGGCGGCGCTGACAACCGGCTGCAGACTGGGCAGCGGATCACTGCTTCGGAATCGTTCGAGAATGGCGTTTTCCTCCGCCTGGGACGGATAACCGATGTTCAGGCGCAGAATAAAGCGGTCCACCTGCGCTTCAGGCAGCGGGAACGTGCCCTCCAGCTCGATCGGATTCTGGGTAGCCAGAACCACAAACGGGCGTTCCAGTACACGGGTCACGCCGTCGCCGGTCACCTGACGCTCCTGCATGGCTTCCAGCAGGGCGGACTGGGTACGCGGTGTGGCGCGGTTGATTTCATCTGCCAGCACCACCTGGCTCATGATCGGCCCGGGACGGAATTCAAATTCCTGGGTTTTCTGATTGAACCAGCTCAAACCGGTCACATCGGAGGGCAGCAGGTCAGGCGTGAACTGGATACGGCGGAAGCTGCAACCCAGAGAGGCTGCCAGGGCGCGCGCCAGGGTGGTCTTGCCGGTTCCGGGAACATCCTCAAGCAATACATGGCCTTCACAGAGAACCGCAACCATCAGAAGCTGGATCTCTTTTTCCTTGCCGATGATGACTTTCTGGATATTTTCGGTGATTTTTTGTGTGGTTTGCTGAATCAATTGATTATCCTTTTGATCAATGATGAGGGGAACGCTGCATAGAAAGATGAGATGTGTGAATGGGTTGCTGCTGAAACAACAGGCTTGATTATAAAGCATTCCGGCCAATATAACCTCGGAGAGGTCCATGTGAAGCCGGAAATACCTGTAAATGACCAGAAGATTGCATCCTTTCACATCCGGTCTACCAGGCGGGGAGGGTTGTTTGATTACACCGTTTCTGTGGCTGGGATCAGTTTGTTGATGTGATACTGCAGTTGCGAGAAAATGGCCGGGACACTCTGATTGGCATCAATGGTGACGAAACAGAATTCTTCAGCCATGCAATCAAATTGATCGCGCAGTTTTCCCTGGTAAATCTTGAAACTGTCATACAGGTTGTCAGCATAGTTCATATCCATGCCGGCTTCCCAATAATTGAGACCCCGACCGTGGATGATGCGTGTGGCCAGGTTATCAATATCGGCGCGTAGATAGAGGACAATATCCGGTTTGAGGGCAAAACCATACAGCTTGCGGGCCCATTCAGGGTCAGCCCCGCGGACGATGTCACGCGCAATCACCGAATAAAAATAGCGGTCTGAGAGCACAAAGAATCCACCCCTGAGAGCAGGGATAATCTGCCGCTCCAGGCGATCCGCAAAATCGGTGGCATAAAACAAGGCCATGCTCAGGCGTCCAAAAGTATGCCCTTCTTTGGCGGCTGCCAGACCGGGTTGGGTAAGCGGTGAGCGCTTGAGGCCTGTGTTGGAGATGGCGTAACCTTTTCCTTCCAACCATTGGCGCAGCAGTTCGATCTGGGTGGTGCGGCCCACGCCGTCATTCCCCTCCAGGACGATCAGTTTTCCTGGCAGATTCAAATTGTTGAGATACGGGAAACCTGCTCCGTAGAATTTTGCTTCAGTCATTCGGGTTTATCCTCCTCCGGAAGAGTGGGAGGCAGCGCCCGGTTAAGCATGCGTTGTTGAGATCGCAGGGCGCGGGCCCGGGGATGAGGCAAGCCTTTCCAATGGCGGATGATCTTGCTGACAATCTTGCGCATCTGCATTTGCTGCACTTCCACGGGCAGAGTGCCGTCAATCACCGTCAGGCCAAATTCGTCTGTCATGGCATCATATTCGTCGATAATACGCTGCTGGAAGATACGGAAGCTGGAAACGCGATTATCGGATAATCCCAGATCCATACCGGCCTCATAGTATTTCAGTTTTTCGCGTGAGCCGGTAATGCGATTGACCGCGATATCCAGCGGAACTTTGAAATAAAAGGTGATATCCGGTTGAACGGCGAAAGAATACAGATTGCGCACCCACTCGCGATCCACGCCGCGGGCTACATCACGCGCAAAGGCAGTAAACGCATAACGATCTGCCAGAACAATGCTGCCGGCCTTCAGCAGCGGGCGGATATAGTTTTCCCAGCGATCCGCGAAATCGGTGCTGAGCAGAAGACTGTAGGTGGTGGGAGTGAAGGATTTATCGTTTTTCCCGGCTTTGGTGGTGCTTTTAACCAGCGATGACGAGTTCCATTCGGTAAAGAAAACCGATCTGCCCAGGCCGAGCAGCCATTTTTGAAGCAAATCGATTTGGGTGGATTTTCCGCTTCCGTCAATCCCCTCAACCACAATCAATTTGCCGGGAAGTTCATCAGGAGAACGCATACAGGGTTATTCGACGCCCTCAACCGGGGAGGTGTCTTCGCTTTCATCATCCGAGCTGTCGATCTCCATCAATTCACCGGTGGCGGTGAAGACGGTTCGCTCACAGATATTCACCACGCGGTCAGACATTCGCTCAATATTGTGAGCCACCCACATCAGATAGTTGGCATGATCAATCAGATCGCGGTTGTTCATCATCTGGTCGATGGCGAAGCGGGAGATCTTGTTGTACAGCGCATCTACCTCATCATCCTGTTTGGGGATCAGTCTGGCCTTCTCAACATCCTCTTCGATAAAGGCGATCAGACCCTGGTGCAGCATGCTCACAGCCAGTTGAACCATTTTTTCCAGATCATCGGCCGGCAGTTTCAGGCTCGTGTCATCACCCAGCAGTCGGGTGACCTTACCAATGCCTTTGGCATAATCACCCATGCGCTCCAATTCGGTGGCGATTTCCAGCAGAGAAGCCAGCAGACGCAGATCATGCGCCATAGGCTGCTGGGTGGCCATGGTGATCAGGATGGCATTCTCGATGGCAAAACGCTTTTCGTTGATCTGTAGATCATTTTCCTGGGTGATTCTGGCTCCGCGGATATCATGGGCGAGCAAAGTTTGCACAGAAAACAACATGGCCTGTTCAACCATACTGCCCAACAGAAGGGTTTCATTGCGGATTTTTTCAAGCTGCTTGTTGAAGGTTTCCCTGAGAGATACCATACCAGAGCCTTTCACATCATCATTTACATCTTATTATAATGACGAATTGGTTTTATTTCTCAACCATCTCCCATAGGAGTTGCTCAAAACGGGTGGTAAAGCGGGTGCGGTTGAAGTGTTCCTTGACGTACTGATACCCGGACACACCCATTTGTTTCATTTCAGCTTGATGTTCTGCCATATAGCGCATGGTTTCCGCCATGGCGTGCGCATCACCGGGCGGGACAAAGATGCCGGCCTGTGCATCGTCTACCACCTTGCGGATCACCCCGTCGATGGCCAGCAGCACCGGACGACCAGCTGCCATATAATCAAACACCTTGTTGGGGTAGGTGGTTTTGTACAGTTCAATGGGTTTCAGAATGGCAATACAGGCGTCAGCCATACTGAACATTTCTTTCATCTCTTTTTTGGCAACCGGTCCCACAAAAGTGACATTCTTCAGGCCCCGATTTTCAACCTGCGCTGTCAGAGCAGGCTTGT
>CAZHMZ010000230.1:0-3218 GCA_964532655.1 uncultured Anaerolineaceae bacterium
TACGATGATGGGCATGATCAGGAAAGACACGGAACCGATCACCAGGCTGATCCCAGGGCTGAACAGGTAATTGATCTCACGCACGTCGTTGGTGGCGCGTGCCATCGTATCGCCAACCGGCTGTAGGTTATGAAAGGTCATGCTTTTTCCCAGCAAGCTGACGTACAACTCCTCGCGCGTGGCGCGCTCCATCCGTTGGGCCACCAGTTCAAAACAAAAGTTGCGTGCCAGTAGAATAACCGCCCGCACAACCTGTAAAATCACCAGCGTCCAGCCAAGCCGGGCGAGGATATTCATTTGCGGAGGCGTCGCCAGTACGGCATTGAACGCCTGCCCGATATATTGAGGCACCAGGGTAGCCATATACGCATTCACCCCAGCTCCAATAAGCGAAATCAACAGAAACGGCCACTGGCGAAGTGCATGCGAGGCAATCCAGGCCACCGCCCCGTTCCGGTTGGTCAGATATTTACGATCAATCGTAAATTCAGCAGTTTTAGTCACAGAAGCCATTAGTAAATCCCGTCCTTGTCTGGCTCACAGAAACGTAATGATTCTATCATACCCATCCTGTCACCTGACAAGAGGGCGATTTCGACGTGCTGAAGTTGAGGCTAATCTACCAGAGGGCGCTTTTTAAGCACTTCCCAGGCCCCCAGCCAGGGAGAACCCAGCCGATCATGCTGTGGAAGCTTTACATTCTGTAATTTCTGCCCGATTTTGACCAGTAAAGGAATGATGGCATCCCAATCATTTTTCAGGACCGCCCGATGTAAATCCTTCGCGTAATACTGACACCAGTCCCACTCCATGCGGTAACGGTCGGCTTTCAGCCAGTAATCCCGCTTTTCCCAGGCGCCGACCGAGGCATCGATCGTTGCATGGACTTCGTACAACGCCAACGAGATGAACGAAACCAGGTCATTGGTATCTTTGCCTGGCTCAGATGATTCCATTAATAGACGAATAGCCTTTAGGATAGCTTTTAGATAGCGATCCCGATCCTTCCTTCCGGTGTCTGATTGAATAACTCGTGACATATTGCTCTCCTCAGTGTTGACTCAAAACCTCAGCAATTATACGCATCAAATTATTCTTTAACCCTTAGAATCAGTAAAAAATAGATCAAGATTTTGAGCCAATTGATCGTAGAAGCAACCAGGGCCGGATTTCTTGCGCTTCCCCTCGGCTTTGCGTATAATTATCGGCGGGGAAGTGCTGGAACTGGCAGACAGGCATGACTTAGGATCATGTGGCGAAAGTCGTGAGGGTTCGAGTCCCTTCTTCCCCACTGGCATATATGAACGGAATAAAGATAAGACCCCTATTTATGGGGGTCTTATTCATTAACATATGGTGTTTTTGTTTGATTTTTTCCTCTTACATGAGCAATGTGATGCAATCTTTGGGGCTCTGAAATGGTGAATCGCGTCGGTGTGGTGATCGCAGCTTGGGTGTGACCTTCGGGGTGGTCCAGGAGGAAAACTTCAATCTGTCCAAGGTGATAGGTTTTTGTGACATCGGTTCTGATAGGATCCCCCTTAGCAAAAGGGATTGGATTAAAAACAATACTCATTCCACTAAATCCCTTTTGTCATTGTAAATAGTCTGGTTCCCTTTACCTGTTTTAAACTTGCCCCCTGTTGAATTGTAGTAATTGCTGCTTCTTCGTCTATAACCCTGGCACCTGAAAGAAAAGAAATTCCGTAATCAAATAAAAGCGGGGACATGGGTGTTGAAGGGCCTAAGACTATAACTATCGATTTGGAAGGGCAAAGTGATAGTAAACCTTCAATGGTGTGGTTGATTAAGGCAGTACCAGTAATAGCGATTACATCTGCCTGCGGGATGAATTCCTGGGCTTTTTCTTCCGGGAAATCATCACCGAATGGTCTTTTCTCGATAACCCAACATTTTCTTGCGATGGTTTTCATTTTTTCAACAAACGGGAAATGACCTACTACTACCAAGTTTTTTCCTTTACATTCTCTGCCAATCACTTCAGAGGCATTGATTTCCTTTAATGATCGCTCATCAATTTCTAATAAGGAGTTTATTGCTGCCATACCAATACTGGCCTCCAGAAGATTATCTGAAAGAACCCATTTTGCTAAATCCAGGGCACATTTTTCGGTAAGGTTACCTACATCTCTTACCTGCGAATGGCCATGCTGCTCCTCTCTCACCATAGTAGAAGCAAGGCCGCAATATTTACTCGCCACCAACGTCCAGTGAACCCCTACAATTACTTTTCGAATCGGCAGTTGCTTTTTGGGAAGCGCAGCTAATATTTCTTCAAGCAATTTCATAACATTTACTCCTAACAAAAGAGTAATCATTCAGGCTAAACGCCAAGTATTCCTGAAAGGACAAAAACAAAAATAGATCCCAGAATGATTCCAAGTGCCACATAATGCTCATGACCAAATTCTCTCGCTGTCGGGATGAGCTCATCCAGCGTAATAAATACCATTACACCTCCGGCGAAAGCCAGTGCTCCGGGTACCAACTTTTGAAACGTAACCAGGAAAAGGCTGGCGATTAGCGCTCCAACCGGTTCTGCAAATCCAGACAAAAAGGCCACCCGAAACGCATCCCATCTGCAAAGACCTCCTTTACAAAGTGGCAATGCAGTCGCAATTCCTTCTGGGATATTGTGCAGCATTATGGCCAGGGCGATAAATATGCCAAATTGTGGGTTATGCAAATAACCAGCACCAACGGCGATTCCTTCTGGCAGATTATGCAATGTAATGCCAACCGCTAAAAGCAGACCGGTATTGACCAATCGCATATCAAGGTTTTGACTTTCCCACCGTCTGCGGCCAAACCGTCTTCTGCCATAATGAGGGCATTCAGTTGAAATGTTAGAAATCTCTGATTGAATACCACGAACCTCTTTTTCTCCGAAACGAATATGAGGGGCGAAATGATCCAGAAGAAACATGAAGGTAGCCCCGATGGCAAACCCGATTGTGGCCGTCCATGGACCAGCAAGTTGCCATGCTTCGTTCACCAGATCCAGAAAGGAAAGGCAAATCATGACACCGGCAGTGATCCCCATTAACAAGCCATACATTCTTTTACCTGGCTTACGAATGATAGCGATCAATCCACCTAATCCAGTGCCAAGGCTGGCTACCAAGCTGAGTATTACGATATTGACTAAGGGAGATGGCACATAATCCATAATGGAAATTTGTTACTCCTTTACCGTC
>CAZHMZ010000230.1:3228-4616 GCA_964532655.1 uncultured Anaerolineaceae bacterium
AATTTTTTATTATGACGTAAAAAGAATTTTTCATCTCGATAATTGACGCAGGTAATTTCATGAGAAGCCAATAAATCCTCGATCGTCCTCCATGTGCCGCCGGATTTTGATATCATTTCTCGCAAGGCCTCCTCACGCAGGGGGTGAACTGCGGTAATGCTGAGAATATCTTCTGTGAGATTTCCTGTTGAGATAAAATCTCCAACTTCAGTTTCAAAGAGAAAATGTATAAATGAAACCTGATGGGCACAGACATTGATAATTTCACGAAGCGAATCAGAGGAAGGTGTAGTAACACTGGATTCTGCAGGCGGACGGATGGGAATAGATAGATAGGATTTAAATGACTGCAGTTTTAGAAGAAAGTCACATAACTGTTGAGTGGACTTTGCATTGTCATTTAAACCGGTTACCAGCATTGTTTCTGTAATCAGTTCGCCGCAAAATTTCTTACGAAAAGAAAGCATCCCATCTAGGATGTCAGCTAAAGATAAATGACGGTGCGGACGGTTGATCGCTCTCCATATTTGTTCGTCTACAGAATCTACTTTTAGAGAAACCCAATCTGCTTGTAACAATTCTTCCTGAACGTCCGGCTGATCAATTAATGAAGCATTAGAAATGACAGCAATGGGTATTCCGTAATGTTTCAACTGTTGTATTAAATTGCCAAGGTTCACATCGAGTGTCGGTTCGCCATCTGGAACCAATGTTAAGTAGTCGATCTCTTTTCCAAGCCTGGCACACTCGATCACTTTTCTTTCGACCTCACCCATAATCTTGTTGACCGGATAGAATTTCTGACGCCAGATACTCATGTTCGTCGTTCTTCCAACCTGACAATAAACACAAGAGTAGGAGCAATTCTTGAGTGGAATATGGTTGATCCCAACACTATAACCCAATCGACGGGATGGAACTGGTCCAAAAACATAATCCATTTTCATACTCCCTTATCTTTGAGTTGTGACAATTACAATCGCCACGAGTATGCCGGCGAATAACATAAACAGCGAAAACTTTCGATTTTCTTTCTCAACCGCTGGAAGCAAATGAGAAGCCCCAACATAAACAAGGGCGCCTGCAGATATCGCCAGCAAAATTCCTAATAAATAAGAGCTGATTCGGTTGATGAAAGGAAGAGAAATCATCGTACCCAGGGGAGTGGAAATCCCTGCTGCAAGAAATGCATAAAATGCCGATTTCTTCCTTGGCAAACCTCCACGTTCAAGCAAAATGAATGTCACGATGCCTTCTGGAAATTCATGCAAAATCATACCGGTAGCGGCCAAAGAACCGGTGAAAATATTTACATAAAAAGTGATCGAGTAAATCATTCCATCAATCAGAGAATGAAGTCCAATCCCGATCATCGGAATGACGCCTAT
>CAZHMZ010000231.1:0-4611 GCA_964532655.1 uncultured Anaerolineaceae bacterium
GTCATTCAATCTCCTATATGTTATTAATAACATATTATGTTTATAACATTATGTTATTAACCTGTCAAGACTGACAGATTGTTATTATTTACATCGGTTTTACTGACAATTTATCAGGCATTAATGGATTATCCGGGAGCCGATCTGAATAATCATACAGAGATGGATGGGCATTTTCCTGTCTGAATGCTTTTTTCTTTATAGCCTCTTGATAGATTTCCCCCATCCTTACCAATTTTCCTCAGGAGAAATGCATGATGCGCAGTAAAAGGAAGGTGAGATCGATCAGAACTACATTAATCCTGTCAGTTGGTTTTATGGTCTTGCTGATGGGGGTGGTGACCACGCTCTACAGTGTGTTATCGTGGCGTGATTTCAGCATGAAATCAGCGAAAACAGAGATCAACCTGACGGCTGATCACGAGAGTACCGCCATATTAAGCGAACTGAATAATGCCATGAGTGTTGCCAGGTCATTGGCCGAGACGCTGGAAGCTTTCAAGATCCAGGGAAAAAATGTAACCCGTGGTCAGGTGATTGCCGTACTTCATCAGATTCTGTTGGAGAACGAGTCATTGACCGGTGTTTATACCGCATGGGCACCCGACGCCTTTGATGGAATGGACAGCGCCTATGCCGGTGAAGAGGGCTATGACGACACAGGCCGGTTGATTCCCTACTGGTCAAGAGATGCCGATGGGAAGATATCAATGGCCCCGTTGGTGGATTATGAGGTTGAAGGTAACGGCGATTATTATCTGCTGCCCAAAAGCACCAAAACAGAGGTGATCACCGAAGCGTACCCTTACGAAATCAATGGGAAGGAAGTTTTAATGACCTCTCTGGCGGTCCCGATCATTGTAAAGGATAAATTCCTGGGGATCGCCGGCGTGGATATCGCTCTTGATTACATGCAGACCCGTGTAGAAAATATCGACCGGTATAACGGGGCTATGGATGTAACGGTATTTACCCATGGCGGCATGATTGCGGGTTCACAAAGCCACCCGGAACTGGTTGGTGAACCGTTGACCAGTTTGGGTTTGGATGAAGAAACGATAGCTGAGATGGCTCTGTCCGAAGCGGCCGATACTGTTGAAGAAAATGGCACTTTTGTGACTTACGCTCCCATCACAGTGGGATCGACGACCACCCCCTGGTTGGTACAGATCACCGTGCCCACCGCAGAAGTCACCCGGGAAGCCATGCAGGCCATATTGCTGCTGGTGGGCATTTGTGTGGTTATGCTGGTGATCGTGCTGGTGGGAGTGTATCTGCAAATCTTTCCGGTTGCCAGTGCGCTGGTGGTGATTGCCCGGAGTTCCAATACGCTGGCTGTGGGTGATCTTTCGATTGACACCAATTCCAAAGTAATCAAAAAAATATACAATCGCAGGGATGAACTGGGGGTCATCGCAAACGCGTTCGCTGCGCTGCGCGATTATCTCACACAGGCAGCCGAAGATGCCAATCGAATCTCGAATGGGGATCTGACATGCGAGGTAAAACCCAAAGGCGATGCCGATGTGCTGGGGAACGCTCTCAAGCAAATGGTAGAGTCCCTTCGAGAGATGGTATCGCATATCCTGGAAGATTCCGCAAATTTGAGTGCTTCTTCAGAACAAATGGCCACTGCCGCCAACCAGGCTGGATTGGCCACATCACAGATTGCATTTACCATTCAACAGGTGGCTTCCGGTATCACACAGCAATCTCAGAGCGCCGCGAATACAGCCAGCTCCGTCGAGCAGATGTCAAGAGCCATCGAGGGTGTGGCGCTGGGGGCGCAGGAACAGGCTTCAGCAGTTTCCAAAGCCGCCTCCATCACCAGCCAGATTTCCGATTCGATTGGTCAGGTCAGCCAGAACGGGGAGAGTGTTAAGGTCTTCGCCCTGGAAGCGGCTAATCTGGCTAAAGAGGGCGCCGGGGCTGTGGATGATACCCTGAAAGGCATGGAAATGATCAAAAACAAAGTATCCGTCTCCTCTGACAGGGTGATGGATATGGGAGCCAAATCCAGGCAGATCGGGGTCATTGTCGAAACCATACAGGATATTGCCTCACAAACCAACTTGCTGGCCCTGAATGCCGCCATTGAGGCCGCCCGGGCAGGTGAAAACGGAAAAGGTTTTGCTGTGGTGGCTGATGAGGTTCGGAAACTGGCTGAGCGTTCAGCAGGTGCCACGCGTGAAATCGGTGAACTGGTGCGAAGCATTCAGTCCACGGTAGCCGAAGCCGTTCAGGCGATGAATGAAAGCACACGCGAGGTGGAAACCGGTGTGGGTCGGGCAAATCAATCCGGGTTGATGCTGGCCGACATTCTGGAAGCGGTGGATAAGGTAAGCAACCAGGCTGGTCAGGCCGCCGAGGCTGCTGCAAAGATGAACGAGGCATCCAGCCGGCTGATCTCCGCCATGGATTCAGTATCCGCAGTGGTGGAGCAGAACACTGCCGCAACCGAAGAAATGGCGGCAGGATCCAATGAGGTTGGAAACTCGGTGGATAACATCGCCAGTGTCAGCGAAGAGAACAGCGCCGCCATTGAAGAAGTTTCAGCCTCTACCGAGGAAATGAGTGCTCAGGTGGAGGAGGTAACGGCTTCAGCGCAATCTCTGGCCATGATGGCCCAGGAACTGAACGCCATTGTCTCCAGGTTTAAGATATAGAGTTGATTCTTTTTCATTGAGAGAAAGCCGTGAGATTCGCCGGCTTTCTCTCAGAATAAAAAAATCCGTCTGACACTTCAGACGGATTTTGGTTTCCAGAAAATGATTTAATGCTAAGGGGTCTACAGCGGCCCGTGAAGGATTTCAGGGTTCACGACTTTATCGTTTTTTCGCACTTCGTAATGCAAATGCGGGCCGGTGGAATTGCCGGTGTTCCCTGAGTACCCGACCATTTCACCCTGCCGGATCACATCATTTTTTGTGACAGTGATTTCAGAAAGATGAGCATAATAAGTTTGATAGGTGCCGTTGTCCACAATCACCAGGTTTCCATAACCTGTGTTATCCCATCCGGCAAACACCACCTTCCCGGTGATGCTGGTCTGGATGGGTGTGCCCACGTTGATCCCAAAATCCATGCCGTTGTGTGTGGGGGGCAGATAATCCCAGGTTAATGGGCCTTCCACAGGCCAGGGGCAGTTTCCGATGCCCTGCTCACCCCCGGATTGCAGCATATCGACCGAACCGGACCCGGTGACCAGTTGCTGCATTTGCAGTTGTTCCAGCAGCATCATCAGGGGTGAAAGCAAATCTCCAAAATCACCCGATGAGCCGGATGATGAGCCCATGCCGGAGAGCAGCATGTATGAAAGCAACTGCTGAAACGAATCGGTCTCATTTTGTACCTGGAGAGTGGAGTTGTTTTCAAGTAATGAGTTGATTACAGATGATGTTTGCAGATTTATGGCAGACAGATCGGTCATTCCCACAGTATAATTGGCCGAAATCCATGTTCCAGTAAATCTCACATAAAATATATCTTTGTTTTCAGTAAAATCAGCGGCGTTTCCCCGCAATGATGGATGGTTGACATTTACTTTTCTTTTATGGATATTTCAGAACACGTTTACATTCAAAATCATGGAACATGATTAGAGTAATGGTAGTGACTTTGTAAAGTGCATCGATTTCATTGTGATGAGGATATCAGAATTGGTTACAAAAGATCAAAAAAGCGTTTATCAGCTTCAAAAGGAAAAAGCGATTTGTTATGCCAGCGAAAATCGCCTGGATGAGGCTTTTGATATCTGTCTCGATCTTTTGCAGACCAATCCCAACGACCCTGAGATTGCCAGAATTATGGGGGAATTTTTTGTTGTGGCCAGAGATGATCAGACAGCCGAACAAGGTTACGATCCAGAACCTCAAGATGCTGCGAGCAAATTTGAATTGGAGCCGGTGGAACCTGATGAGGAAATCAGTTTGGATTTAATCGGGACCGGTGAACCAGTTCCGCCATCGTCTGAGGCAGTTCGTGATCTTCTTCAAAATCTAACTCAACGGGTGGTACCGGTCAGCGAGGCAGAATTGATACAGGCTGCCGAAGTATTACAGGAGATTGTGAACAGCCCAAAACCCGCTGAAGAAGTGGCAAAACGCCTGGATGAAATTGACAGTTTACTTCCGGCATTGATTGATCTGAATATCCGACAGGCCAGGCTGGATGGTCGCCCGGATCTGGCGGCCGGTCTGGCTTACCTCAAAACGAATATCAACCTGCAAAAATCGATTTCACAGGAACCGCTTGAGGAAAAAATTACGACTGTCGAGAAAAATGTACTTCCTGTGAAGGAATTCTTCGGTCGAGTGGCTATATTTCAACCGGATGGTGTTCGGCAGGAAGAGCAGGGACGCATCCGTTTGTTGAAATCGACCCTTTTCGCAAGAGGCAATCTCATCCCGGACGAACAAAGCGAAGATTGCTTTCCGGATGTGGCTCTCTTCAGCAATCCATTTATGGAACCGCGCCTGATGGAAAAAATGGCCGCCTTATCGGCTGCCGGTATTCCCATCATTCTGGATCTCGAGTATGCTGACGGCCAGGCAACCGTTTCAGCCATGACCCGAAGTAAAATGGGTGTTTCGCTTCAGACACTGAACAAAG
>CAZHMZ010000232.1:0-4605 GCA_964532655.1 uncultured Anaerolineaceae bacterium
CGTAGATCCCCAGGGTGATATAGCCGATGCCGGCCAGGATGATGGCGGCCAGGTCAAGCGGATTGGTTTGCTGCCATGAGGAGAGCGCCGCCAGGTATGAAACGAGCACAACCACGGCAAAACCAATATCGGCGCTGCTGACGCGGATGGGAGCGGGCTTTTGCACGTCCTCATTATAGCATCAGCGTACCAGGTTGTTCCGGGCGCCGGGCGGCGGCAGGGTCATGTCTTTCAGGGGAGGTCACATGGGAAGGCACATCCCGGAATATGCCGATTGGCACATTCCGGCCGAATTCATTGCAGATACTATTCTTTTATCAACTCAGATCATTGCAGTTCGGGCGGCCGATTGATTTCAATCGCATCCTGAACCGGAAACTTTACCGATACAAAGGACTGTTCATGAACCTGCTCATGATTTATCCCAAAATCCCCGATACCTTCTGGAGTTTTAATCACGCCCTGCGTTTTATCCGCCGCAAAGCATCCAACCCACCGCTGGGCCTGCTGACCGTAGCTGCCATGCTGCCCGCTGAATGGAATAAAAAAGTGGTCGACATGAATGTGGAGCCGCTTACAGAGAAACAGCTCGACTGGGCCGATATGGTTTTTGTGAGCGCCATGTCGATCCAGAACAGCTCGGCCCACGAGGTGATCCACCACTGCAAGCAGCACGGTCTGAAAGTGATTGCCGGCGGACCGCTGTTTATGGGGACGGAAGACCAGTTTACCGAGGTGGACCATTTTGTGCTGAACGAGGCGGAAATTACTTTGCCGCCTTTCTTACGCGACCTGAAAGCCGGCACGCTACAGCATGTGTATTCAACGGCTGAATTTGCCGATCTCAAGGATACGCCAGCCCCGCTGTGGAATCTGATTAAACCGGGCCGCTATGACAGTCTGAGCATCCAGTTTACGCGCGGCTGCCCGTTCAACTGTGACTTTTGCAATGTGACTGCCATGCTGGGGCATCGGGTGCGCTTCAAGACCGTCGACCAGATCATCCACGAGCTGGACGGTATTTACGCGATAGGCTGGCGTCAGAATATCTTCTTTGTGGATGACAATTTCATTGGGAATAAAAAATATCTCAAGGAGGAGTTACTTCCGGCCATCATTGAATGGCGCAAGGGCAAAACCGGCTGCACTCTGGTGACGGAAGCCTCCATCAACCTGTCAGACGATGAAGAGCTGATGGATATGATGTCGGCAGCCGGTTTCCACTCGGTGTTTGTGGGCATCGAAACCCCCGATGAGGCCGGTCTGGCGGAATGCCAGAAATCGCAGAACCGGCGGCGCGACCTGGTGCGGGATGTAAAAACCATGCAGCAGCACGGCCTGCAAGTGATGGGCGGTTTCATCGTCGGATTTGACAGCGACACCCCATCCATTTTCAAAAAGCAGGTGGAGTTTATCCAGCAGAGCGGCATTGTCACCGCCATGGTGGGATTGCTGCAGGCGCCGTTCAATACGCAATTGTACAAACGCTTGAAAGGCGAGGGTCGCCTGCTGGATGAGATGAACGGCGACAACGCCGACGGCACCACCAACATCGTCCCACGCATGGATATCGATGAGTTGAAAGAGGGTTATCACCAGATTTTGGAGGATATCTACTCGCCCAGACCGTTTTACGAGCGGGTGCGTATCTTTTTGAAGGAATACCGCCTGCCCAGGGTGCAGAACCCGCTGCAGATGCATCACATTTACGCTTTTCTGCGCTCAATGGTGGTGCTGGGGATTAAGGGCAAGGAACGGTTGGAGTACTGGCGGCTGCTGTTCTGGACGCTGGCGCGCGACCCCCGTAAGGTGCCGCTGGCGGTGACGCTTGCGATCTACGGATACCATTTTCGCACGGTGAGCCGGTTGTAGGAATATACCACCCCGGCGCTGTGCACCCCTTCCAGGGATCTCTATACAACACCCCACCCCTTGTTCCCCGCCCCTCAAGGGGCGGGGATAAAAAAATAATGCCAGCGAGTTTTGCCGTCAGAACGGCAAAACTCGCTGGCAGATGGGGAAATTTACAGGACGCTGCGAATCCGCAGAACATCCAGGGTACCGGATCCTACCCAGTTGTAATCGAAAGCGTCACCGAATCGATGACCAATCTTGTTCCGTAACCTGCCGTTATAGATCGGCTCGTTGAGCAGGATTCCCCGCAATGTAGGCGTTGTGATTCCCCTCCATTGGAGGGGTGGCGCGCAGCGCCGGGGTGGTGGTTTATGCGTGTGCGCCCCTACGTTGCATGGAACGGGACATAAATTGGCCGGCATGCTTTGCTGGCCAATTTATGTCCCGCCATTTGGCAGGTGTTGACCTGTCTGCAGGTCAACACCTGCCAAAAAAAACCCCGCCCCTCGAGGGGCGGGGAAAAAGGGGTGGGGTGTAGATTCCTAGCTTACTCAATCTTCTCGGCGTAGAACACCGCGCCGTCTTGCAACAGATCCGCGCCCGGTACCTTGCCATCTTCCACCTTGAACTCAATGCTGGCGGGGGTGCCTTTCACCTTGAACTGCGTGCCCATGTACGGTTCCAGATCGGCGTCGCCCTGATCCATAATGGAGGCGGTCAGGTGATGCTCATCCTTCATCGCCACCGCGATGATCTGGGTTTCCATGAAGCGGTATTTACCAACGAACCTCTCCAGGAATTCCTTTTTGAACATTTCTTCGCCGGCCTTGCGGGTGAAGACGATGTCTTTCACATTGCCTTCCAGCGGAACGGCCACGCTGGTGATGTTGCCCTGCATATCGCTGAAGAAGGCGGCTTTGACCGTCATCTCCAGGCCCTCTTCCATGGTGGTCTCAAACACATCGTAATGGTAGTGATCCATCTTGTAGGCGATGTTGTTGTAGGTCATGCGCATGCCGTCGCCGTTTTTGGTGACCTTCAGCGGCCCATAGGCGGGGTGCTCGAAATCGCCCACGTAATCAGCCAGTTCATGAGAGGGTTTGGTATTGGGTTTCTTTTGCCCGGCTGATTTCTGTTTGACCTCTTCCGCGGCAGCTTCCAGTTTTTGGATGGCTTCCAGGAATTTGCTGTTCAGTTCAAGCTGATCCAGACCCAGCAGACGGTCGTAGATGTTCAGCATGAGCGGGAAGGTGGAGAAGGTGCCGTTCATGTTGGTCAGCAGCACCACGCCCACGCCGTCATCAGGCATGAATGAGATCAGGGCAGTAAAGCCGTCGATGTTGCCGCCGTGGTGAATCAAACGGCGTCCGCGGTAAGGCTGCATGAACCAGCCCAACCCGTAAGACATATCGCCCAATTCCTTCACATCCTCAATGCCGGGGAAGAAACTGCCCGGGATGGGGGTGGTGGAGGTGTGCAGTTGCTTCAGATTGGCTTTGGTGACGATCTGCGCATCGCCGTATTTACCATCATTCAGGTGGGCGATTACCCAGCGTGCCATATCCAGCGGGGTGGAGTTAATGGAGCCAGCCGGGCCGACAGCATCAATATTGCGGAACGGGATCAGTTTGACCTGATCTTTTTCCTTGTTGTAGGGGAAGGCGATATTGGCGTGCTTTTTGGAAACATCCACCGAGAAGTTGGTGCGGGCCATGCCCAGCATCTTCATGGTGTGTTCATCGGTGTATTCTTCCCAGGTTTTTCCGGTCACGCGTTCCACCAGATAGCCGGCGGTCAGGTACATCAGGTTCTGGTACTGGAAGTTGGTGCGGAAATCTTTGTTGGGCTCCAGATAGCGCAGGCGTTCGTAGAGTTCCTTGCGGGAGAACGAGCTGTTGTACCACATCACATCATGACGGGGTAAGCCGCTGCGATGGCACAGCAGATCGCGCGGGGTCATGCGCTCGGTGGCAAAATTGTCCATCAGTTTGAAGTCAGGCATGTAATCGCGGACGGGTTTGTCCCATTCCACCTTGCCTTCGTCTACCATCTGCGCCACAGCCATGGAGGCAAACGCTTTGGAAGCCGACCCAATGGCAAAGATAGTTTCGGCATCGGCGGGCAGTTTGTTTTCCACATCGCGGTAGCCATACCCTTTGGCCAGCAGCACCTGGTCGCCTTTGACCACTGCCACACCCAGCCCGGGTACCTTCCAGTCTTCCATCACCTTTTTGACAAACGTATCAAACCCTTCAAATGTTGGATCATTTTTCGGATCGATTTCCATGCTCATCACTCCTCTTAATGGCTGAATATTTTTTTCTGGTAAAAATATGGAACAGGAAAATGGTATCATCCGCCCGAATACCCGTCAAGCGGCGATGCGCGAACATGTCTCATTAAATTTAGGTATTTTTACCGATTTGGATAGAAAAACTATTTTTTGTGGCGCGTGCGGGGTTGAAGGAAATGCAGTCAACCGAATGGGATTTGTGGCCGATAATTCATGCGCGCCGGGGCCGCAACCGTGTTAAAATCGCCCATATGTCCCCTGTACAGTTTCAGATCGATTTTCAGCCCATCGGCCGGCGCATCCACGTGGATGCCGGCACGGATCTGCTCAGTGCGGCCCAACTGGCCGGGGTGGATCTGCTGGCGGTGTGCGGCGGGCTGGGCATTTGCGGGAGCTGCAAGGTGATTCTGGTGAACGGGCAGCTTACCCCGCTCACCGCCGCCGAGGAAGAGGCGCTG
>CAZHMZ010000233.1:0-4589 GCA_964532655.1 uncultured Anaerolineaceae bacterium
TATGCAAACGAATAATAATGGAATACTTTTCATCATCCAAAACAGTCATCAATATGAAATTTTAACATTAGTTAACAAAGCCAGACCCTCGGATTAAATTCGTGATCACATCTCTCCATCGCTGAGAGACAATTCACTCGACTGCCAGTTTCATCGAGCGAAAAATAACTGGGTCGGGTAAAATGATTGAGTTCTAAAGGAAATTAATCAATCCATGTCTCAGCAATTGACGAAATCCTCCACTGGACTGAAGCCAGGACCCATTCGGGTTAAAGTTCTGGCACCCGGGTTCATTAATCATGACCTTTTCGATCAGAACGGATTTGTGCAGTTGTCCGATGGTGATACGTTAGGCAGCTTGCTGAAAATTCTTAAGGTTCCATTGCCACTGCGAATCTCTCATTTCCTTCGCGTAAATTATGAGAGGGTTCACCTGGATACCCGCTTGCGAGACCAGGATATTGTTACGTTCTTATTTCCGCTTTCCGGTGGATAGCCGGATGCTCAAAATTTACTGTCTGTTGAAAGGATCACCCAGCGCATGAGGGGCTACACCGGAAAAATCCTGTGGGTCGATTTGTCTGCTGCTGAGATTCATGAAGAGCACATCCCCGACAGCGTTTATGAAACTGTCCTTTCCGGGGTGGGGTTGGGAGCTGCGATACTGTACAACCGGATCCCCGCCGGGGCAGATCCATTAAGGCCGGAGAATGTGCTGGGATTCGTGAGTGGACTTTTGACCGGTACGCCCAGTCTGGTCACCGGTAGATGGATGGTGGTCTGTAAATCACCCATCACAGGCGGGTGGGGGGATGCCAACTGCGGGGGCAATTTTTCACCGGCTATCAAACAGTGCGGCTACGATGGTATCTTTTTCACCGGTGCAGCTTCAACGCCGGTGTATCTGTATGTGGATCATCACAAAGCTGAAATTCGCCCCGCAGATCATGTGTGGGGGATGGATGCCGTCCAGGCAGAAGAGCGGTTGATCCATGACAATTCAAAACCGAAAAAGCCGGCAGTGGCGGTTATAGGGCCAGCGGCGGAGAAACTTTCGCTGATTTCCGGAATCGCCAATGATGGGGGACGCATTGCTGCCCGTTCGGGATGCGGCGCGGTGATGGGATCCAAACACCTGAAAGGGGTGGTGCTGGCAGGCAACAACCCGATTGGCTGTCAGGACGCCCACGCCATGAAGGCAATCAGCCGAGAGTTGGCGGCAAAAATCCGCCGGATGGAGATGCCGCGTTTCTTTCCGGGCATCCTGCTGGCACTCATGGGCAGGGTGATGGGAAAGATGAAGAAAGCCGCTCCTCTGGATGGAATGATCCTGCCGATGTTGTTGAAGCGCTGGGGGACGCCCATGAATAACCTGATGGGCGCCACCTCCGGAGATACGCCCATCAAAAATTGGGCCGGCTCTGTGGCTGATTACGCGCGATTTGAATACCACAGCTTCAATCCCGATCAGGTTCTGCGTCTCCAGGAGAAAAAGTATCATTGTTATTCCTGCGTGATTGGCTGCGGCGGTGTCTGCAATCTTTCAGAGGCCACCGGAAATGTGTTTACTAGTGGTCACAAGCCTGAATATGAAACCTGTGCGGCGTTTGGCGGTTTACTGCTGAACCGGGATTTGAAAACCATTTTGTATATCAACGAACTCTTAAATCGCGCAGGTATGGATACCATTTCAACCGGGGCAACGGTGGCATTCGCAATCGAGTGTTATGAGAAGGGTGTGATCACACCGGATATGACCGGCGGCCTGAAACTGGCCTGGGGTGACGCGCCGTCCATCATCGAACTGGTTCAACTCATGATCGAGCGCAAAGGGATCGGTGATCTCCTGGCGGATGGAACCAAAGCCGCGGCAGCCCGATTGGGTGATGCGGCTACTTCGTGCCTGGTGACAGCCGGCGGGCAGGAGCCGGGGATGCATGATTCACGGATGGATCCTGTGGTCGGCGTTCACTACAGCGTGGATCCCACACCGGGGCGGCATACCGTGGGATCCGGCCAATATTATGACATGATGCATCTGTGGGACAAAGTTTCTTGGGCTCCCAATCCGGGGCTTTATGATAAATCCGGGGAGTATCTCGATACTGATCAGATGGCATATAAAACGGCAGCCAACGCCTGTTATAAAGGACTTACCGATGGAGCGGGCGGGTGCCTGTTTGCCATGGTGATGGGCGTTCATCACTGGAAACTGTTTGATTGGCTCAATGCCGCTACCGGATGGCAGAAAACCCCGGATGACTGGATGGAAATTGGACAGAACATTCAAACATTACGGCAACTCTTCAATATAAAGCAGGGTATCCGGCCAATCGATTTCAAGATGAGCAGGCGCATGGCAGGTGATCCACCTCTGGCTGCGGGGCCTAATAAGGGGAAAACTCTGCCGATCGAGGCCATGATGCGCCGCCACTGGAAAGTAATGGGATGGGATGAACAGAGTGGTATTCCGCTATCTGGATCCGTTGAGAAATTACAACAGGCTCAGGTGATCCCCCATCAGGATATGTGAATCTAAACGAAATCAACGGACCGTCAGGTTCGATCTGAACTGACGGTCTGTTGAAAATGATCCCGAAATAACCGGCTTACTCTTCAAAGAATTCGATCAGAACAGGCGCCAGAACTTCCAGATTGACATCGTGAGTCTGACCTTCCAGGGTGCGATGCCGGGCTGCCGGGATTGTTTCAGCGAGGGTTGTGGCAGTGGCGCGCATAAACGGCATGGTCTCAAAGTTTGCGCCGCCATCCATCACCAGGGTTGGGACGGATAATTGCCCAACCCGGTCCACCGGCACAGAGCCATCCAATCCCATAACCTCTGCGTCGTATGCCAGCGTATGCCCAATTGCTTCCATCATCGGCCATGCAGGTGAATTTCGCATCCCGTCGATCTGTGCTTCGGGAGTTCCCACATACTGCATGAATGTCGCCACGGCATCTCCCGGTCGATTTTCCTCGGCTGCTTTGATGACATCGTCTTTATAAACACGAAATCTCAGGCGCGCCCCTGCGTCAGAGTTGTAAGGGGGTTCATAAAGCGCCAGTTTTTTGATCTTGTCCCCCAGACGCAAGGCGGTTTCCAACGAGAGAATCGCGCCGGATGAGGTGCCGAACACATAAGCTGAACCCCCAGCTTCGTTAATCAATGCTTCGATATCCTCCACTTCCCGTTCAACGGCGTAAGGTTTTGAATTGGTGCTGTCTCCGCGTCCACGGCGGTCATAGTGGATCACCGTAAAATGAGGAGCCAGCAGTTTGGATAGGTGCTCCATCGGTCCGAAAGATCGGTAACATAACGCCCCATCCACCAGAATCAGTGCGGGACCGGAACCATTCTTTTCGTACGCGATTCTCGTCCCATCTTTTGATGTAGCTGTCAACATGAAAACCCCCAAGTTTTGATTATGACCCTGCCAGAACCGTTTTCAGGCTGACAGGTTTTTTGTATCAGGTGACTTGTTTAACGGACTTATCGCCCGGTAAACCTGGATCCAGATGGTAAAGTTGGATCCGCGATTAAACAAATGAACCGACAAAAATCATCTTACCATATCTGGATATTGTTTATGCGTTTTGTATATAAATATTTATTGATTTATAAACTTACCATTTGATAAATTTTTTACCAATGTTAATGGGTTTACTGTAAATTAATCAATTATTCACCTGTCGTTTAAAGCTTTCCCAAACGGAATTTGTTACAAAGTGGTCATCAATCATGAATAGGTCCAAAAATCGATAGGAGGTTTTAATGTAAGACACGGTGTGTATCAGGAAATTGATTCACCAGTGTAAGAAAAAATATATTAATGAGGTATTGTCATGAGATTTTTGAACAACATAAAGACCGGTAATAAATTGGTAGGAGGATTTGTCTTTGCCACAATCATAACCATTGTTGTGATTGTTCTGGGGCTCACCAGCATGACTACCATCAATACGAGTCTGCAGTCGATGTACCATCAAAATTTGAACCCCATTATTTATCTGGGCAAGATGGATTCTGCCTTTTTGCTGCTGCGCGGCGATGTGTACCGGTATCTGGTGGTTGATAATGAAAGAATCAAAACACAAACAACAATGGAAAGCAGGATATCGGAGATCACCGCGAATCTGGATGAGTATAAGAAAAAGAACCAGAGCGAAGAAGAACAACTATTGCTGGCTAAATTGGACACTGCCTTAGCTGCTTATTATGCCGCAATGAATGAATTCATCGGCTTTGTAGATGCAGACGATATAGGGTCAGCGAAAAAATCACTGAATACTGGTGGAAAAATCAATGTTACTCGCAATAATGTCAGCGATGTGCTGAGTGAGTTAACGTTGTTGAATGAAAATACAGCCGAACAATCGATGACGGATTCAGAAGCAAGTATGAAATCATCTCAAATGATGATGATTATTATCGGCGTCATCGGTGTGGTCGTCTCTCTGGCTCTGGGTATCGTGATCAGCCGCTCTCTCACCACGCCAATCGGTGTACTTACCCGCGCCAGTAAAGACCTTTCAATGGGGCGGTTGTTGCGCAACATGTCACAAAAAGAAAAGGATGCGATCTCCAC
>CAZHMZ010000234.1:0-4458 GCA_964532655.1 uncultured Anaerolineaceae bacterium
ATGCCTGGCGGTCAAGGTTTGAAGCTGGGGCAGGGCATCGCTGATCACTTCCTGAAGCGATCTGGTATCCGGCTGGATTGGCAGCATGCCGGCTTCCAGCCTGGAAAGATCCAGCAAATGGTCGATCAATTCCTGCAGCCGATCAGATTCCCTCTGGATGGTCAAAATAAAATCGCGCTGTTCGCCGGGCTCCCATTTTACGTCCTCCGCCAGCAGGGTGGAGGTGAAACCGTAAATGGATGTGAGCGGTGTCCGCAACTCATGTGAAATCATCGCCAGGAACTCGGTTTTGATCTCGTTGGCGCGCTCAGCCTCATGACGCGTTTCCTCTTCTGCCTCCAACAGGTGCAGATTGTACAGGGTGATGGTAGCCTGATCCACCAGTATTTTCAGATGAGAGAGTTCAACATGGTGAAAATGATGCTCCTTGCCAAAGAATACCAGCAGGCAACCCAGCCAATCACCGGTTGCTGTTAAGGGAAAAATCACCAGCGTTTGCACCTGGGCTTCGGTCAGCAAATTTTTAACCGCCCGGGTAAGCCGTGGGCTGCGGGAGGTGGTGACGACCATCACGCGGGTGGGATGCATTAAATCCAGAAACCCGGGCTCATCATACAGGCTATTTTCGCCGGGCCAGGCGACCGTATTCTGTATGGATGACCATGAAGGGGTGACTTCCCAACCGCCGGCAGGACCGGTTTTCGGGTTGTTGAAGAACAACAGATCTGCGTGCTGGGCTGAACGGAGTTCCCGGGCGGACATCAGAGTATTCAACACCGTAGCCGGTTTCCGTGCCAGGCTCATTTTATGGCTCAGATTAAATTGCTCACGCGTGCGGTTGAGAGCCTTGCGGAGGGTCAGATCGCCTTCCTTCTGACCGGTAATATCCTGAGCCATTGAGAAAATCAGGAAAGGCGTATCCTGCTCATCACACAGGAAGAATGTCCGCGCGTCGATCCAGCGTATGGATCCGTCCGGCCGCAGGATACGAAAAATCTGGTTGAATGGTTTACGGTCGCGGCGCGGCCTGGCTGCCATAACCTCAACCCGGTCCTCAGGGTGGACGCTCTCGATGAGGATTTGAGGATGGATGTATATCGTGGCTGCCGGGCGCCCCCATACGACTTCAAAAGCGGGATTCACATACAAAATCTGGTCGGTTTGCGCATCCCGCAGCCAAAAAACCTGTTCAATCTTCTCGGCGATCTGCATCAACAGGGACGGCTTCTCCAGCAGAATACGTCCTTTCTGTGTGAGATCTTTGAAAAGATCCATTACTTCTGAAGCGGTCAAATCCGGTGCAGCGTCGTTATCCGAACCACCCTCAAACGAATCCGGCGGGATTTGCATAACATCTTTCATATAATCATTATATTTGTTGATGGGCTGGTCATCCACTGGCGCGTTTTCGATGAATCACGGGGTTTCATAAACGGGGATCTGATCCCCTGACCCTTAAAATAAGACGGATCTATTCGCGGCAATTGATTATTGTTTTTGTAAAGGCATCCTTTGATGATCGCGACAGGAAACAAAAAACCGCGGAAAGTACTCTCCGCGGTTTGAACAAACCAGAAGATGATTATCTACTCCTGACCGATCTCTTTTTCCAGACCTGCCAGATCCAGCACACCGATCCACAGACGACCGCTGGTGAGTATGCCCGCGTTCTGGTACTGGCTGATGACCCGGCTGGTGGTTTCAGGGGTGGAGCCAGTCATTTCAGCGATGTCATCCCGCGAGAGCGGCACATCAATCAGCAGCATGTCTTTCTGCTGCCTGCCAAATTTTTTCGCCAGCTTCAACAGGGTCACCGCGATGCGTTTCTCAACGGGAAAGGCGCTGAGCTGGCTGACGCGCTGATACGCATCACCCAATCGGTCCGCCATAATTTTAAGCGCCTTGAGCGCAAGGTTGGGGTGTCCCTCTAAAATTTCAGCAAAGGCGTCTGCGCGAATGCTGAGTACGCAGGCTGATGTTTGCGCAACAGCCGTATCGGAATAGGTTTCCGTGCCCAGTACGGTGAGCGCGCCAAAGAACTCCCCGCAGGTCAACAGATCCAGCAACACGTCCCTTCCGCCGGTTGTATGCTGAAGCAGTTTCACTTTTCCATCTGCCACCACAAATAACCTTTCAGCCGAATCACCGGTATGATAAACCGGCTGTGAGGCTTCATAACCGGTTTCGATAAACCGGCGGTTGACTGTCTCGAGATCCTTCTGTGACAGACCGGCAAAAAATGGCAGCCTGGCGAGAATCTTCAGGCGAAGATCGATTGAACAGTTATGTTCCTCGGTGGTGGCGAGGTTAACGGGCGATTTTCGTCTGGAACTCACAAATTATCTCCCATGATGTATCAAGCCTGAATTGATCATACTATAATATCAATCAACACTCCAACCGGTGAAACGGCAGATATGTACATCCGCAATAAATGGCTCTCCATTCTTAATAAATTTATCCTAATGCTATCTGCGATTGTGGGGTTGTCTATCCAGTTTGGCATACTGGAAGGCAGGTTCGATCTCAGACTGCTGAATTATTTCACCATCCTCAGCAACCTGGTGTGCATATTTACCACCGGCAGCCAGACGGTCCTGCTGATGCGGGGGGATGATCCGGAAAATATCCCGTTATGGAGCTATACCCTGAAGGGCGTCAGCATGATGAACCTGACGGTAACCATGCTGGTCGCGCATTTCCTGCTCAACGATACCTTTACCATGAGCGGGATTAAGAATTTTTCGGTCAACCTGCTCCACTATGTTGTTCCCATTCTCGCTCTTGTGGATTGGCTGCTTTTCGACCCGAAAGGAAGGATCCGCGGTACCTCTCCATTATTGTGGGCGGTAGCTCCGTTACTGTATTTTGTGTATGCAATCATCGCCGCGCAATTCGGTGACGGGATTGGATATGGCTCAAGGTATCCCTACCCGTTTATGGATGCGGATATGTTGGGATGGGTGCAGGTTTTGATCAATGTGGCCGGGCTGACGGTCGCTTTTATTGCCCTGGGATACGTCTTTTATGTTGTGGATCGGATACTTGCCCATCGCAGGATGACCAAACAGGAACAGTGAACCGCATTAAGCCCCATGTGAAAGACCCTGGTGGATCTGTTTCAGCCGGATGAAAGCAGCCTGGTATCCGCTGTTCTGCGTTGACCAGTCGGTCAGCCGTTCACAGGGGAACTGACCGCATTCAACGCAGTTGGATAGATGATGTTGATCCACACAGCAGTCCAGAATCCAGCAGTCGGCTGACCAGTGAACCGCTCGATCGCCGAGGCATCCGTTGCAGAACATCTTTCGCTCGATGATTTGCGGCAGCCCTTCATCCGGCTTTAGCCAGCCTTCGCTTTGAAACCACTCCACCACAACCTTGGCTGCACCGGCATCTGTGAGTGCCAGGCGGATCTCACACGAACCGCAATCCAATCCGCAGCAGGCCAGCATCAGGTTCTCGGTCATGATGTCCTCATCTTTCGGGATATTTGATTATTGAATCAGGCGAATCTGTAAGAAGTTGGTGGTGCCGGCCTCTGAACCGGCTGTACCGGCCGTAATGACGACCAGATCCCCGGCTTTTACGAAATTCCTCTCCTTTGTGATGGACAAGGCATTAGCGATCATCTCATCCGTGTTGTGGGTGCGCGGAGTCACCAGCGGCCTGACGCCCCAGTACATCCCCAGGCTGCGAACCACCAGTTCATCCGGTGAGACAGCCAGAATGGGCGCCTGCGGGCGGTATCTGGAGACAATGCGGGCAGTGTACCCGGATGCGGTGATGGCGATGATCGCCGCTACATCCAGGTTTTCAACCGCTTCACGGGTTGAACTGGCGATGGCCTGAGCGATGGAATGATGGATCCCTTCGCCTGATGGTTTATAGGGTGGCTGGAATGGCGCCACCTGTTTTTCTTCGACTTCACAGATAATGCGGACCATGGTTTCAACCGTCTGCACGGGATAATTTCCCACCGCGGTTTCAGCCGATAACATCACGGCGTCAGTCCCGTCCAGGATGGCGTTGGCCACATCAGAGGTCTCAGCGCGGGTAGGCCTGGGATTGCGAACCATCGAATCCAGCATCTGGGTGGCTGTGACCACCGGGATACCGGCTTCATTGCTGTGTTTGATCAAATATTTCTGGGCCATGGGAACCTTCTCGGCCGGGATCTCGATTCCCAGATCGCCGCGCGCCACCATGATGCCGTCGGCGGTGGCGATAATCTCATCAATGTGGTCGAGCGCCGCCTGACGTTCAATTTTTGCCATGATGGGGAGTGATTTGCCGGTTTGACTGAGCATGAAACGACGCAGTTCTTCCACCTCAGCGGAGGAGTGGACAAACGAAAGGGCCACCCAATCTGCTCCCCATTCGACGGCATGCAGTACATCTTCACGGTCTTTCTCGGTAATAGCCGGCAGGTGAGTGGATAGGCCGGGTAAATTGATG
>CAZHMZ010000235.1:0-4444 GCA_964532655.1 uncultured Anaerolineaceae bacterium
AATCTGGTCGTTGTTTGTGTTGATGGTTGAGCCCTATTATAATTCAAGCGACGCGTGCCGGTGGCTGGGGTGATGAGCTTGCGCTTTTCGATCTCTGTTTCCGGGCTGGATGCCGGCAAAGCCTTTGTAAAATCTGCGCAGTTTTGGTACCCAATATTAAACAGAAAACAGTATAAATTTTCCCCGTCTGAAACTGAAATATTCGATATAATCGGATACGAAATCAAGGAATCACCCCCATGCACACATCTGAGCAACCGCACGTCGCTATCAGCCAGCCTTACATCATCCCGGGCGGGCGGTTTGAGGTTATTTTAGGTTTTGTTAAGGCACTCAATGCGCTCGGACTGACGCCCGATGTGGTGTGCCTGGATTCGGCTTTATCACTCGCGGATGTGGAACAGAAGTATGGCGAAAAAGTAAGGTTGAATTTTCGTCGATTATCTCCCTCACTGCCCTGGAAAAAACTCCCTCAGGATTATCAGATATTATTATTTAACCGGCTGCTGGGGCGTCTCAGCCGTCAGTATGATTTACTGATCGATTCCAGCAACAGCCAGATTTTCATGCCCCCTGATAAACACCTGATCAGCTATGTGCACTTTCCGCGCGAATTTCGTATCTTTTCTGGTCTGCCCAGCATACACTTTCCTGACCAGCCATTCAGAGGATTATCCGGCAGGCGTTTATCTAGCCTGATCCTGAAGACTGTTTATCGAGCGGCAAAGTCAAATCCGGCTGTACAGGTGGTTTGCAATTCATATTTTACAAGGGACTCATTTTTAAAGATTTACCCATCTGCACAGCCTGTTCCTCAAATTGTTTATCCGCCTGTCCGGATGGCTCCTTATTTCAGCAGACAGGGTGAAAGAGAGAACTCAGTTGTTTCTTTGGGACGCTTCGCCGAAGTTAAAGGTCAACTGGAAATTATCAAACTGGCCGAAGGCCTTCCTGAAATTCGCTTTCACATTATTGGTTTCTCTCAAAAGCCTGATTATTTAAACAGGTGTAAGGATTATATTAACTCTCATCGTTTGGTAAACGTAGATTTGCACGTTAATGCCGGATTTTCCGAAACAATCTCAATTCTTCAGCGCGCAAAAATTTTCGTGCACCGGCTGATTAATGAACCATTTGGGTTATCGACTGTTCAGGGTATTGCCGCCGGTTGCATCCCGATCGTTCATGATTCTGGCGGTCAAATTGAGACCATTCCATTCGATTTTCTCAGATATCGGTCGAGTGATGAAATATCTGGTATCATCGAAACTGTCAATGCATTTCCGGAAAACAGGGTGGATGAAATTCGTGCTAATTTGCAATCGCATGCCCGTAAACATTTCTCAGAGGAAGTTTTTTCAGAAAAAGTCTCTCTGCTCATAATGCAGCTGTTGGCGTAGGATTATGAATTTGCAGAATAAACCAAAATTATTCATTTACCGGATAGAGAAAACATTCAGAAGATCTGACCTGCGAAAAATCTTCTATATGTTCAAATGGAAACTCACCGGTCAAAGACATCCTGACCAGTTCAGTGAGAGTCACCCATGTGTGTTTGTGCTATCCACCGGCAGGGTGGGATCGGAAACGATGGCACACATTCTCAAAAAGTCCGGAAATGCACTGGTTTATCATGAACCTTTGCCAGAATTGTTTGGGCTTTCGAAAAAGGCTTATGAGCTGTTTCCCGGCTACCTGGGTGATGAAAAGATGAAGAGCCTGCTCATGGAGGGCTTTCTCACTGCCAGAAGGGCATTGTTCGATCATGCGTTGTATTGTGATCGTGGGTATATCGAAGCCGGCCCGCCGGCGACTTTTCTGGCGCCAGTGATCCATGAAACCATCCCTCAGGTGAAATTTATTCACCTGATCCGTGAACCGATGTCAGTGGTGAGATCCGCTTTACGACGAAAATGGTACAGCGGTCATCCGTATGATCCTACCCGGATTATCCCTTTAGCGGACAGCCAATTTCGTGAGAGTTGGGATGATTTTTCGCCGGTCGAGAAAAATTGCTGGCTTTGGGCGGAAACCAACCGGTGGATTCATCAGTTTTTACAGGGACTTCCTGAGGATAGATCCATCACTCTTCACTCAGAGGATGTTTTCAGCGCAGATCCTCAAGCGATCCATCTTTTGTTTGAGTTAATCAACCAGCCAAACCCATCAAAACAGGCGCTTGACCGGATTCTGCGCATGAGATTCAACGCTCAAGAAACCGGAACCGGCGTGGATCATCTGGATGAGAACGCCTTACGAGAGCCATTGCTGAGTTTCTTTTATCAGATGGCTGCTGATTTTGGGTATGCGCTTTGACAGGCGCGCCAATCTATTCGCATTTCCAACTATGAAGACCGGACGAGATCTTTGAAAATTGCTTATGTAACACTTCATCTGGAAAAAAAATACATCTTTGGCGGGGTGGGGCGCAAGATCCGCGAGCACATCCGCCTGTGGAACCACATGGGTCACCAGGCGCAGCAGTTTCTGCTCACCCCCGATGAAATCAACCTGCCGGATATCCGGACCTTTCGGTTTGGAAGCTCGCAGCGCTGGAAACCGGCTCGTTTCATTGCCCGCGAAGTCTCGCGCAGCCGGCAGCTTGCCCGCATGATTGATCAGATTGCAGAGTTTGCTCCGGATCTGATCTATTTACGCTACGGGTTTTACACCATCCCGCTGGACCGCCTTTACCGCATCGCGCCGGTGGTGGTAGAGGTGAATACGGATGATGTGATTGAATACCGGCAACGTGGAATGGCATATGATGTCGGTAACCGGTTATTCAGAAACCGCATTTTAGGCCAGTCATCCGGCATGGTCTTAATCAGCCGCGAACTGGCAGAGCGAAGTGTATTCACGCGCTTCCAAAAACCAATGCTGGTGCTTTCCAATGGAATTGACCCTGACAGCATCGATCCGCTGCCGGCGCCCGGCAATGCCAACCCCACCATCGCGTTTGTGGGCGTGCCCGGATTGCCATGGAACGGAGAGGATAAGCTGCTTGAATTCATTCGAGATAATCCGGATATCCATCTGGATATGATCGGTTTCAGAAAAGATGATTTTTCTGCCGATTTGCACTGTGACAACGTCACTTTTTACGGCATGGTTGAAAACTCAAAGGTACGCAGTCTTCTGGCAGGCGTGGATGTATGCGCCGGTACGCTGGCATTACACCGCAAAGAGCTGGAAGAAAACTCGGCGCTCAAGGTGCGCGAATCGCTGGCCATGGGCATCCCCACCATATTGGGTTATTACGATACCGATGTATCCGGCCGGGGGATTGAGGGGATCCTGGAGCTGCCCAATACCGAAGACAACGTGCGTGAAAACGCCCAGGCCATCCGCGAGTTTATCTTTGCCATGCGCGGTAAACGGGTGGATCGCGAGGTAATCCGGCCGCTGATCGACCAGAAAATAAAAGAAGAACGCCGGCTGACGTTCTTAGAGGAAATTCTGGTCCAAAAATGCAAACAGTAGACCCGGTTTCTACCAGTTTTCATCCGGTTCGTAGCCCCATTCGATCAGTTTGGGGCCGGCGATCTCTTTAAAGAGCCGGCGATCCTGCATGGTAAACCGGTCGCGCCAGTTGCCGGCTTGCCCCTTGGGCAGAAAAGAGGCGATTGACTCGTTGCGGTGGATCTGCCAGGCTTCATCATAGTTCTGGTTCATTTCAGCCAGAATGGAGTCCTGCAAATCATCACCGCCCTCGGCCCCCAGGAAAGCCCAGATTTTACGGATCGTGCCGGTCGGGTCGGTCAGCAGATCCTCATACCGCAGCGGAAAATAGGCGTCGGGGTACAGCCGTTTGGCTTCCTGGTCAATCTCGGTCAGGTTATCATTCCAGTTTTGTGCCATGCGCCGGATAAACCGCTCGGTAAAAATGGATTGCTCGCCTTTCAGGAAGCTGGCCGGGTCTGATTTGAGCGTGTTCATTATTCTCAAATCTTCCTTCAACAGGTATTGGTTTTCCTCGATGAAGTTTCGCACGCGTTCCGAAGTAAGCACGTCACGGCCGTCGCGGACGATGTAGATGATCTTTGCATCGGGATAGAGGGCATGCATATCGCGCAGCACCTGACCATGAGTGTTGGAGGTGGGACTTTTATCACCCACGATGTGTTTGCCCACCCGCAGGGCGTCTCTTTCCATAATGAAATCTGCCACGGCGCGCAGGGAGACGGTGCTGAGGTCGCCGCCCCGATTCCAGCGATTATTTTTCCTTGCCAGCCAGCGTCGGACGTCAGAATCACCCACCAGGGCTTTGAGTGTAGGCGGGCGGGTAAAGAAATGCGCCTGGTAGTTGCAGTGCACATCCGGGTGCAGACTGATCAGTTTCATCAGGATGGTGGTACCGGAACGGGCAAAACCCAAAATGAAAAACTTGGGACGTGCAAAGAATTGCTTAATTTCAGCTAACTCTTCAGGGCTGATAGGGGAG
>CAZHMZ010000236.1:0-4380 GCA_964532655.1 uncultured Anaerolineaceae bacterium
GTGTCAAATCCGGTAAAGTGGTGGTGCTGGATGGCGAGCAACTGAGCGGCAACTCCGCGCAGGTGACCAGCGCTCTGCCCCTCACCATCGAAGAGCAGGATATCGTCCGCAATGACATCCTCAAATCTCTGGGCACCGGAGCCACCATCAGTTTCCGCGTGGATCCCTGCATCTTGGGTGGGTTGGTGGTTCAGGTGGGTGACCGTGTAATCGATGGCTCGGTTTCCGGTCAGCTTCAGGAACTGCGCCAGAACCTCTAGTCATTTTTTTGCTGATACAGTAAATAAACCGGCCGGTGAACCATCACCGGCCGGTTTTTTCATGTCATAAGAAGTGGCGATTATCCGCAGATATCGACGATCACCTGGGTGAAAATTTTAGCAGCGGTCAGCATCTCGGAGATACTGACATGTTCATTAGCCCCGTGCATATTGGGTTCAGCGCCCGGCATCATGGCTCCAAAGCAGACACCGCCGTCGATACTGTGAACATAGGTGCCGCCGCCCGTCGACTCGCATCCGCCTTTGTAGCCGGTGTACTGCTCATACACGCGGTTCAGCGTGCCCACAAACGGTGAATCGCATGGAGTGTGATGGCCCGGACCCATACGGCTTTCCACCTGGAAACCAGCCTCGTGGAAGCGATTTTCCATCACATCCTGACAATTTTCTTTGTTGGCACACAACGGCACCCGGCTGTCGAACCGCCCGGTGAAGCCGGTGGGAGTGAACTCCAGGATATTGAAGGAAAGGGTCAACGGTCCCGATACTTCATCGGCCTGGGCGATACCGGCTGCCTTGCCATAATAATCACCTTGCGGGAAGAGCCGGTTGAGCGCTTTGACTGCCTTAAAGCTTTCATGATCGGCAAATGGCATGTCTGACAGGAGAGCCAGTAAGGCTGTGATGGCATTGATGCCCTTTTCGGGTGTGGAAGCGTGTTCCGGCTTGCCATGAGCGGCAATACACAATGCATCGCCATCTTCCGATACCGCGAACTCAGCGCCGGTGTGAGCCTGCGCCTGCCCAAGAAATGGCAGAACGTCCAGCGCGGTCATACCCTTTATCACCGCCTCAGCGTGCTCGGGGATGATATTGAGAGTGTGTCCGCCTTTGATGCTGACGATGTGTGGAATCGCTTTGGCTTCCGACCAGGTCTGGCTGAAAGTGGGGCGGAAATTTCCTTTTTCTGTGTTGGTTACGGGAAATTCACCATCTGGCGAAAAGGTATACGGAGGGGTCTTCTCATGCTGGCGGTAATACGCAATATCCTGAGAGCCGGTTTCTTCGGCAGTGCCCAGGATGAGGCGGGTATTGTATTTCAGCGGGATATTCATTACTTTCACCGCCTGCATCGCCAGCATGGCTGCCGCGGCAGGACCTTTGTTATCGCTTGATCCGCGGCCGTACAGGTGACCATTTTTCACCACTGGCTGATATGCGGGGGTCTGCCAGCCGGTTCCTTCCGGTACTACATCCAAATGGCACAGGATAGCCATCATGGTCTCTTTATCGTTCAGATCCGCGATACCCACGTGATTTTCCATGTTTTTAGGAAAGAAACCCATCTCTTTGAGAATATCCAGGGCGGCAGCCAGCGCTTCAGCCGGAGCCTTACCGTACGGGAAACCTGGCTGAGTTTCACCGCGCGGGCTGGGGATGGCGATCAATTTGGAGGCGATATCAATAAACTGCTGCTCTTTATCGGCAAAGTAAGCGTTGATTTGATCCTGGTACATAAATGTCTCCTTGGGATGATAGTAGAATGGCGCGAACCGAATGATGTGATAAGGCTTTAATGAGTAGCTGCGGCAACCCTGTTAATAGTTTTAACGATAAATAGTATACCCCGGTCTTCACAAAAATGAAATTCACTCCCGGTAGTTCGCGCGAATTTCATGTCATGGTTGTTTGACCTCGGGAGCGAAAATCTATTACAATTGATTTATGACTGGATTTGTTCCCCACACCATTCAACAATTACTGCAGGGATTCCCCGACCCCATCGAAACCTATGGCCCTGCTGACGCTCCATTCATTACCGGTGTCACATATGATTCCCGCCAGATGAAACCGGGGTTTGTGTTTGTGGCACTGGAGGGGCTGAACGCTGACGGGCATCGATTTATCCCCAGGGCAATCGAGGCCGGGGCCGCGGCGGTTGTCGGCAGTAAAATGATTGACGACTTGCCCGTTCCCTACATTCGAACGGATGACACGCGCTGTTTGCTGGCGTATCTTTCAGCCGCCTTTTACGATTTTCCAGCCCGAAAATTGCGGGTGGTCGGGGTAACCGGCACCGATGGTAAAACCACCACCACCAATTTGATCTATGAGATTCTGCTCAAAGCCGGTTTGCTGATCGGCATGATCTCCACGGTCAACGCCACCATCGGCGATGAGGTGATCGATACGGGCTTCCACGTCACCACCCCGGAAGCACCCGAGGTGCAGCGGTATCTCTCGCGCATGCAAACGGCGGGTCTGACCCACGTGGTGCTGGAGACCACCTCGCATGGTCTTGAGCAGCATCGGGTGGCGGACTGCGAGTTTGACATCGGCGTGATCACCAATATCACCCACGAGCATCTCGATTACCATGGGTCGTATGAGGCGTACTGGAAAGCCAAAGCAAAACTGTTCACCAGCTTGGAAACCACGAAGAAAAAGGTTATTGGCAACCCGCGTTTGGCAGTGTTGAACATGGATGACCGCTCGTATGAATATCTGCGAGCCGTCACAAAGGTGAACATCATTACCTACAGCACAAAAAATCCACAGGCTGATGTTTTTGCTTCCAGCATTGAGCACAGCCCGGACGGATTGCATTTTGACATTGTGGTGGACCAACAGGCATACCCGGTTCGCTGCCGTCTGCTGGGGGAACACAACGTCTCCAACTGCCTGGCCGCCGCTGCGGCGGCGCATTTTGGCCTGGGCATCAGTATGGACACGGTCGCGCAGGGGATTGAGCATTTACAGGGCATACCGGGGCGCATGGAGTTGATTCGCGGTCCGCAGGATTTCTTTGCGGTGGTGGATTTTGCGCATACGCCCAATGCATTGCTGCGGGCGCTGGAAGCAGCTCGTCAGTTGACCAGCGGTAGGGTGCTGGTGGTATTTGGCTCAGCCGGGCTGCGTGATCGGGAGAAACGCCGCCTGATGGCCGAAATCGCCGTACAGTGGGCTGATTTGGTGTATCTGACAGCCGAAGATCCGCGCACCGAGCGTTTGGAGGATATTTTGCAGGAAATGGCAGCTGCCGCCACGGAACGCGGGGGCGTGGAGAGCAAGTCGTTTTTCCGCATTCCGGACCGCGGCAAGGCCATTACTGAGGCGATCAAAGCAGCCAATCCGGGTGATGTGGTCATCGCATGCGGAAAGGGGCATGAACAGTCGATGTGCTTTGGCGAGGTGGAATACCCGTGGGATGACCGGATTGCCATTCGAGCCGCTCTGGCCCAACACCTGGGGATATCCGGCCCTACTATGCCCGATCTGCCTACAAAGGACATTACCTGATCTTTCAAACAATTAATGGATAAAAAAAAGACTGCCGATTTTCGCGGCAGTCTTTTTTATGTTGGATTATCTGCGCCGGTCTCGATCACCGCCGCGATTGTCACGTCGCGGTCCGCGGTCTCCGCCGCGATCGCCGCCACGGTCACGATCACCGCCGTGTCCTCCACTGGGGCGTCCGCCGCCGGATTTGCGAGAATCGCTGGCTACAGCTTCCTCAAGCGACCAGTCTTCCAGGACTGCCTGGCGTGAAAGGCGGATTTTGCCGTTATCATCGATGCCGGTCACCATGACGGTGATCTCATCGCCGATGCGGACCACATCTTCCACCTTGTTGACACGCATGCTGTCCAATTGCGAGATATGCACCATGCCGTCGACATTGGGAAGGATTTCCACAAATGCGCCGAAATCGGTGGTGCGGACGACCTTGCCGGTGTAAATACGGCCCAGTTCGGGCGTTTCGGTCAGCGAGAGCACCATATCGCGTGCCAGGGCTTCGTTGGTGGCATTGTCGGCTGCGATGTACACGGTGCCGTCATCCTGGATATCGATCTCAGTGTGAGTCTCTTCCTGGATGGCGCGGATAGTCTTGCCGCCCGAGCCGATGATGGCGCCGATTTTGTCGACAGGTACCTTAACGGTGGTGATGCGCGGGGTGTGAGGTTTCAGCTCAGGGTTGGGTACCGGGATGACGGCCAGCATTTTGTCCAGGATGAACAATCTACCCTGCCGTGCCTGCTGCAAAGCCTGGCTCATGATCTCGGTGGTGATGCCTTTGATCTTGATATCCATCTGCAGGGCGGTGATACCGCTGGAGGTACCGGCGACTTTGAAGTCCATATCGCCGAGATGATCTTCC
>CAZHMZ010000237.1:0-4364 GCA_964532655.1 uncultured Anaerolineaceae bacterium
CCCGCAAGGCGATGGCTCTGTTAGCCTACCTGGGGTGCACCAATCAACCTGTCTCCAGAGATAAATTGGCAGCGCTTTTCTGGGCGGAATATGATCAGACGCGTGCATATGCTAACCTTCGACGTACACTGGTTTCCATACATCAAACGCTTAGGATAAACCCGCTGGTCAGTAACCGAGAGATGATTGGTCTCAACACCCAACTACAGCTCTGGACAGATATTGACGAATTTCACCGGTTGACTGCAAATACCCACGAGCATACACATCATGGAGCGCTATGTAGAGACTGTATTGAACAGCTCGAACAAGCATTAAAACTGTACCGAGGTGATTTTCTCGAGGGTTTTTATCTAAAAGATTGCTCTGATTTCGACGACTGGCAGCATCTACAGAAGGAGTCTTTCCGTTCAGATCTGGTAGAAATCCTCAATAAGTTGAGCTCTACTTATGCAGACCAGGGTGAATGGGAGAAAGCCATTCACAGAGGGCGCCAATGGGTTAACCTGGATCCCTTGAATGAGCCGGCTCAACGTAGATTGATGCTGGTATATGCACAATCAGGGCAGCGAAGCGCGGCGATCCGTCAGTATGAAGAATGTAAACACGAACTTGAGCTTGAACTGGAGCAGTCACCGGAAAAAGAAACCATTGCCCTCTTCCAACATATCAGAAACGGCTCATATGAAAAGACGGATGTTTCGTCTCAGCCGCCAAAATCCTCCCCAGCTAATTCGCCTGCTCAACAACCATTAATTCCCACCAAACTGTTTATCCCTCATCGGCCGGCAGGGATGGTATCACGGCAGCATTTGATCAATAAACTGGAACAGGGTGCTCAACGAGCGCTGACTCTCATCAGCGCCCCTGCGGGATACGGAAAGACCACACTATTATCCGAATGGGTTGAAATCCTGCAGAAAAGAAATGGTCCAACACATTGGGAAATATGTTGGATCTCATTAGGGGCAGAGGACAATGACCCGGTACGATTTCTCTCCTATTTATCAGCTACCTTGGGGAAAAAACGCCTGGATAAAAAAATCAAACCTGAAGAGAACTTTCACACGACAGATGTAATCCAGCCGGAAACCCCTTTATCCATATTATTGAATGATTTTCAAGCCCTCGATCAATCCTTGCTTTTAGTACTTGATGATTACCAGTTCATCAGCAATCCGGCGATTCATGAGGGCATCAACTTTATGCTTGAGCACATACCAGAAACGGTGCATGTCGTGCTGATCACCCGTTCAGATCCGCCTTTTCCGCTTGCCCGACTGCGCGCCCGGAACCAACTGACTGAAATCAGAGCTTCTGATCTGAGGTTTTCTGCGTTGGAAATCAACCAGTTTCTGAAGATCGGGTACCAATTGGAGCTTTCCCCCAAACAGATCGAGGTTTTGGAAAACCGCACCGAAGGTTGGATTGCGGGTTTACAGTTGGCTGCTATCTCTATGCAGGGGCGGTATGACCTGGCTCATTTCATTGAGGGCTTTTCCGGAAGTCAGAGATTTATCATGGACTATCTGACCGAAGAGGCCTTGAACCGCCTTCCTGGTAAGACACAGGCTTTTCTACTGAAGACATCCATATTGGAACGATTATGCGATTCGCTTTGTGAATTCGTACTTAATCAAACCGGAAAGATGGTTTCCACACCGTTATTCAAGATGGATGAGGCTCAGTTTCAAGATGAATTTAAGAACTCTCTGGCCGAGTTGGAACGTACTAATCTGTTCATCGTACCGCTGGATGAAGAACGAAAATGGTACCGCTATCACCATCTATTTGCGGATCTGCTGAGGTCACGCCTTGAACAGGGATATCCGGATCTGGTTGAAGTTTTGCATCATCGCGCCTCCGAATGGTTTGAGAAAAATGGGGATATCCAGGAAGCCATCCAACATACTTTGGCAGCCAGGGATTGGGATAATTCCAGCCGCCTGATAACCCAACATCTCCGCTCCTATCTCGAAATTGGTCAGATGACAACTGTCATGAAATGGATACAGGATTTCCCACTCCATGAGCTTTACAATTATCCAATGCTTTGCTTGCAGGTGGCAGAGGTTTACTCTCAAGGAGGGATGATTGATCAGATCGGCCCGCTTCTCGACGCAGCGGAATCCGGCATCCAGCGAAGCGAGCGACAAACGGAGATGGATGGCAATGAACCTGCTTTGTATTTATCCCCTCAGGATATCACCGTCATACGCTCTATGTCTGCCATTCTGCGCGGATTAAAAGCTGTTTGCGCTCATCACCCTCAACAGGCATTAGCAATCACTGCAGCAGCCAGGGCTCAAATACCGGATATGGAGATTAAAGAACTGGCCATCCTGTTATGGGTACAGGGGTGGGCGTACCGAAGCCTGGGGAATCTGCCACTTGCGCTGTCTACCCTGACCCAGGCAACTGATTACGCTCGAAAATCCGGAGCTGAATTGAGAGATATCTGGACGGATTTAGGTAACGTCACCCGATTAACCGGAAGACTCACTCAGGCAGCAGATATTTTTCTTCGCTCATTGCAGATCGCAGCCATACGTCGGATCCCTGATCAGGGAAATTTATCGAGGGACGAAACCTTCCTGAGCATGATCTATTTCCAACAAAACCGGCTGGAGGCAGCGTTTTCTTATGCTTCCCGAGCGCTGGAGCACACGCAATGGTGGCCGAGCCATAATGTTATTGCACTGGCCCATACCTGCCTGGCTCGTTTTTTTCTAGCCAGAAAAGATCCTGAAAGCGCAAGACAGGCCCTCCAACAAGCAGATCAGGAACGGGATAACCGCCTGATGACACCGTATGTTCATCGTTTTGTTGAGACAAGCTGGGTTCAATTATGGTTGGAAGAATCCGATTGGAAACCGCTGGACGAATGGGTTGAGCAGACGGCCCCTTCTGTCCACACTATACTGACGACTGATGAAAGGATTGACGAATATTCCGAAATGCTGTTGATCATGCTGGCAAAGGTGTGGACAGAAAAAACAAGGCGAGGGCACTTCCCTGACCGAAGTCAGGATTGTTTACAGTTATTGGGGTGCCTCGAAAGAAACTGTCAAACAGTGGGAAGGATGAATTCCCTGGTTACTATTTTGTTCTTGAAGGCGATCAACCTTTATATAACAGGCGATACTGCTGAAGCACTACGGGCTTTGGATTCATGTCTTGAATATGCACAACCAGGTGGGTATATGCGCGTCTTCCTCGATGAAGAGGAGTCTGCACGAGGGTTGATCGAGATTTATTTACGCCAGGCTACATCAAAACATACCTTTTTTGCTCAGCAGATCTTTATCAATTTTCCCAAGGCTGCACCGATCAATAAGAAAATTCCCGAGTCTGTTGAATTACTCACCACGAGGGAACACGAAGTCCTCATGCTGTTGGCGGATGGCTGCTCCAACCGGCAAATCGCGGAAAGATTGGTGCTATCGGAAGGGACGGTTAAGTTCCATGTACATCACATACTGGCAAAACTGAAGGTTGGCAGCCGCACCCAGGCTATCCTTCGCGCCAAAGAACTTGAATTGATCAGCTAAAAAGAAAATACATTGACAATCATGACCCCCCGGCATCCCTCCAGGGGGATTTTTATGATTAACAACCCCCTAAACTGATCTTTGGATAGAAGACTTGCTGACCGGCTTCGCATACTATTACGGTGGATTTCACACAACACCACTTAACCGGGAGGGAAAAACATTCATGTCAGTCTGTGAGTCTGAACCATCGGGATGCATTTACGAAATCCGGATGAAAGGCCATCTGGATAGTCGCTGGTCATCCTATTTTGAAGGTTGGACGATCGTCAATGTCGAAAATGGGGAGGTCCTTCTGCGAAGTCTTCCCACTGATCAATCAGGGCTGCACGGGGTTCTGATCAAAATTCGCGATCTCAACCTCACTTTGCTTTCCGTGAGGGTGAGAGGTTCAGGCAATGATTAACTCTTTGCAGGAATTCAAAAGCGTGTGAAAGTGTCATCACCGTGACCGGGTTTGGTAATAGGTTATTGATCCGGCTGAATTGAGAATAATACAGGTCAAGCAAAAGGTAAGGATATGGAAAAGAAATTGGATATTCGTCGTTTATCAATATTTTTGCTGTTCGCGTTTGGTATCGCCTGGCTGACGGCATGGTTCATCGCGCAGAACGGCGGGATCGTCAACAGCCCCATGCTGGTGCCCGGCTTGAGGCTCAGGCTGGCTGTGGTTTTGATTGCAGTGGTGTACATGTCGGCCCCGGCACTGGCTAATGTACTCACCCGCGTCACTACTCGCGAGGGTTGGGCAAACACCTGGCTGCGCCCTCAACTCAAACGTTCTTGGCGTAGTTGGCTGTCTGTCTGGGTGCT
>CAZHMZ010000238.1:0-4337 GCA_964532655.1 uncultured Anaerolineaceae bacterium
TATGCGGTCTTTCCTGATAACCAGATTGGCTTGAACTCATGTTACAATGCGATTCCCTTTATAATTATTCTACATGAAATCGAAATTTGATCTATTAGAACAATATTTTCAAACATTGATCGAATCCAGCGCCGATCTTCTCTGGCACGATGAGCGCATCAATTTGGTGCGCAGTCTGATCCGGGCGATCGAAACCGAAGTGGATCTGGACTCGAATGACATGGATTTACTGCCTTCAGCATTTACCATCTACCTACCGCCCGCAAAATATGCGCTCTGGCACACCGACCGTGATTTACTGGAAAGCTTTGGACTGGCCCTGCATGAGGCGGCGGTTGAAGTGGGTTTGCGTATCAGCAGCCGTCCGGCGATTTCGCTTGAGATGCTGCCGGGATTGGGTGAGGATGAGATCCACGTCCAGATTTTTCCTGCCGACCAACCGAAGCATAAAACAGCCATCTTTTCCACCGATAATCCTGAAACGCCGCAGCCCAAAATTGTTGCGCGAGTACCTGCCTTTTTGATTCTGGAGGACGGCTCCCATTTTCCCCTTGAGAAAATGGTGGTGAATATCGGCCGGAAGTCTGAAAACGAGCTTGTGGTGGATGACCCGCATGTTTCCCGCGAGCACGCTCAAATACGCATTGTTCAGAACGTTTACTTCTTATTTGATCTCAACTCCACCGCTGGTACCTATGTGAACGGGCGAAAAATCGATCAATACAGTTTGCAGCCCGGAGATGTGATTTCTGTCGCCGGTCATCCGATCATTTTTGTCCAGGAAGTGGACAGTGAAGGTAAACCGGCGCAGTCTCATGATAATATAACCCATACTACTCGCATTAATATTCCCAAAGGGGATGACAAGAAATCAGTATGAGCGCCGTTTTTATTCTCGTTGTTCGTATCCTCATCGTGATCTGTCTATACATCTTCACAGGTTACGCGGTACTGACTGTCTGGAAAGAGCTGAGATATGCCAATGAAAGAAGACTGGCGGAGATCATCCCAGCTATCTCCATCAACTATCTCGACAGCGGTGAACAAACCACCACTTTTTCGCAGCATGAGATCAACGTGGGAAGAGACCCCGGTAACGATCTGGTGATCTCGGATGATACGGTATCCTCGCATCATGCCCGCCTGAGCCACCGTCACCGGCATTGGTGGCTGGAGGATTTGCAGTCCACCAACGGCACCTTTCTGAATAACGAACGGATTTATAATCCCACCGTGGTGGTATCAGGTGACGAGGTAATCCTGGGCAATGTGTCGCTGCTGATTATGGTAACCTCAATCAAATAATGTATATCGCTGATTCATCGGAACCTCGAAGTGGTTCTCACTGCCTCAAAGGAGAAAAAATGACTGAACAAATCGCACTGGGTGTTATTGGCGGATCCGGACTGTACCAGATTGACGCACTCACACAGGTGACCACGCACCAGATCGATACTCCCTTTGGGCAGCCCAGTTCCCCCATTGTGATTGGTACCTTGGCTGGAAAACGCGTCGCGTTTTTAGCCAGGCATGGCATCGGGCATGTGCTGTCTCCCTCCGAGGTGAATTATCGGGCCAATATTTATGCACTCAAATCACTGGGCATCCAGCGCATCCTCAGCATCAGCGCCTGCGGCTCGCTGAAAGAAGAATTGAAACCCGGCCATATCGTGGTGCCGGACCAGTTGTTCGATTTTACGCGCGGTACACGCAAACGCACCTTTTTTGAGGATGGCATTGTGGCACATGTCAGCACCGCTGACCCATTCTGTGCGGAATTATCCGATTATGTCTTTCGGGCTTTGCAGCAGGCTGGCGCTTCCGTTCACAAAGGCGGGACGTTTATTGCCATTGAAGGTCCGCGGTTTTCCACCCGGGCTGAGTCTTCTGTATTTCGCAGTTGGGGTATGTCCATCATCGGCATGACGGCAGCGCCGGAAGCTTTTCTGGCCCGCGAAGCCGAGATGAGTTATGCGACCATGGCGCACGTCACCGATTACGACGTATGGCATGTGACGGAAGAACCGGTGACCGTTGAAATGGTGATCCGCACGTTGAATCAGAATACGCATACCGCTCAGGTGGCGCTCGAACATCTGCTGCGACTGCTGCCGGATGATTTCGACTGCCCCTGCCGGCATTCGCTGTCCGCCGCGCTGATCACCAACCCTGCCAAATATAATCCCGAGACGATGCAGATGTTGAATCTCCTCATAGAACCGTATCTGTGATCCAGTGAAATACTTCTTTCCCGTTCTTGAAGAGTCGAATCTCAGGCTACAGGCTGTCCTTCTTCGCTTTGTTGCCATCTTCCTCTTCCTGACCAGCCTGTCGATCAGCTTTGCTCCTGCCGTGCGTCTGCACACCTGGCAGGCTGATTTTCTCCTGTTGCATTGGATCGGGTTCGTGCTCTGGTTCGTCGTCTTCTCCATCATCCATTTTTTGTCACAGAAACAGCTCCCCAATCTGGACCCTTATCTGATCCCCATCACCGGGCTGTTGACCGGTTGGGGTCTGCTCACCATCTTCCGCCTGGATGAAATGTTTGGATTGCGCCAGACCGCCTGGATGGTCGTCGCCGGGGTGATCTTTTGCGCCGCCATCCGCCATCCTGAGATCCTGCGGTTGATGCGCCGATATAAATATGTATGGCTGGCGGGCGGTCTTCTCCTGACCGGATTGACCTTTTTCTTTGGCACATATCCGGGTGGTGAAGGGCCAAATCTGTGGCTGAACTTTGGCACACTGTACCTGCAGCCGTCAGAACCATTGAAATTGCTGCTCATCATCTATCTGGCAGCTTACTTTGCGGACCAAACCACCGCGAAGCTGCGCAGTATTCGCCTGATGGCTCCTACGATGATCGTCATCGCCGCGGCCGTACTGCTGCTCCTGGCACAGCGGGATCTGGGTACCGCCTTGATCTTTTTGCTTATTTACTTCGTGGTGGGTTTTCTGGCTTCCGGAAAGAGCATGGTTCTCCTATTGGGGGCGGGATTGGTCAGTGCAGCCGGAGTTCTGGGGTACCACATCTTTCCGGTCATCCAGCAGCGGGTTACTACCTGGTTGAATCCCTGGGCGGATCCCACCGGCTCATCCTACCAGATCGTCCAATCTTTGATCGCCGTAGCTTCCGGGGGTCTTATGGGACGCGGTCCCGGGCTTGGAAATCCAAATCTGGTACCCATCGCCCATTCTGATTTTATCTTCACCAGTATCGCGGAAGAGTTTGGGTTGTTGGGGACTATTGGCATGATGCTGGCCTTCGCATTGCTGGCCGGACGTGCACTGGTGATTGCGATCCGGGCCCCCAATGTATACCGCAGGCTTCTGGCAGCCGGTCTGGCCGTATACCTTAGCCTGCAGGCACTGTTCATCATTGCGGGAAACCTGAACCTGTTGCCTCTCTCGGGGATCACCCTGCCGTTTGTTTCCTATGGTGGATCATCACTGGTGGTGTGTTTTGTTTCGGCGGCTTTCCTGGCGATCATCAGCAACCAGACCTCATCCGATCAACCCATTCAGATTGATACGGACCCTTACCTGGTGGTGGGAAGCCTGATTCTGGGCGCCTGGCTGGTGCTGAGTCTCACAGATGGTTTTTGGGTGGTCTTGAAGTCCGATGATCTGCTTAACCGCTCGGATAACCTGCGATCTTCCATCAGTGACCTGTACGTGGAACGCGGCAGTTTCCTGGATCGAAACAACACACCTATCACCGAAACAGTGGGAGAACGGGGTGATTATGTCACCAGGCTGCTCTACCCCAGTTTGAGCCCGGTGATCGGATATTCTGACCTGTACTACGGGCAGGCCGGCTTGCAAGCCAGCCTGGACCCTTATCTGCGCGGTTTACAGGCCAATGCTGCTTCTGAAATCTGGTCAAATGCCCTGCTGTATTCGCAGCGCCCACCCGGTTTGAATGTGCGCTTGAGCCTGGATCTGGAACTTCAAAACCTGTCCGATACACTGCTGGAAGGTACCCGCGGCGCAGTTGTGCTTCTGAATGCCCAATCCGGTGAGATACTGGCGCTTTCCACCTTTCCGTATTTCGATTCAAACTCGCTGGCTGAGTACTATACGCAGTGGTCTGACGATCCGAATGCTCCGTTTTTCAACCGCGCCTTGCAGGGTCAATACCAGCCTGAAACTGCAATGGGGCCATTTTTCCTTTACCAGGCGATCCTGAAAGGAAATCTGCCGTCGATCCCGGATCAACTTTCGTACCCGGTTCAGGATGGTGTGATCACCTGCACACAGGCTCCGCAAAGCGGTATCGATTGGGCTGCTGTGATCTCGAACGGATGTCCTGCCGCGGCGGCATTCTTAACCCATAA
>CAZHMZ010000239.1:0-4276 GCA_964532655.1 uncultured Anaerolineaceae bacterium
TATTGAGATGGATGATGAGGTGGTTCTGAATTGGGCACCCGGGACCGGTTTTGTGTACGCCAACCAACCAGGAGCGGCGCCCGCGGGGAATAACGTGAATGCGCCTACAACTGCTCCTTTGGCCACACCTCTGCCGTGAATAGAAGGGGGCAAGATGATGATCCAGAACCGGCGAACCTCACTGATGGTGGTGATGGCAGCCGTGTTCGCCATCGGTTTACTGGGACTCGTTATACCGCTGGTAATGTCACAGCTTGCTCAGGAGACGGAGAAAAACCCTCAGAAAACCGCCGGGCATCCTGCAGTCAGCCTTCTCGAAACCATTGATCTGAAAGGGATTTGGGCGCAGAGCCCCGGCATGGCAGCCGGCTGGGCAGACCGGTATCACTTCTACCCTTCCGGAGCATTCCATTTTTACCCCAATCAGATGACATGCCCGGATAAATGGGTTGAGAAGGCGGGTGCCTGGCAGTTAAATGACAGTGTGCTCTCCTTGACGGTGACTCATACAATCACCCGCACACTTGAAACCAACACTGAGGGTTTCTGTACTGTCAGCGACAGCCGTGATAAGGTTCTGTCTGAGCCGGTGTTGGAGCTGTACGCGGTGAAAGACCTGGGATTTTCAGAGGCCAGCCCCTATCCAGGCATATCCCTCAACGGGGTCATGTACTGGCAATACAGTCAGGATGCGTCGCAATACGGCGAAGAGCAGTTCCCGGAATGACCGAATAAATTGAAGAGAATATCATGAATTTCACTCGATGAAATCGGTTGCGTGATCTGTCTGGCGATTATAAAATACCAGTATCCCTGTAGTTGTCATGCCAGACGGAAAAGCAGCCCGCGTTGAAGCGAAACCTATCTCAATACATTTGTTATTTCATTAACCGATATTTCCTGATCAGCAAATCCGCAATATTTGATTCATTGAAGACATTGAGTTATGTCTTATTCGGATCTCTCATCCTGTTTCCGATCGTTTCAAAAGCGCCATTGTTGGGCTGGGACTGGTATTATTTTTACAATGCCAATAATCCGGTCTTTAACCTGTACACATCACAAAGCGCTTATCCGCCTTTCACGCATTACTTTATTGAATTGTTCACTGGGATGGACTGGCGCGTGTCGCTGGGTTGGCTGAATTCCATCACCCTGTTTACAGTGGCGCTGGCTACCTGGAAAAATGGGGGAAAGTATAAAGAGATCGCGCTGGCGCTTTCCGCTCCGCCGCTCTGGTTTCTGATGTGGGTAGGGCACCCCGAAGGGCTGGTGCTGCTGGGGGTGATCACCGGGATTGTGCCTTTGATCCTGATCAAACCGGTAATTTCGCTTTTTAGTATTTTTAGCAGCAGAAAACTGTTTGCCTGGACCGCTCTGTTCTTCGTTATATCACTGATCATCTGGCCTGGATGGATTTTTGCTTTTCAAAGCGCCTCCTTTGGACATGAAGCGGCTTTTGGTTGGGCAGATATGGGATGGCCGCTGTTAATCCTGGGGTGCATCCTGCTGCCAGGGGCAGGAAAAAATTCATACCGGTTGATGGCCGCTGGCTGTTTTATCACGCCGTTTCTGATGCCATACCATCTTGCGCTGCTGACTCCTGCCATGGGAAAGGCACGCGGGTGGCGATTGGTACTGTTGTGGCTTTCAAGTTGGTGTGTGTTTCTGGGAACCGGGTTGCAGGGGTATGGACATTTGGTGTCGTTTGCTTTTCCGCTCACAGTGTATCTGACCAGCGGCTCACTATCTACATACTGGATGAACCTGCGGGCTCTGATAAATGAAGTCAGAGACGCTTTTCTGTTCCTAAAACCAGGATTTAGTAAAGCGTAAGCGACAGTCTGTTTTTGGGAATTCTGCGGATTGGGTCTTTACAGCCGAAAATGATAAGGCGCCCACTTCATACGGGCTTTTCCACCACCACATAAGCTTCAAACCCATCCGGCAGGACGCGGATTTCTGCCGAAAACCCGGCGAAAAGGGCTGCGATCCGCTCCGGCGAGAGTATCCGGCTGCGCATCAGGGCCAGTTTCTCCAATACGGCCATCACTTTCACCCCCCAGCGGTGTACATCGGGCTCCTCGATGACGATCCGACCGCCCGGCTGCAGTACGCGCCACAGCTCGGCGGCTGTGCGGCGCTGGTTGTGTACGTGATGGAGCGCATCCACCATGATGATGCGTGAAAAGGTCTCGTTCTCAAATGGCATTGCTTCAGCCGGTGTGCGAACCGCAAAAAGACCGTCTTTCCGGCAGGTTTCCAGCAGCATTTTGTGTGAGAAATCGGCCACAATCACCGGGCCTCCCTGACCGCGCAGATGCTGCGCAACCCGCCCGGTGCCACCGCCGGCATCCAGCAGCGGGCCGCCGGCCGGCAGTTCGAGCAGCTCACACAGCCGCTCCGGTTCTGCGGGGGAAATAAACTTTTCATAGAGGGGAGCCAATATTCCAAAATGATCCAATAAGGGCATACGCACCTTCCTCAACGACACAACCATGATTAATTTATTATATTCGTCATGAACGATCTGTGATGATTCCTGTACAGGAAAGGTCTCCGGGTATTTATCAAAACGTGAACACACATCCGGGGGAGGTTCTTTTGCAGAAGGATTTCCGGTATACTTTATGGATATTCATAATGATTTCATGAGGGGATAATGACCATTATTGTTCGAAAAACCATCCCTGCAGACCGGCAGGCGTTGATCCATGTTGAAAGCCTTTCCACGCCAGGTCTCAGTTATGTAGACAGCGTTTTTGATCTGTTTTTGAATGACACTGATGGAGAGTTCTTAACCGGCGAGGTAGACAGCCGGGTGGCTGCGTGTGGAAAATTCACCACCCTGCCGGACCGGACGGCATGGCTGGAGACGCTGCGGGTTATCCCAGAATGCCAGGGGATGGGGATTGGCAAGCGCTTTTATGAGCGTTTCTTTGAACTGGCTGCCGAAAAACATCTCACCGCCATGCGCATGTATACAGGTTTCCCCAACCACGCCAGCAAGGGCCTGGCGGAACGGTACGGCTTCAGGCTGGAGGAAACCTTTGCGGAAGCCCGCCTGCCGTTGAACCCGGAATGGGCAGATCTGCAGACCGGCGAATTTTTACCGGTGACCGACCCGCTTGCGACAGAATCGCTCATCATGCCTCTGGCTGAGGCATGGAACGGGTTTCTGGTGATGAACCGCACCTTTTACCGCATCACCCCGGCATTATGCGCTGATTTTGCACGCAAAGGCTTTGTTTACGTGGATGAATCCACTGGCAGTGTGGCGGTATTAGGGGCACGCTTCCAGCCGGAGTTGGCTATTCATATCGGCCTGCTTGCCGGTGACTGGCAGGCGTGCCTGCGTTTTGCGAAGCGGTTGTGTGCGGAGCGAGGGGCAAAACGCCTGAACTGGATGTTCCCGACCGGGCTTGAACAGGTGAAAACGTTTGCGTTAACCTCAGGGTTTGCGCTGGAAAAATCGGAGTGTATTGTAATGAAAGTGGATTTGGATTGAAATTTACCAAGCGGGATACCAAAAAACTAACCATCTTCTCTATTTTCGGTTACCGAGTTACTATTATCTTAATCCTCTCTTGAAACCTGGGTGATATAATCACCGTTCGATAATAAAAAATCAAAATTGATTTATACTCATCTTAGCCGGCACAATGAAAAGAATAAAAGCCTTCAACAACAAACCGCCGGTTGATCAGAAAGTTTGGTCACATAATTATGCGCGTCATCGAAGTTTTGTTTACCTATCCGCCGCAGGTGTTTATCGCCCGGCATTTTACTGCAATACGTGAAAACGGGATCGATCCTGTTTTTGCCGCGTTAGAAGATACATCCGGCGGAGCCGGAAATGCGGCCAGCATCCTAGAAGAGAGCATTGATTTCGGCAAGGTCTGCATTCCAGCCCCGCCCAATAACCGGTTTCAAAAGGTGACAGGTCTACGGTATTTACTGCGTCCTCATACCCGTATTCGCAGTTCAATTCGTGATCAAATCATCGGCGCCTGTTTTGAAAGCCTAAAGCCCGATTTGATTCATTTTCACTGGGGAAATCTGGCCGGTTACCTACATCACATTCCGGAAACACTCAAGATTCCCTACACTTTATCACTGCGCGGCTCGGATATTCAGGTTTTCCCTTTCCAATCCGAGGAGAAGCGTCAGATGGTCAAACGGGCCATCGAAGGCGCAGCCGGGGTGCACACGGTATGTGACAATCTATGGGATGTGGCTGAGGATATATTGGATCTCAAGCCACAGAGCATTTTCC
>CAZHMZ010000240.1:0-4263 GCA_964532655.1 uncultured Anaerolineaceae bacterium
TGGAAAATTCCGCCCCGAGAGCGGTCTTCTGAACTTTTGGTTGATCAGGGGTGGGTGTGGTCCCGCAGCAATACAGATGGCTGATCATCACCGCGTCGGACGTTCTCAAAATGGAACCTACATTGTAGGCACTGCGGATGTTATCCAGCAGCACCTCGATATTCCCCACAGGGCGGGAAATTGGTTCATTGGCCTGATCTGTCACCGGAAAGCTGAGTACCTGTACAGGGCTTCCACATTTTGGGCAGGTTGGATGTTCCGGCGGTAAGGTAGTGGGATACCGGAACCGGCAGATCGGTTTCAGACAAACAACGACATAATGAGGTGTGTGCTTTTCCATATCCGTTTTAATCAGGTCTTTTATATCAGCAATCGCTTTATCACGCAACTAATGACCTTCGTAAGATGCGTCTCCCGATCAGTATATAATTAACTATCAACAGATGAGGAGAGCTTCATGACGGCATTATACGGCGCGATTGAAACCGGCGGGACTAAATGCATTTGCGTGGTGGCCAGTTCGCCAACGCAGATTCTGGCGGAAACACGCATCCCAACCGGGGAGCCGCGAGAAACAACGGCTGCGATCGCGGATTTTTTTCGCCGGTACAGGCAGGAGACCGGCCAGCAAATTCAGCGAGCGGGTCTTGCTTCTTTTGGTCCGCTGGATCTCAAGCCGTCCTCACCGACCTTTGGGCGGATACTCGCCACCCCAAAATTACAATGGAAAGGTTGGGATCTGCTGGCGAATATGGAAAATGCCCTGGGCGTACCGGTTTTTCTGGACACCGATGTAAATGCAGCCGCTTTGGGTGAACACCTGTGGGGGGCTGCTCAGGGATTGACCAACTTCATCTACCTGACCATCGGAACCGGGATTGGCGGGGGCGGGATGATCGAATCACAATTGATGCACGGGCTGTTGCACCCTGAGATGGGGCACATTCTGATTCCGCATGATCGAACTGCTGATCCATTTGAGGGGGTGTGCCCGTTTCACGGCGATTGTCTTGAGGGGTTGGCATCCGGCCCGGCTCTTGAACAACACTGGGGAACAACGGCCTCGCATCTTCCGCCTGAACATCCGGCCTGGGATCTTGAGGTTCAGTACATTGCCGCAGGTCTCCATTCGCTGATCTGCGCGCTTTCACCGCAGCGCATCATCCTGGGCGGCGGTGTGATGCAGCAGCAATTTCTGTTTGAGCGGATCCGATTGAAAGTTCGCGAATCACTGGCGGATTACATCTCTTCATCCAAAATTTTGAATGAGATGGATGAGTATATTGTGCCGCCGGCGCTTGGAAAGCAGGCCGGCGCTCTGGGAGCCCTGGCGCTGGCCGTAAGCGGAATGGGAGTTACCCGAAGAGCTCGTTAAGCGCAGGTAACCTGTGCGGATCCTTGAAGTGAATGTGCAGAACGCGTCGTCCACGACTGGTCAGCGCATCAATATCTCCTGCAGCCTGGGCCAGAATGAATTGCTGGAACTGGATAGTTTCCCCGGGTATTTCCAGTTGTGAAGACGAATCCTGTGTAAGAACCAGGAACAAACCGCTGTTTTTTCCGCCTTTATGAAGCTGACCGGTTGAGTGCAGATAACGTGGCCCAAAGCCGCTGGTTGTCACCACCCCGGTACGGCTGGTAATGTTGAAACGCAGATTGGCCAGAAACTGTTGATTTTCAATGGTATCTGGCAGAAAGGCATTTACAGCCAGATAATCACCGGGCTGGATTTGCGCCAGGAAAGCCTGTATGATCTCAGGCAAGTTTTGCAGGGGAAGACCGGTGGGATTATCCCAGCGTACTTCAATGCCCTCGTCCTCGAACTGAGGAGCCGGTAACCCAAGCGAGCCGGTCTGGCGGAGCCGCTCCAGTTTGGTTTTGGTGAGCGTTTTGGTCTCCTGTACATTGGGCTGATTGAAGGCGTTCACTCCCAATTGCGAACAGGCTACGGCAATGGCAACTTCCCAGATATAAAACTGGGCAGCCAGGTCATCCAGTTGAGTAAAGTCGAAGGTCAAACACGGACGGTTGCTTTCAGTAAGCGTTTCTACCAGTGGATCCAGCCCACCGGATGATTGTAAATAGATGAACACACGGTCATGTGAATAGGTATCCGGTGAGAATACAGGTTCCTGGGCAACCGGGATGATCCCCACTCCATTCTTTCCGCTGCTCTCCGCCACCAACTGCTCAGCCCACACCCCGAACGATGCCACCTCAGGATCGGCAAGGATGATTGCCTTGTCCATCCCAAGCGAAGCCGCTTCTGCCAGAACCGTTCCCAGAAAGAGGCCCGGGTTTTCCTGTGCCGGTGTGGAGGGGCCGCATTGCATGGCGGCTTTTTGGGCAGCACCCAGGTAACCTTCCAGATTGATCCCCAGCAGGCTGGCAGGCAGCAACCCAAAGGCGGTTAATGCGGAAAATCGGCCGCCTACCTCTGGATTGGCTTCAAAAATGGCGCGATACTGCTTTTGACGGGCATCCTTCACAACCATACTCCCCGGGTCGGTGACGGCCATAAAATGCCGGCCGGGTGTTTCTTCACCGGATTGAACGGTGTACTGCCAGAAGAAATCAGCCAACGCTTTGGTTTCGCTGGTGGTGCCAGATTTGGAGGAGATGATGAATACTGTCTTGGGTAACTCAATCGAATCGCTCACTGTTTGGATCTGATCCGGGCTGGTGGAATCCAGCACGATCAATCGCAGGGCTTTTGAAGGTCTGGTTGAAAAGCCCTGCTGGATCGACGATGTGACAAAAGGCGCCAGAGAGGAGCCGCCCATCCCTAAAAGAACGGCGGTGTCATATCCTTCATCGAGAAGCTCCTGGTAAACCGCCTCCAGGTCCGGGATCAGGGTAGAGCTTTCAGTTGGGAGGCCCAGCCAATCCAACCGGTTGGCTATCTCTTCGCCCGGGGCGCCGGTGCCGCCCCAAAGTGTGATGTCATGATCAAACAACCGGTTTATGGTTCTGTTCTGACCGTGCCAATCCAACCGCCGGCTGACGTAGGGAGCCAGTAAACCGAGTTGTGCTTTCATCATGCCACCTTTACTTTTAATGTATCCAGCAGACTTTCAAATGATTTTGAGAAGGCGGCTACGCCCTCATCTTCCAACTCAGTAGTGACAGCCTGCATCGAAATGCCGAGTTTGGAAAGTTGATCCAGGATGCGATGAGATTCGGATGGATCTTCAGGGATCCCGATTTGGGTGGCCCCATGATCCTGGATAGCGGACAGCGTTTGCGGCGGGACGGTATTGACCGTATCGGGAGCAATGAGGTCATCCACATACATGACATCACGATAAGCAGGGTTCTTGGTGCTAGTGGAAGCCCACAAGGGACGTTGCGTAAGAGCTCCGGCTGCTTTGAGACTGGTGAACCTTTCACTGCCAAAGACCTTCCGGTACAACTGGTAGGCAATGCGAGAATTGGCTACCGCTGCTTTCCCCTGAAGGTTGTGGCATACTTCGGGAGCGATAATACCGTCATCAGACAACCGGTTCAACGCGGCATCAACCTTTGTATCCACACGCGAGACAAAGAAGGATGCGACCGATACGATCTGATCGAGAGGCAGGTCCTGAGCCAGACGATCTTCCAAACCGGCCAGATAGGCTTTCATTACCTCCGAATACCGTTCATTGGAGAAAATCAGGGTCACATTGATATTCAAGCCTTTGGCAATGCAGGATCGGATGGCCGGAAGCCCTTCTTTGGTCGCCGGGATTTTGACCATCAAATTGGGGCGGTTGACCTTGATCCACAGCAGTTCGGCTTCTTTGATGGTTGCTTCGGTATCGCGGGCCAGGAGTGGGTTTACTTCCAGGCTGACATACCCATCCTGACCGCCGCTGGTTTCGTACAGGCTGCTGAATAAATCCGCAGCAGATTGGATATCCTCAATCGCAAGGCTGTAAAAAGCTTCTTCGGCTGTGCTGCCGGTTGTTTTTAGAGGGGATATGGCATCGTCATAATCGGTGGAATCGGCAATGGCTTTTTGGAAAATGCTCGGGTTGGAGGTGATGCCGTATATCTGACCGTGATCGATTAAATCTTTGAGCATTCCATTTTGGATCAATCGTCTCTGAATGTTGTCGTACCAGATGGATTGCCCGAGTTTATGGATCTTTTTAATCCTTTCGGATTTGCTCCGTTCGGTGTTACTCCGTTCGGTCATTTTTGACTCCCTTCACGATTCATCTTTTCTTCCATTTGCCGGATTTTTCCCGTTCTGCGGACGTGCCGTTCTTCAGCGACAAA
>CAZHMZ010000241.1:0-4179 GCA_964532655.1 uncultured Anaerolineaceae bacterium
GTAAAGATCCACATACTTCCTGGCCCAGAGCAGGATCAATATGATCCCTACAACCATCATCACATCTACCGCAACAGCCACTCCCTCAATTCCGAATGTCGGACCCAACAGAAATAGAAAACCAATCAATACGAAAACCTGAATGGTTCTAATTTGTGCAGTGGTGCCTGGCCTCCCCACGGCGACAAATACCGATGCCATCATTTGTTTGAGTGGGTCAAACATGGTGAAAGGCAGCATCAGTTGAAAGGTAAAAACCATCGGCATCCATTTTTCGCCTAACAAAAGACCTTTGCGATCTTCTTTCAGTTCGGCATAGGTCGACATGGCAACAGTCGCCATCGGTGATGCAATGATGTTCGCAGGCACTTTTGCCAGCGCATAAGCGCGGGAATAGTAACCTAACGGATCAACACCGAGATAATTTTTCGTCCAGTAGTCATCTCCGCGATCCAGCACATCCAGTAGCAGCCCGCCTGCCAGGTGCCTGCTGCCAAAGCTCAGGAAATATTTCACCACATCCGCTTTCCATAGAAAGCGAGGCTTCCACACCGGTCTCCAGAAAAAAAATAAAACGATCTGAAGAATGGCATTTGAAATGTTCGTAGCCAGCAAAGCCCAGATGGGTTGCTTCAAAACTGCCAGAAGAACGGCAGAAATAAAGGTGACCACCGCATCAATCACTGAGATGACCGAGTACCTTTGAAAGCGAATCTGCCGATTCAGGATGAGTCTGGGAGTGGACGAAAAATTTTTAAGAACAGTCGTAACAGCCAGCACAGAGAATGCGGTAAATAACCCGGGTTCACTTCTGTCAAGAAAAAGAAAACCGATGAGTAAAATGAGGATGATCCAGACCACAGACAGGATAGTCTGAAGTGTAAAATGGACGGCGGCGGTCTGCTCAATATCTTCTGTTTCTTTACATCGATGGATGAAAGCAGACGCGATGCCAAACGTCGAAAAACCATTTGCCATGACCACAATTGCTGCTGCGCCGGCATAAATGCCAAATGCCTCTACCGGCAGCAGGCGGGCAAGGATAATCGTCTGCGCAAAGTAAACCGCATTATACAGAATATTACTGATAAAGTTCCATTTAACCGAATCAATGCTCCTGCGAGCCAGATCCTCATTCATATGACTCAGCAACCTTCACCGCGCCTAATGCGGTTTCATGCAGAAATCCATTGGATGCCAGTACACCGCGATTGCAGGCAAGGGTACGCCCATGTGAAAAGTCAAAGGGTTTGCCGTCCAGATCTGTGATTTTTCCACCGGCCTCTTCCACGATGATCGACCCGGCTGCCTGATCCCAGACCTTTTCACGATAGTTTGACCGGTCAGGTGAGAGCATGCGCAGTGAAAGGTCGCCCTGCCCTGACGCCAGCATCGCATATTTTGCCTGGCTGTCCATACGTACAGGTTCGGTAGTGGTGTGAAGCAAATGTGCAATACGGTCAATTTGTCCGGCGTTGGTATGTGAATCCTCAAAGGAGCGCAGTATGCGCGCCTGTGAAGGGTCTGCTCCAATTGAAACGTTCAACCGTGTAAACTTACCCTCACCCTGCAAAGGGCTCACCCACGTTCCGCAACCACGACGGGCAATTACCAGTGACCCCGGGCCAGAGGAATCAGCCTTCCTGGCATCTGCCAAATCAGGACATCCCAATACACCCAGTTGAACCACTCCCCGGTCTATCAATGCCAGAGCGATGGCATACTGACCGCCTCGCAGAAATCCTTTGGTTCCATCAATCGGATCGAGCACCCAATAACGCTCTCCCGATATCCCTGTTCCTTTATCAATCCATCTCTGCAGGTTATCGACCGTTGCCTCTGATAGAAAGCCGGATACATAACCTGTCACCAGTGTCAGCCTGTCATTGTTTTCAGGTTTACGCAGTACGTCAAAACTCTCTTCCGCAACTAGGCCATCCTGCGGGAAAAATTTTTCCAGCAAGCCACCCACCAATGCCTGTACCGAATAATCAGCCACGGTTACCGGGGATTTATCATCCTTTGTGATTGCCGAAGAAACCATTTCAGACTGGATGCGTTTTGCCAGTTGACTGGCCTGGCAAACAGCATGGATGGCAAACTGTGTTTCAGGCTGGCTTATATCCACCATAGTTCTTTTCACCATTAAATTTTTCAGGATAATTCTTTTCGATTAATTATGATGAATGCTTATTCACTCTTGCAGAAACGCAGGCCACTCCAAATGCCCCATTTCCATTGTATTTATCAATCCATGAGTATTTGGAAATTTCTGAGGCGTCGACCTGTTGCCATTCACAACTATCATACTTTGCGTAATACTCAATTCTGTCGATCTCAAAACCGCTCAATATTTTGTCAAGTCGGGTGTCGTCATAGACTCTAAAAAATGCATTTTCACCACAGGCACCTGCCGGAACAGTCAGTAATAATTGACCTCCAGGTTTTAATATCTGTGAAAATACTTTAAGAGCTCTCAAATCAGTTTGATCGTCCTGTGGGATATTTCCGTATCCTGACAGACCAATATGCTCCACAGCAGAAATTGCGGTTACAGCATCGAATTCATTTTCCGTCCACTCAATATCAAAAATATCTCCCTGGATAAACTTGAAATTCTTCAGAGGGATATGATAATCGCGCAGGTCAACACCGGTGACCAAATAACCATTGCTGAGAAGTTGATAACTTAACAGGCTCTCCGCACAGCCAAAATCCAGCACTTTATTGCCTTTTTGCGGCAGAAGATTCCTGAATACAAATGGATATTCGATTACCCTTTCGGTGACAATCAGTATTAAATCCTGAATTGGAAATTTCTCAGGTGCAAGTAATGCATCGACCCTGTTTAGAAGGGTTGGTTTTTGTAATCGGTAACGCACAGGAGTGTTGAAGTCTGGCAGAACATTCTTTGATTTTGCGAAAAAGCGCTTCATGTCCGAAAACGTTGCTTTCATAACCCTCTTCCCTGACGATTGGATGGTGTGAGTCTGTTGAAAACTTGCTTCTGGTTGATCGATTGGTTTACAAAAGAAATTGACGATCCGCCCAGTACGAATGACTGCCAGATAATCCAGAAAGGGTGATTGAGACTAAAATGCCACATTCACCGCCAGAATCAAGGTGTAAAGATGATGCCGTGATCCTGAAGCATGCGTTTTACCTGCACAACCGACCGCTCCAAATTCTCCTCACCGCCCATCACCTGTAAATCATAATTGATATCGGTGGTGACGTGTTCACCCACCCAGATCGTTTCAATCTGGGTGGAATTGAGGATGGTCTTGAAAATCTTCAAATCATCTTCGGTTAATTCCACCGCGGTGACGATCAGGATCATGCCGGCATCCAGGAACATGTGCGCGGTTTCTGCCATACGGCGGACCTGTTCATGCCAATTGTCGCCGGGTTGCTGGCGTTTCAGATCAGCACCCACGCTGTACAGGAAGCTGCCAATCCCCAGGTAGTAAGCAAATTTCCCGTTTTCAAACAACTGACGTTCCAAAGTACTGGCAAACTGCCTGCGTCCGACGCCCTTTTGCCCGGTGACTATCAACAGGGTAGGCCGCTGGTTGTAGCGCTCGGCGCGTTGCGCCATGGTGACGTTTGTCTTCACCCACTTCAAATCACGGGTGACCACCTCTTCCAGCAGGTCGGCGTTTTGATCTTCGATTCCTTCCAGGACGATACCGCCGCCCCAGATTTCGTAATCGTCCACAATCACAAACCGGCTGATATCGGTCATGGTGCTGGAAAGATCAAACGCAATCGGGTGACTGAGCAGCAAGGTGCACTCGGCCACATCATGATGCTCGATCATGTTTTTGTCTTTGCTGGTCGAGTAATCGGAGGCATCGATGATGCGATGAATGGTCTCAATCTGGGCTTTCACTTTGGCGGTACCCAGTTTAAGCAGATACTGCTTCTTTGGTAGCATGGGGTCCTTTCCCAGCCAGAACAGGCTCACGCGGATGCGCGATGCCACTTTGGGAGCCGGTTCATCGCGGCGGGCAGCAATTTGCCCGCGTCGGATGTAGATTTGCGTATCTAACGTGAGACCCACCGCATCGCCGCTGACAATTTTTGCTTTGGCAGGAGCCGAGAAGGTCTCGATGGTTTTAATTCGGCTGCTTTTACCGGAGGGATAAAAAACCAGTTCATCACCCACATTCACGGTGC
>CAZHMZ010000242.1:0-4172 GCA_964532655.1 uncultured Anaerolineaceae bacterium
AACGATGTTCGTTTGATCATCGGCGCTTTCAAAGACGACCAACCGCTGGGAGCTGCCATAGGCAGCCTGGCTGAGGTGACGGATATTCCGCAGATTGGCATGGAATTGAATGGTTTATGGATTAATCCTGAATATCGCGGACGCGGTCTTTCACTGGCATTGATGCAGACGGTTTTTCATTTCTATCAGGCCCTGGGAATGCAGCGAACCGTCATCTACAATTTCCACTGGTCGCCTTCCAACGCCTTTTATCACAAACTTGGCTGTCAGGTCTTGCGGCAGGATTTACAGATGAAGGAAAACATTCCGGTGGATGTTTTTACGGCCGATCTGGATCATTTACTCCTTCAGATTGATGAAAAACTGAGCAAGTATCCGCTTGAGATGAACATTTCGCCTTTTCCCAGAGCTCTCCAACAAGCGAAAGTTTTTACGAGAAGGGTGACCTCATGAAACTCAATGTGCGCAATGCACGCGAAAGCGATTTTGACGATATCCACATCCTGGCAGAGCAGATCCACCAGTTGCATGTGAAAAACCGACCGGATATCTATGCGAATGTCGACCCGCTCAGCCGGGAGTATTTTGATCACCTCATCAGCCAGCCGGAGGTGCTTGCCCTGGTCGCGGAAGTCGACCAGCGCGTGGTGGGCTTCTGTTTAACCGTCATCAGACCGCCATCCGAAAACCCACTGACCGTACCCAACATCACAGCCTATATGGATCACCTGTGTATCCACCAGGATTACCGCCGCCTGGGGATAGGCAAGATGCTGTTCGAACAGGCCGTCCTGCAGGCCCGGCTGCGCGGTGCGGTACGGCTGGATCTGCATGTTGCCTCCTTCAATCAATCTGCTATCCGTTTTTATGAGGAACTGGGGATGACAGTAAAAAACCTGGCCATGGAGATCAACCTGTAGTGATTCGCTCCCTTTCTGTCATGGATGGACTGGCATTTTTTCGAAAATGACCGGTTTCATTTGAGAAGCATGGTATAATATTCGCCGCGTGACTGGTTCACGACCGGGGAGATGCCAGAGAGGCCGATTGGGCTCGCCTGCTAAGTGAGTGCTGGGCTTTAAACTCAGCCGAGGGTTCGAATCCCTCTCTCCCCGCAGTATGAGTGAAAGGTGATGAGTGATGAGTTGAATCACTCCTCACTCAACACTCCTCACTAATCACTTCTCACATCCCGAAGAAATTGCATCAACACCTCCTCTCCACCGCCCTTTCCTTATTCCATGCGGACCCACTGCCCGCGCAGCGTCTGTATGGCGGCACTTCTAATGAAGTGTATGAATTCACCTCACAGGGCAAACCGTATGTCCTGCGGCTCAACCCACCCGACAGCGGCATCGACCGGGATGACATGGAGTCCATCCTGCATTACATGCACTACCTTGCAGATGGTGGGCTGAACGTGCCCACGCCGCTGCTTTCCCGCGAGGGACGGCTGGTGGAGATGATCCCTGATGGCGAAGGTACCTGGCTGGCCACTGTGGTTCAAAAAGCGCGCGGTGTTCGGGCAGAGACGATACCGTTTGAAGGATGGACTGACCGGCGCATTCACCTGCTGGGAAGCCTGACCGGACGCATGCACCGCCTTTCACAGGGGTATCAACCTCCGGCGGAGATCAAACCCCGCCCCGTATGGAATGCGGTGAGCAACAACTTCAGCCCGTTGGATGAACTGCCTGGCGCGGATGCGGATATTCTGCAACGGCGGCAGGAGGTGCTGGATCGTCTTAAGAAACTGTCTGAAACCCCCGCTTGTTTCGGCCTCATCCATTCCGATCTCCAATTCGCCAACTTTTTTATCGACCCCGTTGATGACCTGCTGACCCTGTACGACTTCGACGACTGCTGCCAGGGTTGGTACATGATGGATATCGCCCTGCCGCTGCTGGATATGCTGGTGCTGTACCCGGGGCATGACCGGCAGGCTTTTGCCGCTCGCTTTCTGGAGCATTTCCTGGCAGGCTATCGCAGCGAATGTACTCCAGACCCCTCCACACTGGCCGAACTACCCACCTTCCTGAAATTGCTCGAAATCGGGTTGTATTTGCAGGTGGCAGCCTATGCAAAAGACGCCGCACCGGACACCTGGGTGGGGAAGTTCATGACTGGCCGGAAGGAAAGCATTCTCAGCCGCACTCCCTTTGTTCCGGTATACTTATGACGTTACAGGATTCTGCCGACAAGGGGAGCCTTTATGAAAAATCCGGGTTTGCTGGAGTTTGACGCTGAGATCAAGAGCGCAGCCGCGGTCATGCCGAACACCAGCGGCGGGGCGTACATCGAGTTCCCGTTTGATATGCAGGAAAAATTTGAGACACGCGGTCGCGTGAAAGTGAAAGTGGCGTATGACGGCGTGGAGTACCGCGGTTCTCTGGTGAATATGGGATTGGGCTGCCATATCGTGGGCATTACCAAAGCCATCTGTCAGCAAATCGGTAAACAGATCGGTGACCGCGTGCACGTGACCCTGCAGGTGGATGAAGAACCGCGTGTGCTGGAGATCCCGGCGGATCTGCAGGAGGCGTTATCCTCTCAACCTGCTGCTCAGGAATTTTTTGATAAACTGGCCTATTCGCATCAGCGCCAATATGTTTTGTGGATCACTGAGGCCAAACAGGAAGAGACCCGTCGGAACCGCATCCAGAAAGCGGTTCAGATGCTGGCGGAACAGAAAAAGCTGCGCTAAAGGGCCATCATCGATGATCCATCTGCGTTCCATCTCCATCAAATCGCTGCCCGAGGGGCGCCTGCACGAGTTCCCCTTCAGTCTGCCGTTGATGCAGTCACTGAGCGAGCTGAGTTTTACCGCACCGGTTACATTTTTTGTGGGAGAAAACGGATCAGGGAAATCGACCCTGATGGAGGCCATTGCCTGCGCAGCCGAGACCATCACGGTGGGCAGCGAGCACGTTCGCACCGATAAAACCCTGGGAGCGGTTCGCCAGTTTTCTATGTGGATGAAACTGGTCTGGCAGAAGCGGATCCATCGCGGCTTTTTTCTGCGCGCCGAAGACTTCTTCGGGTACGCCAAACGACTCAACCAGATGCGCGAGGAACTGGAAGCCGATCTGCACTCAGTGGACGGCGAATATAAAGATCGCTCCAGTCTGGCGGGTGACCTGGCGCGCATGCCTTACCAGCGTGAGCTGGCAGATCTGCAGCAGCGCACCGGCGAGGGTCTGGACAGCCGTTCGCATGGCGAGGCGTTTCTGGCGTTGTTCCAGGCGCGCTTTGTACCGGGCGGGTTGTATCTGCTGGATGAGCCGGAAGCCCCGCTTTCACCGCTCCGGCAGCTCACGCTCTTATCGCTGCTGAAGGAGATGGTAGATCAGGATGCTCAGTTCATCATCGCCACCCATTCGCCCATTTTGATGGCCTTCCCCGGTGCAACCATCCTCGATTTTGATCGATTGCCAATAAAACCAGTGAAATATGAAGAGTTACAGCATGTGAAGCTGACCCGCGATTTTTTGGATAATCCGCAGGCGTATTTGAGGCATCTGTAGCAAGGGTGGTCGCACCTTCTGCGCCCCTACCGATAGAATGGACCAGTTTCCGGGGGTAGGGGCGATCTTCGATCGCCCGGTATAGGATTCGCCGTATCGTCAGGCAAAGGAAATTGTTCCAGATCGAATACCTATTACGATCTGCCCTTGTCCGATCCCTCGCCGCGGTGTTTGCGGCTCCGCCGCAATACCACCGTCTCGGGATGACAAAATGGGTATGATGTCGTTTGGGGATCTTTGTTTAACCGCAATCCTCCCTCAGTTGTCATCTAGATCCGCCCAAGGGCATATTTTCAAGTGTCTCCAAATTTGGAACCGTTATCGTCCGCTTGAGCGGGCGCACAGTGTGCGCCGTTATTGGCAGATTGGGAATTTGTAAAAACCATTCTTATTCGCTTACGGGCAACCGACCCAACCTACGCATTGGAAGGAATTACCGTATTTCATCAAGGAATTTCATTCAATGCGGGAAGGTTTGAATTCCCCTCCATCGGAGGGGTGCCCGTAAGGGCGGGGTGGTAATTTCAGGCGTACAATGTGCGCCGATACCGGTAAAATTGGCCGATTTCCAGTAGGTTGGGTTGAGAGGAAGACCTCTCAACCCAACAACCCGGAGATGTCTGTTGGGTTTCGTGGCGTTTGGCTTCG
>CAZHMZ010000243.1:0-4143 GCA_964532655.1 uncultured Anaerolineaceae bacterium
AGTTCATGCGCGCTTCAGCGCCCAGACGCAAAAAATCCTGCAGCGGGGCAATGGACAGGTAAGCCACCGATGACCACACACCGCGCAGCAGATCCCAGGCGATATCCCCCGCGGAGGTATTCAGATACCGGCGGCAGAAGTCTTTTTCCTTCTCCGGGGCCGTCTCGTACCAGCCAATCACCGTATCATTGTCGTGCGTGCCGGTGTAGGCCACGCAATTGACGGGGTAATTATGGGACAAAAAGTCGTCCTGTGGGCCACTGCCAAACGCAAACTGAAGGATTTTCATGCCCGGCAGGCCCAACTGATCGCGCAGGACATACACTTCCGGGTTGATCTGCCCTAGATCCTCGGCGATCAACGGCAGATCACCCAGGGCGCCGCGTATGGCATCAAAAAATTTACGCCCCGGCCCCGGCTGCCACTTGCCGATTTCGGCGGTTGGCATACCGGCCGGTATCTCCCAGTAATCGACGAACCCGCGAAAGTGATCGATTCGGATCAGATCCACCAGATCCAGCGTCGCTTTGATGCGCCGAATCCACCAGGCATACCCGCTCTCCTCGTGCGCCTTCCACAGATAGAGCGGGTTACCCCACATCTGCCCGGTGCGCGAGAAATAGTCGGGGGGTACGCCGGCCACATGGGTGACGTTTCGGTCACGATCATAATAAAACAGCTCCGGGTTGGCCCAGGTGTCGGCGCTGTCGGAGGCGACAAAAATGGGGATATCGCCGATGATCTGAATGCCCATCTGAGCGGCATATTGCTTGAGGTCGTTCCACTGTCTGAAGAACAGAAACTGGCGGAATTTCTGGCATTCGATGTCATCCGCGTGCTGATCACGGAACTCGCGCAGAGCCTGAGGGTCACGCATCTTGAACGGCTGCGCCCAATCACTCCAGGGCTGGCCCTGGTGGAAGTCTTTGATGGTCATAAACAGAGCGTAATCGTCCAGCCAATCCTTTTGTTTTTCGGAAAAGGTTTCCAGTTCTTTCTTCAAAGCCAGCTGGGATTTTTTGAAGTTGTCATATGCCCGATTGAGCAGCAAATTCTTCCAATCGATCACCGGCCCAAAATCCACCCGGTCATTCGGAAAAACCGGCCGTTCCGATAAATCGGCCAGGCTCAGCAAACCGTCTTCCACCAGCATCAGCGGGTTGACCAGCAACGGATTGCCGGCGAAAGCCGAGAAGCACTGGTAGGGAGAATCGCCAAAGCCGGTGGGGCCGAGCGGGAGGATCTGCCAGTACGTGCAGCCCATCTTGCTGAGCGTTTGAATCCACTGATACGCGTCCGCGCCCAAGTCACCGATCCCATCCGGGCCGGGGAAACTGGTGGGGTGTAACAGGATTCCTGAATAACGTTGCTTATAACTCATTCGGCAGCCTCCGGGTTTGAATGCGTTCATTCGCATGAACGATGGTACCGGAATAATCAGCCGGTATGATATCAGTATACACAACCGCTCCGGCTTCCAGGGTCATGCCTGCTGCTACCACGGAGTTTTTGCCTACCAGCGTGATGGCTGTCTCGTCATCCACCCCGTTGACCGGCTGGCCAAGCACCGCATTTTCGTAAATTTTTACCTTTTTATCCAGGATGCAGCGGGTGACCTTTGCATTCTCGCCGATCACCGTGTCATTCAGCACCACGGATTGGTCGACCACCGCGCCGGCGTGAACGTGCACCCCGGGCGAGAGCACGCTGCGGGTCACGCGCGCCCCGGGGTGAATGACGCAGCCGTTGCAGATCATCGAATGTTCCACCCTGGCGTTCTCGTGGATGAAGCTGGGCGGCTTGATCTCCTCGCGGGTGATCACGCGCCACTCTCCGCTGAGCAAGTTGAACTCCGAATCACCATCCAGCAAATCCATGTGCGATTTCCAGTAGGAATACACCGTGCCCACATCCACCCAGTAGCCGTGATAGGGATAGGCGATCACCCGGAAATTACGGCGGATCATATCGGGCAGGATGTCTTTGCCGAAGTCATGCGAGGAATCCGGTTTAAGATGATCCTCCCACAGGATGCTGTCGATGATTTCGCGTTTGAAGATATACACGCCCATGTTGATGAGATTGGACTGGGGATGCTCGGGCTTTTCCACAAAGGAGATGATACGCTGCTGCTCATCCACCTCTACGATGCCGTACCGGCTGGCCTCTTCAATGGGCACTTCGATGGTCGCGATGGTGACATCCGCCTGGCTGGCCTGATGGAACTCAATCATCTCCTCATAGTTCATATTGTAGATGTGGTCGCCTGACAGGATCAGCAAATTATCCGGTTTGCCATGCTTGATAAAGGTGAAGTTTTGCTGAATGGCATCGGCCGTGCCGCGGAACCAGCCGGATGCCTGGGCGCGGTAGGGAGTGAACAATTTCACCCCGCCGCTGATCTCGCGGTCGAGATCCCACGGGCCGCCCCCGCCGATATGTTCCAGCAGTGAATGCGGGCGGTATTGCGCGATGATGATGATATCGAACAGATTGGAGTTGACGCAGTTTGACAGTGCAAAATCGATGATGCGATACTTGCCGCCGAACGGCACGGCCGGTTTGGTCCGTTTGGCGGTCAGAATAGACAGGCGGGTACCTTCACCGCCGGCAAGGATAATTGCTCTTGTTTTCAAGGTCAACCTCCTCCATGCAAAATCAATTGTGATCCGACAGACTCAAATACAGATTCGCATACTTCAACGCAGATTGGTGCCAGGAGAAATCCCGGTTCATACCGTTGATCTGCATTTTTTCCCATGTGGCTTTGTCTTTATTCAGGCGCAGCGCCTTTTGAACGGTCTTCGCCAGGGCTGCGGCGCTGCCTTCTTCAAACAGGAAACCGGTCGCGTTTTCCGGTTGGGCGGCGTCGGTGATGGTGTCGATCAAACCGCCGGTGGCGTGCGCGAGGGGGATGCAGCCATATCGCATGGCGATCATCTGCGCCAGACCGCATGGTTCATACCGGCTGGGCATCATCAGGATATCAGCACCGCCATACACGCGGCGCGAGAAGCGCGTATCAAATTTGATCGCCGCTCGAACACGCTCCGGCAGGTCTTCTTCCATCTGACGGGCCTGATTTTCCAGAGCCGTATTGCCGGTGCCTAATATCACCGCCTGCCAGGTTTGCCGGGTGAGCTTCTTCAGCGCATCGAAAATCAGATCGACGCCCTTTTGCTGGTCCAGGCGGCCGATAAAGGCCAGCAGGGGGATGCCGGCGTTCTCCTCGAGCCCCAGTTCCTTCTGAAGGGCCAGTTTGTTCTGGATGCGGTCTGCCAGGGTATTCGTTGTAAAACGAACCGGCAGTTCGCGATCGGTAACCGGATCCCACAGGCGGGTATCCAGACCGTTGATGATGCCGCTCAACCGGTCGGCGCGTAGATTGAGAAAGTCATACAGATCATTGCCGTATTCCGGGGTTTTGATCTCCTCCGCGTAGGAAGGGGAAACCGCCACAAGCCGGTCACTGGCCGATAAACCCATCGGCAGCGGCAGGCGGCGTCCCCAGGCGGGCAAATTCCGGTCATTGCTGAATGGAATCCCCAAATCCCGCATGGCCTCCTGGGTGCCGGCCCCCATAAACGGCAGATTATGGATGGTGAGCAGAGACTTTAACTTTTTGGGGTACAGACCGGCGCGTTTTCCGCGTTTTAGCAGATGCGGTATCACGGCAGTGTGCCAGTCGTTGACGTGCACCACATCCAGATCCCAATCCATCGCTTTGGTGAGTTCCAGCACCGCCTGAGAGAAGAATAAAAATTTCAGGCCGTCCCGGTGGATATCGGAAGTGTAAACGGAGGTACCCTGCGGGATCAGCTCGGAGGAAATCAGATAGACCGGCATCTCCTGAATATAGGTCAGAAAAACCTGTGAGGGAATGACACCCATGGCGGTGGGGACATCAAAGTCAATCCTGAATGAACCCTCCTCCACGGCATGGCAGGCGGTGGAGTGACAGGGCAAGATCAGGCGGACATCAATTTGATGTCCGCCGATTTCATCCGGATGAAGTTGTCTGAGTGCGTTGGGCAGTGAAAAGGCCACATCGCCCAACCCGCCCACTTTGACGAGAGGGTCGGCCTCAACGGCTGTAAAGAGACAGAAAATCTTTTTTCCCGCGTCGGTTTCAGGCATTCAGTA
>CAZHMZ010000244.1:0-4105 GCA_964532655.1 uncultured Anaerolineaceae bacterium
TTTCTTGAGAAAACTGAACGGCCGGCTGACATTAAAGTAGACCTTCAGATTTTTAACTTCAATCACAGGGCATTGTTCGCTCATCTTGACTCCACCAAATGACAACTGGCATAGTGGCCGGATGCAATTTGCACGATTTGGGGCTGCTCCGTAAAGCAGACTTCCGTCGCTTTCGGGCAGCGGGGAGAAAACCGGCAGCCCTGAGGCAGGTTGTTGAGCTGCGGGGGGTACCCGGGAATGGATCGCAATTTCTCGTTCGGCCGGTGCAAATCCGGGATGGCTTTGAGCAGCTCCTGGGTGTACGGATGCAGCGGGTTGTTGAAGATGGTATCCACATCGGCATATTCGGCTACTACGCCGCTGTACATCACCATGACCGAATCACACATCTCAGCCACCACGCCCAGATCGTGCGTGACCAGCATCACCGCGGTTTGCAGTTTGTCGCGCAGTTGCATCAACAGTTCGATGATCTGGGCTTGGATCATCACATCCAGCGCGGTGGTAGGTTCATCGGCGATCACAATGGGGGGCATGCAGGCCAGTGCCATGGCAATCATGGCGCGCTGGCGCATACCGCCAGAAAATTGATGCGGATAGTTGTCTTTTCGATTCCGGTTAATGCCCACCATCTCCAGCAGTTCACATAAACGCTGCTGGGCAGTTTCACGGTTGATGGGTAAGTGAAGCAACATGGCTTCCATAATCTGATCCCCCACCGTTTTTACCGGGTTGAGAGCATTCATCGCGCCCTGGAAAATGAATGAGATATCCTTCCAGCGCACTTCCCGCATCTGCGGCTCGGTAAGCTGCATCCAATCGGTTGATTTAAACAGCACCTGTCCGCGGGTGATTTGCCCGGCAACCGGCAGCAGGCGTGTGATTCCCAACATGAGGGTGGTTTTTCCACAACCGCTTTCACCCACAACACCCAATAATTCGCCTTCACGCAGGGTAAAACTCACATTTTCAACCGCATGAGCCGGTTTCTGACCGCGTTTCACATAATCAATATTGAGGTTTTTGACCTCAAGGATCACTTTCCCATCTCTTCCCTGCGTCATATTGTCGATCCTCCTGAATTCACCTGGCTTTCGCGGGGAATGGATACCATACTTTTACTGCGCATGAGGTGATGCTCCTCGATGCGCGGGTTGAAGATTTGTTCAAGCCCATTGCCGATCAACGCGGCTCCAAGCACCATCCAGACGATGCCAAGGCCTGGAATGACCAGCGCGAACCACTTTCCGCCGCTGATGGCGCCGGTTGCCCAGGCAAAATGCAGCATTTGCCCCCAGCTCACCAGCGTTGGGTCGCCCAACCCCAGAAAAGCCAGCGAGCTTTCCGAGAGAATGGCTCCTGCCAGTACCAGAACCGCTTCGGCAGCGATGAGTGGAAAGACGAGTGGAAAGATATGGTGCTGGATGATGTACAGATTTGAACATCCCAGAGCCTTGCTGCGCACGATGAACTTGCGTTCTTTCAGCGAGAGGGTCAGTGAACGCACGAGTCTTGCCGTACCCTGCCAACCAAAAATTCCAATCACGATGATGATATTGGAGATACTCGGTTTTGTGATGGCAATCAATACAATTTGTAGCGGAAGTGATGGAATTACCATCATGAAGTCGGTGATACGCATAAGAAGGTTCCCGATCCTGCCACCATAGAAACCGGCAATGATACCCACCGAACTGCCCACGATAATGGCGATGGCGGCGCCCACAAACCCTACCAGGATCGACACCCGTGTTCCGTAAAGAAACTTGGAGAGAATGTCCTTGCCAATATCATCGGTACCGAAGGGGTGTGCAGCGCTGGGGGCATTGTAGACGTCTGAAAATTTAACATCCGCCAGTGATGCATAGGGGTCATAGGGTGAAATCCAGTCAGCAAAGGCGCCAATGAAGAGAGTGACCAGGATCATGAAGGATCCGATCACTCCCATTGGATTTCTAAGGAATTTCTTCAGGTTGTTTTGAGCAATTTGCTTTTTTTCATCAACTGGTTTTGCCATATTAATCCACACTCACTCTCGGATCGAGAAAACTATAGGTCAGATCGGCACACAGATTGGCAAAAATGACTGCCACAGCAATCACCAGGAAAGCGCCCTGGAGTACCGGGAAATCACGGGTAGATACCGATTCATAGATGGCTGAGCCAATGCCGGGATAACTGAAAACGGTCTCAATTTGGATGGTACCGGCAACCGCAAAAGCCAGATTGGTGGCAATCATGGTCACCATGGGGAGCATGGCGTTCTTCAGCCCATGCCTCTGCAATACCTGTGAATTGTTCAGCCCCTTTGCGATACCGGTCAAAATGTAATCTTCAGAAAGCACATTTAAGAGAGAACTACGCATGATCATCACATATTGCCCACCGGTCATGATCACATAAGTAATCACGGGCACGATCAGGTGTTTTAGCACATCTTTTATTTGATCCGCCATGGGTAAAAAGCTGGATCCGGCGGATGTCATGCCTCCCAATGGCGCGCCGTAGCGCGAAGCGATAATCAGCAGCATGATCCCAAACCAGAAGGATGGCATGGCCCACGTGGCCAGGCTGAACACCAGGGTACCAGCATCGATGGCGGTGTGTGATTTCCAGGCTGATATGATGCCGATGATGATCCCAAGGCCCATGGCGATGATTTGCGAAGGGGTAATCAAAATAATGGAATTGATAATGCGGGTTTTGAGGATTTCAGCAACCGGTTTGCGGGTATAAAAGCTGATCCCCATCTCGCCGGATACCAGATTTTTCAGGTAGAAAAAAAACTGAGTGTCGGCAGGATTGATAAAGCAAGAACCAAGTTTTACCGGGTTTAGACTCTGAAAACAGTTGATGACAGGCTTATCCAGGCCGTACAACGCACGCAGCTTCTCGACGGTGGCAGGGGTAAGCCGGCTGTCTTTGGAGTTCATGGTGGCCGGGTCACCCGGTAGTACACGAAACAGGAAAAAATTAAAGATGAGAACGACCAGTATCGTAGTGATCGCCCAGAATAGTTTTTTGATGATAAGTTCGAGTCTTTTCATAAAGAGGGACCTTGATAAGTGTGGATCAGAAGCCATTTGTGGCTTCTGATCCAACAGGTTCGAAACGAAATCAGTTTTGGATGAACCCCATGATCATAGAGAACTGGAGAGTTACTCGTAGATAGGGTAGATGTCTGACACTCCCGGCACGATAAATCCCATCAGGCCTTTGCTGTCAGTAAACGTCCAACCCTCGAACTTATCGGTCCGGTGGGCAAAAATGGTGTCTTTGTAGAAGAAGACGATGTAAGGCAGTTGATCCATGAAGATTTCCTGCATGCGGAAGATTTTCTCTTTGCGGAGCTCATCGGTAGCGGCCACGGCCTGCTCTTTATAGAGCTGGTCATACTCGGCATTGGAGAAACCCACTTCAGAGGAGGTGTTCAGGATCATATCGGTGGTGGTCAGGCTGAGCATGAAATCAGGATCCACGCCGGTGCTCCAACCCCAGATCACCAGGTCATGCTGGAACTGCGGGTTCACGAATGGGGCTAAAGCGCTCGATTCCATAGGCGCGATCTCGAGCTTGATACCGATTTGTTTGAAGCTCTCATCCAGGATTTCGGCCTGACGTGAGTAATTGGGATCGGTGTCGAAGTTGAGGTCGAAGATTAGTTCCTCGCCGCCGCCGGGCATGTTGCGGACGCCGTCACTATTGGTGTCTACGTATCCGGCTTCATCCAACAGGGCGTTGGCTTTTACCAGATCATACGGATAGGTGATGACATCAGGATTGTAGTACGGTGACGCAGGAGGTACCAGTGTGGTGCCGGGGGTAGCCATTCCGCCAAAAACCAGCTCGATCATTTTTTGTTGATCGGTGGCATACGCCATCGCGCGCCGAACAACCACATCGCGCAGGGCAGGATGCCCGCCGCAGGTCGCCTGGTAATCGGCGGGGCAGAGTTCGGGGGTGATGTTGTTGATGATGAGCTGATCGACGCTGGGACCGGAGGGCATACCGGAGATCACTTCGATGTTTTCGGCGGCCTGGACGGTTTCAAGGGCGGTGATCGGGACGCGGGTGATTAGATCCACCTGGCCGGCGATGAGAGCCT
>CAZHMZ010000245.1:0-633 GCA_964532655.1 uncultured Anaerolineaceae bacterium
GTTGAGCCAGGTCAAAGGTAAACATCACCTGAGCCAGTTTGGATTGATAATAAGCCTGCTGCGTACTGAAATTCCGCTCGCCGTTCAGATTATCAAATTGAATATCGATATTGGGAAACACAGTTAATCCCTTTGAGGCCACCGTAATGATCCGGCTGGAAGCGCTGGCTTTCAGCACATCCAAAAGCAGGTGAGTTAACAGGAATGTGCCCACGTGGTTGGTGGCGAAGATGGTTTCAATACCCTCCTCGGTCAGAACCGGTTTTTTAAGCGTGTGATCAAAATTGGCGGCATTGTGAATGAGTACATGCAAGTGTTTATGCTGCGCCAGAAACGCATTCGCAAACCGGCAAATAGATGCCCGCGATGCAAGGTCAAGCTGCATCAGTTCAACGTACGGATTTCCGGTGGCGTTAACGATCTGCTGGCGTGCCTGCTCACCGCGTTCCATCGAGCGGCATGCCATCACCACGTTGGCCCCCTGTTCGGCTAACTGAAGCGCCGCTGCCCTGCCAATACCGGAATTTGCACCGGTGATGAGGATGGTTTTATCTGTCAGATTGTCGTTCATGCTATGCCCCTCCCATGTTCCATGGGTTTGATATCCCATATTGAAAAATATCGATGATTTGA
>CAZHMZ010000245.1:664-4077 GCA_964532655.1 uncultured Anaerolineaceae bacterium
TCAAAAGCCTTTTCCAGTCTCGCCTGTTTGAACCGGTTCTCCTCCGCTTCACCCTCTGAAAAACCGTAATACGAACGCGATTTGATGTACTCACCCATGGCAGCCAGCGCGCTTGAAAAGTAGAAGGCCGCCAGATTGGAGTCCACCTCGGCCCGGATCTGGCCGGTTTTCTTGCCGCTTTCAACCAGGTCTCGCAAGTATTCCTGTGTGGCCAGTCTGGCTTTATCCACGATGTCCCCAGGCAGAGGTTTTCCGCTCCTGATCGCCCGGCTGCCGATTTCTGCCAGCTTTGGGTAACGTATTTCAAATGTGACCATCACCCTGAACAGGCCCTTCAGTGTTTCCAGTACCGATGCACCTGTGCTCTGGGGCGCGAAACCGGTCATCAATTCGGTCTTTTTTTCTGAAGCCAGGTCCAGCAGATAATGATGCAAATCTTCTTTATCTACAAAATACTGGTACAGGCTTCCTTTGGCGATCCCCAGGCGTCTGACAATATTGGATATGGATGCGGTGTTGTAATCGTGGCTGGCAAACTCGTCGATTGCACAATCCAGAAACTTCTGACGTTTCTCTTCAGGCAGGTTGAAAAAAGTAGGCAGAGGCACAGTTCTTTCTCCATAAAGATATGACTGACCGTGAAGTGACCGGTCAGTCATATTATACCTGATTATACAGGGGTTCCATCAGGCGGAAGAATGCAATGGATAAATGAGTTTTTCGTTTACCCGGGCAGCCACTCACTCAGCCCGCTGTTTTTTCCTCGGGAACCAGGGAATGAAAGCGCTGGTGGTCTGCATATATTCCTGGTAACCAGGCCGGTTCTGCATGGACTTTTCCAGCAGCGCCACACCCGAAACACGCAGCAGGAAAAAGGTCATCAGAATGGGGCTGAAGATGGTCCACACACCGCCGGCAGCGGCTGCCATCAGGTAAAAGCCCCACCACTGGGCTGAATCTCCAAAATAGTTGGGGTGCCGGGTATATCGCCACACCCCGCTGGTGATCAGCTTGCCGCGATTGGCCGGTTTCTCTTTAAAGCGAGCCAACTGCGCATCACCCACACTCTCGAAGAAGAATCCGATCAGCCACACCAGTATGCCCAACGCATCCAGAACAGTCAGCCGGGCTGCACCAGGATGGATTTGAGCGGACAGTAACGGGGTAGAAATGATCCACAATAATAATCCCTGTAATAAAAACACCCTGAAAAAGCTCTTCCACGCCCAGCTCTCACCCGCTTCTCGACGCCAATTTTGGTAGCGAAAATCCTCCGGCTTGCCCCAGTTTCGACGTAATATATAATACGACAGACGTAAACCCCAAAGGGTCACCACCGCTCCCAAAATCAGTTTACGCGCCGGCAGCCCATCAGGGGTTAAAAAGAAATACAGCCAGTTCAGAATGACAAACCCACTGCCCCAGAAAATATCCACAATGCTGGAGTTTTTCAGCTTCAGACTGAGCAGCCACAGTAGTGCCATCAGTCCTAAAATCACACCCAGACCGACCCAATAAATCTGTGTAAAGTTCATATACTGCTCTCCTCTCCTCTGCTCACGCAGGCAAATCCCACCGCCTGTGGACCAATATGCGCCCCCAGCACCGCATTGATCATCTCAAACCAGATCTCCTGATCCGGCAACACATCCTGAAGCATGGCTTTCAATGCATGTGCAGCCTCTACAGCCCCGGAATGTAAAAACGCGATCCGTTCCAGAGGGGCGAAGGAACGCACCATTTCAACCAGACGGTCCATGGCTTTCTGCTGGGTGCGAACTTTCTCGGCGATGGCTTTTCCATCGAACATGGTGAGGATGGGTTTGATGGAAAGCAGTTCGCCCACCGCTGAAATGACGCCGTTCATCCTTCCGCTTTTCCGCAAATAGGTGAGCGTACTCAGAGCCGCCGAAACATGCGTGCGTTTGATTTGTTCCTCAAGGCGCGGCAAAATCTCGGACGCGGTTAACCCCTGCTGAGCCAGTTCAGCGGCTGTTTTCACCAGAAAACCGGTCCCGAGGCTGAATTGATGTGAATCAAACACAGTTACCTGGGTGGAGGTGGTCTCCTGAGCTGCCGTACGAGCCACATCGATAATCCCACTCAGCGATGAAGAGATATGGATGGAGATCACCTCGTCTGCACCGGCATCAGCCAGTGCGTCGTACAGGGCATGAAATTTGGCGGGCGAGGGTACCGCAGTACCCGGATGAACCGGATAATGGGGCAGATCGGTATAGAACTCTTCGCGAGTGATGTCAATCCCATCCAGATAATCGCGCTCTCCAACATGAATATAGATAGGCAGAACGAGAATCTCCAGTTGGTTCACAATCTCAGCGGGCAAATCACATGTACTGTCGGTCAGGATGCGTACGGTCACAGGGTTACCCTCGCAGAAGGAGAATGACAGCGAATACCAGCTCCACTGCCAGATTAACCAGGTTGGATTTGGTGGGTGTGCGGTCTAAAAAGATGGCGGCTATACGCGCCAGCGCAACACCGGCATAGCCAAACCCCAGCACCTGGAAGGCAGAATCGCCCAGCAAAAATGGAGCGATACCCAGAGCGATGAACAATCCCCCCATCACAGCACGGATCTCAGACAGTCCCCGGTTTCCCTCAGAGCGCAGCCCGGTGATGGAGTATGCCGCGGTGGGCATGATGAAAGCGACGATTCCGGTCAGGGCAGTGCCACCTGCCGCAACATATTTCAATATGTCCAGTATGTTCATTGTTTTACTCCATAATCCTGATTGATTTCATCCAACAGTTGTAACACCTCAACGTTCTCAGGGATATCAGACATTGAGTGTCCATAATGAACAAATCGTGCGATTCCTTCTTTATCTACGATCACCTGGGCAGGCATGCGCCCAAATTTGAACAGATTGACCTCCTGCCCGTACAGCTTCAGGACGCTGGCCCTCGGATCAGGCAATCCGGTGAATGGCAGATCGTTTTCCTTCCAAAATTGCGCAAAGGCGTCTGCGTTTTCCGGGCCAACCACGAGGATGCGGGTCTGCCGTTTTTCAAACTCCGGATAGTCCTGGCGCAACTGCGCCATATGCATTCGGCAGAATGGTCAGGTAAATCCGCGGTTGAAGACCAGCAGGACATTTTCTACATTCTTGAGCGCTGAAAGCGTGACTGGCATCCCGTTGAAATCATTCAGCGTGAAGTCAGCCGCGGGTGCGTTGATGTTTACTTTTGGCATAAGATGACCTCATCAACAAAACAATCCAGTTCAGGCGGTTCAATTGGCGTGACGCGGGAATTTGAACAAGGTTACTGCCAACAGCAGGAGCGCGACCAATCCAAAGGTTATCCAGGTGGGCAGGGAAACCGCACTCACATTCGCGTGTTTGACCGCGATGCCAATCAATGCCCACAGAATCACACCGGTGTAAGCT
>CAZHMZ010000246.1:0-4023 GCA_964532655.1 uncultured Anaerolineaceae bacterium
AGAGCAGTGATCGGTACACGAGTGATCAAATCAACCTGACCGGCAATAAGAGCCTGTACGGAGGCATCATAGTTGGCAAAGGTTTGATAGATTAAGCCATTAACCTTGGGCGGGTACATGTAATGATCGGGGCGGGGGAAGAACATGGCATATTCATCGATCTTGATCTCTTTCAAGATCCAGGGGCCAGACCCAACGATCTCAGCATCCAGTTGTGAAAAATCGGCCAGGTTGGGATCATCTGCCATGGGTTCCCAGATGTGTTTGGGCAGGATGAAGACATTATCCGCCATCAGGGCACGGAAGTTGGGGCGTGGCTCATTCAGCTTGAAGGTGACTTCGTAGGGGCCGGTGGCTTCGACGGAATCAATATATATGAAACCGCTGAATGTTTTTGCGTCTTCACGAGTTCGGTAAAGATTGAGACTGAAGGCTACATCTTCGGCGGTCAGGGTTTCACCGTCACTCCAGGTGGAGTTTTCCTGAATCTTGAAGACATAAGTGAGTCCGTCTTCAGACATGGTACCCATATCCACTGACAGCAGGGGCTGTACTTCGGCATTCAGGTCCCACTGGAAGAGCTGTTCATACACCAGGCGCAAATGCATAGATTCAACTGCCATGGAGGTATACAGTGGGTTGAGGGTCTTTACATTGCCGGTATACCCTATTCTTAAAATGCCATCATGTGTGGGTTTAACTTCTTCAGCCGCCTCAGTTGCGGCCGGTGCTTCGGTGGCTTCAGCGGGGGCTTCGGTCACCTCGGGCTGAGCAACTTCGGCAACCTCTTCGGCAGGGGCCGGCGCTTCGGTTGGGGTAGCACATGCCGATAAGAGCATGACTGCCGCCAGGATCAATGACAGAACACGAAACAATTTCATATCCCTTCCTCCTGAATTAAATTGGATGCGAACAAATTTAGACCCATTTGTTTGGGTCTAAACCGTTTCCGTGAATAGGACGATATACATGACAGATTTCAGATCAATCATGCAAGGGTTCCCCGAATGAAATTTGAAATGTACCTGAATATGAATATGGTTGGAAAAACAAACAGGCCTCTCAACGCAGAAAGCCAGCGATTTCCGAAAATGTCAAACGATGCGTTTTAACTAACCGATAAAGTGGATATATGACATATTATATACCGTTCTGTAACGCATTGATAGTAACAAATATCCGAAGTTTCTCTCCATAGGCGACGCTTAAAATCTCGTAAAAACCTGGTATATAAAAAAGAGGGTTGTCCGTATCAGACAACCCTTTTTCTTCACTGTTGCTTATCCAAGTTCAGGCGCCTGCCAGACAAAGCACCCGTCGACCACTGTGCCCATCACGGAGGTATGCAGGATCTCCATCGGTTCAATTTCGAAGATATCTCGATCCAGGATCACACAGTCAGCCAGAAAACCCGGTTTGAGCATGCCCAGACAGTCTTCCATACCGGTTGCATAGGCCGGGCCGGTGGTGTATCCCTGAACAGCTTCATAGACACTCAGGCGTTGTTCCGGATACCAGCCATCGGGGCCGGGGGTGCCATCAGGACGGCGGCGGGTGACCGCGGCGTGGATACCCTGCAACGGATCCCAGGTTTCCACGGGGCAATCTGAGCCCAATGCCAGAACGGCACCGTGTTGCAGTTGGGATTTCAACGCATATCCGCCAGCGGAGCGCTTTCCCCAGTGTTGATCGGAAATGAACATATCCGAGGTGGCGTGCAGCGGCTGCATGGAAGCAATCACATGAAGTTTGCCAAGCCGGTCGATATCCTCCGGCGCCAGGAGCTGAACATGTTCGATGCGGTTGCGCAGCGAACCGGTCAGCCCCTTATGAATGGCTTCCTCAAAGATATTCAGGATTTCGCGGTTTGCACGATCGCCTATGGCATGCACAGCGCAAGCCAGGCCAGCGCCGTTTGCTTCAAAAACCGCCTGGCGCAAAACCTTGATATCGGTGGTGGGGATGCCGGTATTCTCAGGGGCGCTGTCAAATCCCTCCAGCATCCAGGCTGTGCGAGGCCCGAGCGCGCCATCCACGAACATTTTCACCGCGCCTACCCGCAACATCTCATCGCCCAACCCGGTACGGATACCCAGATCCACCGCCTGATCCAGATACGCCAATGGGATGGATTTGGTGATGCGTAAAGTAAGCTGACCTTGCTGGTGAAGAGCCTGCTGAGCGCCAAATACCAGCGGAGTATCCATATCATGTACACCGGTCAGACCGGCCTTATGCGCCTGCTGAACAGCCTGTTTGACCGCCGCGGTGAACTCTTTGACACTGGGGCGGGGAATGAGATCTTTTACCAGCCGTACAGCCTCTTCCAGCAGGGTGCCTTCCGGTTCACCATTGGCGGCATGGATGATCTCTCCACCGGCGGGGTGCGGGGTTTTCGAGTTGATATTGGCCAGCTTCATGGCATACGAATTTACCCACACGGCATGCCCACTCTTGGCTTCCAGGCAAACCGGGTGATTGGGTGCTACCGCGTCCAGTTGATCGGCGCGCGGGAACTGCCCGTCCCATACATTATGGTTCCATCCGTATCCGGTGATCCAACTTCCGGCAGGCTTCCGCGCAGCCATCGCAGCAACCTCTTTCAGTACATCATCCATGGTGGGTTTTTCAGCGTTGATTTCATCCAGCCCCAGGGCGATGTATTCAAAATGCAGGTGCGCGTCGGTAAGACCGGGCAGCACACAGGCGCCTTTCAGATCGACCACTTCTTTGACAGCCAGTTGATCTGCCAGATCGCGGGCAATGCTGTTTTTACCGGCATACAATACTTTACCGCGATAAACCAGTAAGGCTTCGGCAATCGGATTGGAGGGATCCATGGTATGGATGGATCCATTAACAAGCAGGAGATGATGGGTTTGTGTCATGATTTTGTTATCCTGGGTGATAGGTTGAGGAATATAAGGTGGATTTGAGCTGAGTCAACCGACGAGTATATACCCCTATTTTACCGTTATTCCGCCTGAGTAGAATGTTTCTGTACAATCAGTACCTCTTCTGAAAGTAAGCTGATCTGACCATTAAGCTGCCCTGTTTCATTCCGCCGTTGATTGGAGAGCAGATAGTCCCAACCGTCACCAGGAATAGATAGCGTTGAGAGGGCCTGTGAGGGGAGGTCGATTGGTTCTTTGGAAAAGTTAATCGCCACCAGAATGGTTTCCTGCGCGTCCTGCCGCAAGTAAGCCAGGCAAGGCGTTTTACCGGTTTCGAGGATTTCCATGCTACCGGTGCGCAGGGCGGGGTGATCACGCCGCAGCCGGATCAGCTCTTTATAAAAATTCAAAAGAGAATCCGGGTGATCGGTTTGTTGAATCACATTTCGCTGCGTATAGTCATTATTAACAGACAACCAGGGTTTCGCTGTGCTGAAGCCGGCCTGCAGTGAAGCATCCCACTGCATGGGTGAGCGGCAGCCATCCCGGCCGATGTAGAAGGGCCAATAGTATTTCCCGGCGGGATCCTGAATATCTTTGCGCCTGATTGGAATATCACGCATGCCGATTTCTTCACCGTAGTAAAGGAACGGGGTGCCGCGCAAGGTGAGCAACAGGGCCGCTGCCTGTTTCAGGCGCTGATCATCCGGTGTCGCCCGATAGCGTGTGGCAGAGCGGGGGTTATCGTGATTGTTGAGCACCTGGGTGGGCCATTTATCCTGTCCCAGTTCGGTTTCCCATTCCAGAACCGCTTTTTTGATACGCTTCGCATCCCAGCCGGACAGGAGCAGTTCAAAATTGAACGCTGCGTGCAGGTGACGGTCACTCACGTACTGACTGGCTACCCCGCGGGTCTCCAGAAAAGCTTCTCCTACCATATAACGACCGGGGTAGGAATTCAGCAACTCGCGCAGTTCCTTCAGAAACGGCAGCATCTCAGGCCGGCTGATATCGTAGAGATGTTTTTGCCGGTCAAAGCGACGAATGCCCCATTTGGGCGGATTGCTGGCAAAGCGAGCGTCCTTGAACAGCGCGTTGAAAACATCCAGCCTGAAACCATCCACGCCCC
>CAZHMZ010000247.1:0-3975 GCA_964532655.1 uncultured Anaerolineaceae bacterium
GTGGGCGCTGCCCATTTTTCTGCGCTACAGTTTGATTGAATATCTGGCGTACGATCTGGTATCGGTGATCCAGCCCGCCGAACCCCCGGCTCTGCCGGAATTTGATCCCCATCTCTATGGAGAGAATCAGACCCCGCCTACCCGCCAGCCGAAAATGGAGGCCGGTGAGGGCGATAATATCGCAAATATCATCCTCAGCTTGCGGATCGTCTCCGAACAGGAGTGGAACGACTTTTTTGAAACGGTCAGCCGGCTGGAGCACACTCTACGGCAGGATCCGGCTGGTATTTACCCCCAAATGGATTTTAAAAGCCGGGATCTGTACCGAAAGGAAATTGAAAAACTATCCAAACGGACAGAGAGGCACGAGATCGACCTGGCTGAAGCGCTGCTGAAGGTTTCCGGGCAGGGTGTACTAAGCCCCCGAGGCGGCGGTAATGAAAAAGCTATCTCGGATGAATCATCCCGGCAGGCTCAAGAGAAATCTGATTTCATCGATATCGATGAGACTGAAATGGGCAACCACATCGGGCATTACCTGTTGGGTGAGAAGCGGGCTGTCTTTGAACAGGCCATTGGGTACGTTCCGGATTGGAAAGAGACCATTTCTCGCCGGGTGTTGCGAAATGCCGCTCCGGTGTATCTGGCCGGCATCAGCCTGCTCAGCTTGGGGCTGTTGCTGTTCCTTTATCTGCTGATTCGGGCTACCGGCGTACTGAACCCTGATTTTTCCTCGGCAGGGGACTTGCTTGCTCAAGTTAACCCGGTACTTCGCACAATTGGTCTGGCATTACTCGCGCTGGCGTTGATCACGCCGGTTTTGACCATTTCTACCGCGCTGATCAACTGGCTGGTCACGTTACTCGTTCCGCCTCGCATTTTGCCCAAACTGGAGTTCATTGATGAAATCCCTGAAGGTTTTTCCACCATGGTGGTGGTTCCGGCCATCTTGAACAGCCAGACCGAAATCGATTCACTCGTCCAACAGCTTGAACTGCATTACCTGCGTAACCCTGAACGAGGTATTCAATTTGCGCTGCTGACCGATTTTACCGATGCAGATCAGGCGGTGCTCCCCCAGGATGAGGTGTTGACGCAATATGCGCTGAACGCCGTGAAGGAATTGAACCGGAAATATCAAACTGTACCAGAGACGGCTGGTTCGGGTAAAGAGCCGTCAACTGACTCGCCAGGTGAAACAGGACCTTTTTATCTTTTTCACCGCCGGCGTCTTTGGAATCCTTCTGAAGGCAAGTGGATTGGCTGGGAACGCAAGCGCGGTAAATTGCACGAGTTCAACCAGATATTGCGCATCGAAAAGAATCCTTCACAAGCCAGCATTGAGAAAACGGACCATTCATTCACGGTCATATCAGACGGGCTTCATTCGGCGGAGCAATGTATTCATCAACTTCAACGCACCCAATACGTTATCACCCTGGATGCCGATTCGATCCTGCCGCGTGGGGCGGGGAGCCGCCTGATCGGCACCCTGGCACATCCGCTCAATCAGGCGGTCTTTGATGCGGAGACTGGCCACATCACCTCCGGATACAGTGTGCTGCAGCCCAGGATGGAAATCCATCCGCGCAGCGTGAATCATTCCTGGTTTACGAGGATTTTTGCCGGCGACACCGGTTTGGATTTGTACACACTGGCTGTTTCAGATGCCTACAATGACCTGTTTGGCGAGGGCATATTTGTAGGAAAGGGCATCTATGATGTAGATGCCTTTATGCGCAGTGTGGATGATTACATTCCGGAGAATTCGGTTCTCAGTCATGATCTGCTGGAAGGCGTCATGGGACGTGCCGCCCTGGTGACCGATATCACCATGGTGGAAGATTATCCGCAAAGTTACTTTGCCCAGGCTCTTCGTTTACAACGTTGGATACGCGGTGACTGGCAACTGCTGCCCTGGTTATTCCGTTCTGGGCGTTTCGGCCCTGACCTCTCGGTGATGGACCGCTGGAAGATTTTTGATAATCTGCGCCGCTCCATACAGGCTCCGGCTCTACTGCTGATCGTGGTGATCGGTTTGTTGTTTCTTCCCTCACTGACTCTGTTGTGGATTTTGCTTCCGCTCATCACACTGGGGATCCCTATGCTCACCAGTTTGACGAGCAGTACGTTGCAGGTGATTGGCGGAGAACAGGTTTCCACTGCCATGCGTCCTCTGCGCTGGAACATCATGCGCTGGCTTCTTGGTATCGCATTTCTGCCTTATGAAGCTGCCATCACATTGAGCGCCATCGTGATCACATGGGTACGCATGCTGGTCACCCGAAAAAATTTATTACAGTGGATCACCGCGGCAAAAAGCGCCCAATTGTTCAAGCTGTCTGAACGGCAGGGCACTGCCTGGTTACCGATGAGCCTGGTTTCCATTACCGCCTTTTTGCTCACGATAGCTATCCGGTTGTTAAGCCGGTATGATGTCGCCGCTGAACCGGCGCAATGGTTTGCCCTGCCGCTCTGTCTCCTCTGGTATTCAGCACCGTTCATCGTCTGGTGGATCAGTCAGCCTATCGAGGATGGGGAAACGCCTCTGAATCAGGACCAACTGGACCTGCTGCGCAGGATTGCCAGACGGACATGGGGCTTTTTTGAGCGATACGTAGGCCCTGAAGATCACTGGCTGCCACCGGATCACTTCCAGGAAACACCCCTGGGAGTGGCGGCGCATCGTACATCTCCCACAAATATGGGTCTGCTGCTGACTTCAACGCTGGCGGCTTATGATTTTGGCTATCTGGGTCATCTGGATCTGGCCACCAGACTGTCAACCACGCTGGACACTTTTGCCCAGATGGAACGCTTCAGGGGCCATTTTATCAACTGGTACGATACCCTCACGCTGCAGCCGCTGAACCCGCGTTACATCTCCACCGTTGACAGCGGAAATCTGGCTGCCAGTTTGATCATCACTGCCCAGGCAAGCAAAAGGATGCCGGAGCAAACCATTTTTCGCTGGAATCTCTGGCAGGGGTATCTGGATTCGCTTTCGGTACTGGAGGAGACTCTGCACGGTATCAGCATTCCGGATATAGAAGCAGAGGTCAATACGTTGGTCAGACTCATCTCCGATATGCAAAAGGAGGTAAAGTCGGTTCAGCACAAGCGTAATGAATGGTATCCATTATTTTTGAAGGCCAGCGGATCTTTCTGGCGGGAACTGTCAGAGCAGTTGATTGAGCTGGTGAAAAATTGCCAATCGGCCTTGAATCTCTCCACCCTGGCCAAATTGCAGGAAACCGCCGCGCAAACCGAGCGGCATCAACTGGCGGTACAGCGAACCATTACAGAACTGGTTCCGTGGATCACGATGTTCTCGAATTACCCGCCTGAGTTTGATCAACCTCCATTTGAGAAGACCTTCCTCAATTTGCGGAACTGTCTGCCCAGCAACATGGCATTCGGGCAGATCCCCGAGTACATCCATAACGCTTCCCAATCGGTGGCGACCCTGTACTGTCTGCTGGATGAAAATCCCGGTTTGACAGAAGAGGATGGCGGAGCGGAACAGGATTTCACATCGGCCCGTGAATGGCTGGACCAGCTCTCACAGGCGCTTGAAATGGCGGAAGCCAATGCCGGTAATCTGGTGGATAAATTTACCCGGATCGCGGATCAGGCGGAACAGTTTGTTGATGAAATGGATTTCAGTTTTCTGTTTCATCCGCAGCGCTGTGTTTTCCATATTGGCTTCAATATGGTGACTGGCCAGCTTGACCAGAATTATTATGATCTGCTGGCTTCCGAAGCGCGCATTGCTTCCATCATCGCCATTGCCAAAGGAGATGTGCCGCAGACCCATTGGCTGCACCTGAACCGCCCGGTCACTCGCGTTGACAACTCGCTGGTTTTGCTTTCGTGGAGCGGCACCATGTTTGAGTATCTGATGCCGTCGCTGTATTTACGTTCATTTCCCGGTACATTCCTGGCGGATACCACACGCGGAGCCGTTCAGCAGCA
>CAZHMZ010000248.1:0-3929 GCA_964532655.1 uncultured Anaerolineaceae bacterium
CTTTAGATGGATGTCGAGGATAAACTGTTTACAAGAGGGGAAACAAAGACCTCATTCAGTATAGAGAAAATCCACCGCCCATGCAATCGTGATTGCAAAGCTAAAACCGGGTCAATTTCTGAGTATTACCTGTATAATTCTTTTCAGGCATACTTTTTCTGGAATAAAAACCATTATCCTCCGGGAGGTGTTTCATGAGTATTGACCAATACCGTTCACGTGTGAACAGCAGCATCTGGAAGGGTGTGGCGCAGAGCGGGGTGGATCTATCACAGATGCCGGCCGAGAAGCAGGCCGCGCTGGTGAACTCCATCTCCGACCAGGTGCTCCTGGCCGTTAACGACATGATGGATGATCTGCCAGGCGCGGCAGCCAGCCGGGTAGCCGCTCAGGATCTGGCGGATGAAGAAACCGTGCTGTGGAAGGGCAAACCTTTCCTCTCGCTGGTTGAGTCATACATTCTCACCTCCGAGCGGATAAAAATCTCCACCGGTTTGCTGGGCAAGGATTACGAAAATTATGAATTGATCCGCATCCAGGATATTGATGTGACGCAGACCTTCTCGGAGCGTGTGATTAAAATCGGTGATATCCGTATCAAAGGCGCCGATCAATCCAGCCCGGAAATCATGCTGCGCAATATCCCGGATCCTAAAGGTGTGTATGAGATCCTGCGGAAAGCCTGGCTGGCTGCCCGGCGGAAGTATGGATTGCTGTTCCGCGAAGAAATGTAATTGATCTAACAAACAAATGGTTCTGGCAATTACCGGGTAATTAACGAAACAGAGATTCTTAACTTTATTTGATTTGAGGTAATTTATAAGTCCAGTCTTTGTTTTGTTGCCACGGTAATTCGTTATCTGCATTGCCATCTCCTCAAATTGGCAGTTCATCTATTATATATTTGACCGAATAACAGCCAATTATTTCCGCTTGAGGTATATATTTGCACGCATAGGATAGGTTGTGCCATAAAATTTTTATGCAACTCTTCGTGATCTCGGATAAGGAGTTAAGGAAATGTCTGATCCGAAGATTTAAGCCAGGTTTATTTGGTCATTGAGTAGAACATCTCCATGAAAGCAATCAAATCAATTCTTCCCTTGCAGGAAAAATCTGTAAAAAAATTACTGTTCATCTTGATCTTGCTGTTGGGAATTATTGCACGCGTATGGGGATTTCCTGAGAATCCTCCAGGATTGAATCAGGATGAAGCATCCATTGGGGTTGATGCGTATAGCTTGCTTCATTATGGTCTTGATAGAAATGGTATTTCCTTTCCGATCCACTTCATCGGATGGGGCAGCGGGATGCATGCCTTTTATACATATCTGTGTATTCCTGTAATCGCTATTTTGGGCCTGACAACGCTTGCAGTGCGTATACCTATGTTGTTGATGAGTATTCTATCTTTGCCTTTGATGTTTAGCCTTGGATGCGCGTTAAAAGACAAAGTGTTTGGCTTGCTTTGTATGCTTTTTTTAGCTATCAGCCCCTGGCATATCATGCTCTCCCGCTGGGGTTTTGAGGTCAATGCACTGCCTTTTCTCTTTTTAGTCAGTTTTGTGCTCATCCTGAAGACAACACCTCAAAACTACTGGGCAATCGCTGCTTTCGCCGGTCTGGCAGTATGTTTGTACGCATACGGCAGCGCGTACGCGGCAATACCTGTGTTTGCGCTCCTGTCCGCCATCATTCTCTTCTTTGGTAAAAGGATACGACCGGTTACGTTAGGTTTATCATTTTTGATTTTTGGATTGCTTGCTTTTCCAATCGTGCTTTATCTATTAATAAACTATTTTTATTTGGATCCAATCCAGATAGGCCTTTTCACCATTCCACGTATGGAAACTGAGGCCCGGTTTCTCACGGTGTTACCGCCTACAGAAGGGGGATTTCTCGGAGCCCTGATACGGAATTTACGGTCAATGATGTATCTTGTATTGGCGCAAACAGATTTTCTGATCTACAACAATCTTCCACAGTATGGGTATTTTTATCGCCTGACTACTCCGTTGATCCTGTTTGGTGTTGGTTTGCTGATTCTGAATCTGAAATCTGAAAAGGGAATTGAACGGGGTTTATTATTGGGATGGGCAGGCTCGGCTTTTGTTGTAGGTCTACTGGAGCCAGCAAATATTAATCGCGTTAACCTGATCTTCATACCGCTCATCTGCGCCGCGGCTTATACAGTGCGGTCGTTCAGCGAAAAATCGAAATGGGCAGGCAGACTGATTATATGTATGCTTTTTGCTGGTTTTTTCCTTTTTATACGCGACTACCACAGCCAGGAAGTACGTGATCAAATGGGGCGCGAGTTTTTCGATGGCTTGCTTGAGGCTCTGGAATTCATCCATCCGGATGCTGAAACCCCAGTTTGTGTGACCAGCCAGGTGAATATGCCGTACATTTATGTTCTATTCACAGAGAAATGGCACCCTGACGAGTATCTTGCGGAAATTCAATATGACGGTGCTACTGGTGGTTTTCGTGGCGTGCAGGTTTTAAAGAATTACACATTTGGGGTCGAAAACTGTCCAAAGACACCGGGCACCATTTATATCATTAAGCAGGATGAAGCACCTTTGATACATAGTATTACAACGCCGGTTCAGTTTAAAAACTTTTGGGTATATACCCCTGACTGACCAGTGAATTTCCCGAACTCTAAATTTGGATTCCCTCACAATCAGGTTGGTTTCGAATGGTCCAGAGTCACACTTGCGATGTCTTTAATTTTTGACTGGAGTATGGACCTGATATGCATATAATACCCCCTGCTAGCAGAATATTTAACTGGGGATATTTCATTAGTCTGTATTCTGAGAAACCGGTAGGTAATTTGGATATCGGCGAGCGTAACAGATGTGACGCAGGTGTCACCAATAGGATACGCATGATCGCTCGCGCAATGGAGCACTGGTCTTCGTCCTGGAAATCATCAAAGGATTAGCCTCTTCCACACCCGGTTCCTAGCTGACAGGTTTCCACGGGTTGCCCGGAGGAAGTAAGGATTTCTGTTTCACCAAGAAATGTAGCCTTCTATTCGGCATTTCAATCGAGAGGTGTCCTATCACTGCATGCGCATGTGCAGCTCAATGCGCATGCCTTTTTTGTTTATCAGATCAGCACCCACCGCATAAAATTGCGTTGATCGCCTGGCGCAACCCGAACTGACCAGGTTGAGTGTGTTATTGGATAGCCAGCGATTCACACAGAACCTGCACTGTAAGGAGCCGTTCATCATATAATGTAAGTGAGTAACCCCGTTTCCCTCTGGTGTTTGGCCTGATTTGAGAGGAGCATGATGAACGAATTGATCTCCTTGCAGTGTCCAAACTGCGGCGGCATCATTCAGGTGGGCAAAGAAAATAACCAGTTTCAATGTGAATACTGTGGTACGGTTCACCTGCTGAAGGACCATCCGGAAGGTTCACTGGAAGCGTACCCGGTTTGTCCATGCTGTGGGCGGCGTGATCAGGTGAAAGGGGTCCCGGCGGTTCTGGCCAGAAACCCCCATCTGGCGAAATGGCTGCGACGCCCTCGCATACCGGCCAACCTTGCCAAAGCGCGTGATGCCCCTCGACCTCCAGAATTGAGGACAGTAGAACCTGTCAGCCGAGGATCTGTCTTTTTGCAGGCAGCCGGTTTGATCTCGCTGGCGGTGTTTGTGTGGCTGCTGGTCGCCGGGCGGTTATCCGATCTGTTTGGGGCAGCGGCGCTGTTGTTTGTCACTTTGTTGGGATATCTTTCCCTGCGGATCAGGATGGAAAACGTCAGGAACATCAAAGAGGTGAATCAGCAGTTGTTGTCTGATTATCAGGCAGAAGTTGAATCATTTGAACGTTATTTGCAGCAGCCAGCCTCGCTTAAGGGGCAACGAACTGGCATTGTCAACCTGCTTGCCTGGCGAAGAGCCTGCCTGCGCT
>CAZHMZ010000249.1:0-3927 GCA_964532655.1 uncultured Anaerolineaceae bacterium
TCGCTGCCCCGCCCGCTCTGGCGCAGCGCGCCCTGCAGCAGATCCATGCGTCCGGGCAGGCGCCCTCTGCCGGTCTGGGCCGCCGTCTGGGGCTGGCCTTTTTGCGAACCTGCAGCCTGCTGCGCGCACAGGCTTATATGGTCAAACGTGAAATCTGGCCGGCTTCAGCCGGCGTGATGTTTTTAGGGGTGTGTATGGCGCTGATCTCCAACCATGCCGAAGCCGTTTCGTTTCTGGCTCCGCTGGTGGCGGCGGCCTGCATGGCGTCCCTGTTCGGGCCGGAGAATGATCCCGCCCATGAGTTGACGCAGTCCACCCCCACCTCAAGCTGGAAGATCCTGCTGGCACGGTTGAGTCTGGTTTCAGGGTATACCCTGCTGCTGTCGCTGCTGGCCAGCCTGGCTATGCTGCTCATCGTCCCCCCCGAGATGCTGGGGGTGATCATTCTGGCATGGCTGGCGCCGCTGGCCCTGCTTTCCTCGCTGGCGCTGCTGCTGTCGGTGTGGGTGGGCACGGGCAGCGCGGTGGTGATCTCATATCTGCTGTGGCTGGTTCAGTATGTGAAGGTTTCTGATCTGATCACCTCGCAGGTTCACGCCCCGGCTCTCGAACACTTCTTCACCACCTACCGGGCTTTGTTCCAGTCGCCGGGTCTGCAGATGCTCCTGGCCGCGGTTTTGCTGGCGGCCGCGCTCATCTCAGCGGCATCTACCGGGCGGGGTTTGGGGCAGACAGCCTCCTGAAATCACCGGTACATCATCAATCTGGCAAGGCACATCACTTTCCAACCCTTTGGAGAATGGAATGAAACGATTTTTTGGAATTGTAAAATATGAATTCAAAATGTCCATCCGCAGGCCTGGTTTCTGGCTGGTGTATGGTCTGTTGATGGCATTTTATCTGGGCGTGGGGATTTTTCCCGACGGGGAAAGCAACCCGGTCACGATAGATCAAATCTGGCCGGCGGCGGGGCACTATGTGTTCATGCTGAATATCTTTACGCCGCTGCTGGCGGGCATTATGTCAGCAGATCGTATGCAGCGCGACTTTTTGAGTGGGGTGAACGAACTGCAAAAAAGCACCTCGCTCCCTCTGCTGGCGTATATTCTGGCCAAATACCTGGGCGTGCTGACCTCGATGCTGGCGCCCATGTTCATCACCGTTCTGTTGATGGGTGTCATTTCGGCAGCCGCCGGGCTGGTGCCGGTGCAGATGCTGTGGCCGCTGTTGCTGGCCTTTATCAGCATCGCGGTGCCGTCGCATGCCTTTGTGGTGGCTTTTTCACTGGCTTGCCCGTTGATCATGCCGCTGCGCGTATACCAGGTGCTGTTCACCGGGTACTGGTTCTGGGGCAATATGCTTTCCCCGCAGGCCTTTCCCACCATCAGCGAGACGCTGCTCAACGCGGTGGGGATGTATCCTCTGCAGGCTTTCTTCAACGTACTCACCGATTCCACCCATGCGGTGGAAGTGGAGGACGCCTTCACACGGACGGAAGCCTGGCTGAACCTGCTGGTGCTGGCTGTTTGCGCCGCACTGGCGCTGATCGTCACCGGTATGTATCTGAGCCGCAAGGCCAGAAAGGCATAAGATGCGGTCAGATCAAACCATAAAACATTACAGGAATCCTACTGTCATGAAAAGGTTTTCACTCCGTTATCTCCTGCTCACCTCCCGCTTCGACCAGATCTGGTTTCCATCGGCCTTCTGGGTGCTGATGGTGCTGATCGCTGTGGTGCGAGGCGAGCCGTATGTGGCCGACACCGCGCGCGCCTATCTGGGAGCGGTCATCCCGCTCATCTCGGGCATCCTTTCAGCCTATGCTGTGCTGCAGGACCCGGCCCTGGAATTGCGCTTTGCCACACCGGTGCAGGCGCTGCAAATTCTGCTGGAACGGCTGCTGCCCATTTTTCTGATCCAGACATTTTTCGCGCTGGCCTTTCAGGCGTTTGCCGCGCTCTACAAGGCTGATTTTTCACCCTTCTTCAGCAGTTGGGGCGATATGCAGCTCGCCTGGCTGGTCCCGTGTCTGTCTCTGATGCTGCTGGGATGTTTCAGCGCGCTGGCCGCAGCCAACCCCGCCACCGGCGCCGTGCTGACCGGCATGGTCTGGCTGGTGCAACTTGTTGCGCGGGGCTGGTTTGCCGTGCAGGCCGTTGGTCAGTATTTCCTGGTGTTCATGAGCCCGTTTATGACCGATCACCCGGCTCTGCGGGCAAATCGACTGGCTCTGGTCGGTTTGAGCATTCTCTTCTTCATCGCCTCCTGGGCGCTTTTACGCCGACAGGAACGCTACATATAAAGGAATACATCCATGATCCTCATTCGATCCCTTACCAAAACCTATCACACCAACAAACACACCGTTCACGCCCTCAACGGAATTGATCTGGAAATCGGCACCGGCATGTTTGGCCTGCTGGGGCCCAACGGAGCCGGTAAAACCACCCTCATGCGCATCCTGGCCGGCATCTCCAACGCCAGCAGCGGATCCGCCGTCATCGATGGAAACGATGTTTCCACTCAGGCCGGCAAGCAGGCCGTCAAGAACATGCTGGGTTATCTGCCGCAGGAACTGGGCATGTACCCGGAACTGACCGCGTACCAGTTTGTGGACTACATGGCCATTCTGAAAGGCCTCGATGAGCCCGATCAGCGCCGCAAACAGGTGGAGAAAGTGCTGGATCTTGTGGGTCTGTCACAGGAATCCGGCCGTAAGATCAAGGGCTATTCAGGCGGCATGAAACGGCGTGTGGGCATCGCCCAGGCGCTGGTCAATGATCCGCGCCTGCTGATTGTGGATGAGCCCACCGCCGGGCTTGATCCCGAAGAACGCATCCGCTTCCGTAACCTGCTGGTCAACCTGGCCGCTGATCGCACGGTGATCCTCTCGACCCATATCGTCGAAGACATCGGACAGACCTGCCAGGACCTGGCCATTCTGGCGCACGGACAGGTGGTGTTCCGCGGCAGCCCGGTGGGGTTGATGAAAGCCGCTGCCAGTCACGTTTGGTCGCTCACCTGCACCGGCATGGAGCGCCCCAACCACGATCTGACCGTGGTATCCATGCTGCACCTGGCTGAAGGCACACAGTATCGCGTGGTGGGCAGCCATGTGGATGGGTACGCCCAGGCACAGGAGGTGTCTCCCGGGCTGGAAGACGGTTATGTGTGGATGATGAAAAGCTCGGGGCATTCCGTAGAAGGCGTGTAATCCATTCGAGCTCCCGTAAACCCTCCCCTTCCCGGTCGGGAAGGGGATATTATTTTAAATAACAGGAAAAATCGTGACCTGAAGATGTGTCTCAAGCCACTGTCTTTTTCTTGCATAAATCGATAAAATGTGTTGATTTTCGGAATGCGGCACGCATCCGAAAAATATACACAGATTGAGAGAAGATTAATGCCCCATCGAGTAGCCCTGATCACCGACAGCACCTGTGACATCCCCGCCGAATGGCGCGCGCAGTATGAGATCACCGTCGTTCCGCTCACCATCATCTTTGGCAGCCAGCAGTACCTCGACGGGGTGGAAATGCAGCCGGAAGAGTTCTATGCCAGGCTGCTCAGCGACCCCACCCACCCTTCCTCTTCACAGCCCACCCCGCAGATGTTTTTACAGGCGTTCCAGCAGGCCGAGGCAAACGGGGCCGAAGAAATCATGGTGGTGACGATCAGCAGCGCCATGAGTGGAACCATTCACTCGGTGGAGCAGGCTGCCCAGGGGTTTCATCTGCCGGTGCATATTGTGGACGGCCGCAGCAACTCGATGGGGATTGGCTGGCAGGTGATAGCCGTGGCGCGGGCGCGCGAGGCCGGCGGCGGGATCGATGAAATGCTGGCCGCGGCGGCGCATGTACGCAACACCATGGTGTATTACATCACCCTGGATACCATTGATTATCTCAGCCGCGGTGGGCGCATCAG
>CAZHMZ010000250.1:0-3868 GCA_964532655.1 uncultured Anaerolineaceae bacterium
TGATGGCAGCCATTTTTGTGACGGCCATTCTGGCCCTGCCGCTGTGGGAGCGCATTTCGCGTAAAGCCGGCAAACGCAAAGCCTATGTGTTCGGGGTTGCCTTCTGGGCCCTGGTGCAGATCCTGCTCATCACGGTCACCGGTACTACCAGTTTGGGTTGGATTGTGTTTCTGTGCATCCTGGCTGGGATCGGCGTATCGGCCGCCCATGTGCTGCCATGGTCCATTTTGCCTGACGCGGTGGAATGGGACGAATACCAGACCGGCGAACGGCATGAAGGCGTTTTCTACAGCCTGGTCACGTTGATGCAGAAAATTGCCTCCTCGATTGCCATACCACTCATTTTACTGGTGCTGCAATTTACCGGGTATCAGCCCAACGCCGCCGTCCAATCCGCCGGCGCGTTGTGGGGCATTCGCATTGCCATTGGGCCGATCCCCGCCTTGCTGCTGTTGATCGGGATTGTCTTCGCGCTGCGCTATCCGTTGGGGCGCGAGGAATTTGCCAAGGTGGTGCAGGAGCTTGAGGCACGCAGAGCAACCCGGCGGGCTGCCCGCGAAGCGACGCCCAACGAAGACGGGCAGGCTGAAAAACCGGATCCGGTTCAATGAGCTATCTCACCGTTATCCCGGTACGCGGCCGGCGCGAGCAGCGGCTGTTTCTTACCTTTCCGTGGACCATATATAAAAATGATCCATTATGGGTGCCGCCCCTGCTGCCCGACCGCCGCAAAACCATTGATCCGCGCCGTGGGCCGTTTTTTCAGCACGGAGAAGCGGAGTTGTTCATCGCCTGGCGGGATGGAAAGCCGGTGGGAACCATTTGTGCTGCCGAGGATAAAGCCGGAAACGTTGATACGGGGCTGAAAGACTGCCTGTGGGGCTTCTTTGAGTGTATCGATGATTACTCGGTAGCGCTGTTGTTGTGGGAGGCCGTGATCCAGTGGGCCAAAGCGCGCGGGTTGACCTCACTGTATGGGCCGTTCAACCTGGATTACGAAGACGCCTACGGCATCCTGGTGGAAGGCCGTGATCGCCCGCCGGCCATACTGTGCGGGCACACGCCTGCGTATTATCTCGATTTTGTCCTGCGATATGGTTTTGAACCCGCCCGCGGTCAGAACATCGCCTATGGGTTGGATGTGACGCGCGACAATGAACATACCCGCAGCCTGTCACGTATGGCTGAGCGGGTACGCAGCCTGAACCGCTTCACCATTCGCACGCCCGATATGCGCCACTGGAAAGACGAGATCGACCCGCTGTTGGGGTTGTTGAATGCCGGACTGGCTCACCTGACCGGGCATATCCCCTGGCGCAGAGAATCCGTGCAGTCCCTGCTGGAGCAATTCAAAGATTTCGCCGATCCGGAGCTGGTGTTGTTTGCCGAGGAAAATTGCAAAATGATTGGTTTCTTCCCCGGCGTCGCCAATCTGAACGATGTGCTCATCCATGCCAACGGCCTGCGCTATCCGTGGAATTACGCCGAAACCTGGCTTCGCATGCGTCGCCGGGTGGACAGCCTCACCATCAAGAGCATTCTGGTGCTGCCCGAGTACTGGGGTTCCGGCGTGGTGGTGATGATGTTCGACGAGATGTGGAAGCGCGCGCGGGCAAAGGGATACCGGTGGATGGATCTATCGCTCACCTCCACCGACAACCCCAAAACCCCCGCTTTGGCCGAACGGATGGGGGCCAGCATTTACAAACGTTATCAGGTGTATCGCAAGTTTTTCGAATGACAAACCGGGCGGTTGACAGACCGCCCGGAAAGATTTCCACGAAAATCAAAACTTAAGCCGGCTTTTGACCCCACAGCATGAAGTAATGTGACATCGCCTGGATCGGTCCGCGCTTCAGATCCTCGCGCATACGGTTGATCCCGTGCTGCCAGGCTTCATCAGAGATGAGATGCAGGCTGGAGAAGGCATTTTCTTCATAAGGGCGCAGGTCAGTCAGCTCGTAGGGCTTGCGTACGATATCTTCCTGATACAGGGAAAAGCCAGCTTCCCGCATCTCTGCGCGCAAAGTATCCGCCGGGGGATAGCGCTTCAGCTCCACCTCAATCGTCTCTGGAAAGTGACTGGCCAGCGGGATGCGGGTGCGGATAAGCTGTTCGTCGTCGGTGGCAGTGCAGATCAGCCCACCCGGCTTGAGTACGCGCAAAGCCTCATGGAAGAAAGCGGCCCGGTCACCCACATGGTGGATGACATCCACGGTGAAAAGCAGATCGAACCGGCCCTTTGCAAACGGTAATTTTTCAGCCGCCCCCTGTTGAAAATGCACTTTCCCGCCGCGCTCCATGGCCGCCTCCAGCATCTTTGCGGAGGGATCAAACCCCTCGCCGGTGCAGCCGGTGGCCGCCTGGATGGCCAGAATATAATTGCCGGTCCCGCACCCGGCTTCCAGCACCGCGCTGTTTTCGGTCACATGAGCGGTCTCCAGCAGTTTTTGCAGCACGCCGGTATGGATCTTCCGGTTTTGCGAATAGGCCTCGGCCAGTTCATCATAGTTCATTGACATGCTTCCTCCCCACATTATCTTGATCAATTGGTTTGCGTCCACTGTTCACTGGCCTGCCATAGTTTTTCTGCCAGTGCCAGATCGCACGATGTTTTTGTACACCAGCCCGGATGTTTGCGGACCATGTATTTGCCGTTCCAGCGGGCAACATCCGGGCAGGTTGCCAGGTACACCAGATGTTCGGCGCTTTCTTCCGGGCTGAGCAGAAATGCATCGGCCAGTTTGCCCACCAGCGGGTGGTTGATGACACTGGCGATGATACCGGTGGCTACAATCCCAGGGTGGGCGCTCACTGCCGTCACGCCGCTGCCCTGCAGACGGGCTGCCAGCAACCGTGTGAACATAATAATGGCAAGCTTGGAGTTGCCATAAGCCGCGAACATGGAGTAGCGGCGCGGGTTCGGCAGATCTGGTAGATCAACACGCCCCCAACGGTGGGCGATGGATGAAATATTAATGATGCGTGCCGGGGCGCTTTTAATGAGCGTTTCCAGCAGCAGGCGGGTCAGTAAGAAGTACGGCAGGTAGTTGAGCGCGAAGTTGAGCTCAAAACCCTCCGGGCTGGCCTGACGGCGGTGAAACATGCTGCCGGCCAGATTGACCAGTACATGAATGCGCGGGAAGCGCTGCGTCAACTCGCTGGTCAGGCGATGGATATCGGCCTGCGAGGAAAGATCAGCCTGGAGGAAGTGGATATTCCGGTTGCCGGTCAGGTCGATGATCTGGCGGCAGGCTGCCTTGCCGCGTTCGGCGCTGCGGTTGATGATCACGACCTCGGCATTCAGGCGCGCCAGTTCAACGGCGGTGGCTTTGCCAATCCCGCCGCTGCCGCCGGTAATCACGCAGGTTTTCCCCTGCATGGATGGGTAGATTGTCTTCATGGTGAGTTCGAAATATTATACCTGCGGCAGCCGGGCTGAGGGGGCCAATTCGGGCAGGCAATAACCTGTCGACAAGAGGTGGGGTAATCGGTGCCAGATATGGAAACATGCAAATATTTACTCTCGGGTGGATCTTTGCCAGCGGATCCCTGTGGGATGACAATGAAAGGCAGTCCGGTGGGTGAAATGTTTGGTTTTGCAGCGTATAGCCGCAGCACCTACCCTCAACCTGACCTGCAAAACCCCCGTATCATTCCTCAATTCCCTGATACAATCCTATCGCTTTGGAAACCATACCATGACTCACACCAACTATGACTACATCATCTACACCGACGGAGGGTGCATCGGCAACCCCGGCCCGGGCGGATACGGGGCGGTGATCCTGAAGGGCAAAGACCGCCGCGAGCTGACCGGCGGCTACAGCCTGACCACCAACAACCGTATGGAGCTGATAGCCGCCAT
>CAZHMZ010000251.1:0-2004 GCA_964532655.1 uncultured Anaerolineaceae bacterium
GCTGGGAACAACTGTACTGTTGCGAGCGGGATGATGTTGTCTTCCTGCCGGGGGAAGCCGAATTTAAGCCGCTTGCGGAGATCAACCGAATTCTATATAATAACTGATCTGCAGACAGGTTGAAAATCTGAACACCCTTTTGTTGTGTACGGGAAAGTATTCATTCCCCTGAGTTTTCAATTCTGACAGGCGATACCTTTTTTCGACAATTTACGTAACCAATTTATTGGTTGAGGTGTTTGTGCATTTTATGAATATTGTTCAATTGACAGCCACCCTGCTCATGGGATACCTGATCGGTAACATTTCACCCGCATATTTATTGGGTCGTTCGGTAGGCAATTTTGACATCCGCGAACGCGGTAGCGGCAATGCCGGCGCCACCAATGTGATGCGTTTGATCGGCTGGCGGTACGGGGCGCTGGTTTTCATCCTCGATATGCTCAAAGGCTTGATCTCTTCCTCGCTCGGTTTCTGGCTGGCCGGCTACCCCGGGCTGGCGGCGGCCGCGTTTGGGGTGGTGCTGGGGCATGATTTTCCGGCGCTGCTCAACTTCAGGGGCGGCAAAGGGATCGCGTCTACCACGGGGATTTTTCTCAGCCTGTTCCCGCTGCCCACGCTGGCGGCCATCCTGTTGTTTGCCCTGGTGGTGCTGCAAACCCGCATGGTCTCGGTGGGTGCGCTGGTATTCGTGCTGGCCATGACCGCTTATACGCTTATCACCAACCAGCCGCTGGTGCTGGGCATTCTGGCGGTGGCGGTGGCAGTGTTTGCGCTGTTGCGCCACAAAGAGAATATCAAACGCATCCTCAATGGGGTGGAAAACAAGATCACCCTGGGGAAGAAACCAAAAACCGAAAACGGATAAACTCTCCGGTGTGACAGGCATGTGAGTTCCTTCACCTTTTCAGGCCGGGTGGGGAAGATATAATTACGCATGTACTCATGCGAGCGTAAGCAGACTTGCACGCAAGTACTCTTGCGCCAAGCAGACATGCGTTGAATTACTGATCTGTCTTTGAAAAGGAACCACACCGGCCATGAATGAATCTGCACAACCACTCCCACTGTCTCCCAAATCCATCTCCCTGCCGGACGGCAATGAACCCTATACGCGTCTGTTGGGCGGCTGCCAGCCGGACAGCGCCGGCATGAAAGCAGGCCGTGTGGTACTGGCGCCCGGTGAAAACGTGGGCGAGCACAGCACAGAAAATCATGAGGAAATTCTGGTACCCCTCTCCGGAACTGGTGAACTGCGTATCCCCGGGCTGCCGGTGATGAGGGTTGAGCCGGGTGTGCTGCTTTATAATCCGCCGGAAATGCTGCATGATGTGGTGAATACCGGCGACCAACCCCTTAGCTATATCTTTATTGTCTCTCCGATCTGTAAGTAAGTAATGACAGGGTCTCACCGGTCAGCGCGCTGTCTCAGCGCGCTGATTGACTGTTGAACTCCCTCACAATCGCGCTATACTGATGTGTAGAACGCATGCCAAAACTGCTCTTCAGTGTGTTGATCATTTGCCTTCTGAGCGCCTGTTCACCGGTTGGGGCGCCAGTTCTGCCACCTGCTGGAACCTCAGTAAATGGAGCGGCAGATCCTGACGCTGCCGGGCAGCTTACCTCTGATCCCACCTCAACTCCGGCCGCGCCGTCAAAAATCTCCGCGCAGACCGATGTGCTCACTGCAGAAGTTACACTCCCCCCTATCGAAGCGGCTGAAAACCCTGTGACGGTGGATGAACAAGCCGGCTATGTTGAATATAACAGCGGCGACCTCTGGCTGCGGCTGGAATCGCCACGGGATGAGAGCGAGGTCAGCACACCGGATATCAACGTGATGGGGCAGGCGCCCGCTGAAACGGTAATCAGCGTGAATGAGGAGATCCTGCTGGTGGGAGAGGATGAGCGCTTTGTTCTCCCGATCAGGCTGGAAGAAGGACCGAATATTATTGAACTGGTGGCCAGCAGCCTGCAAGGCGATGTGATTGAACTGGTGCTGAC
>CAZHMZ010000251.1:2104-3847 GCA_964532655.1 uncultured Anaerolineaceae bacterium
TTATTGAACTGGTGGCCAGCAGCCTGCAAGGCGATGTGATTGAACTGGTGCTGACAGTGGTTTACGAGAAAGAGTAAAGGAAGGGAATCATGAAATCCAGGCGACCGATCATTCTGTTTGTTCTGCTGGCGGCTCTGCTGTTGAGCGGCTTTTCATCGCTCTCTGCCCGGGTGGCTGCGAGCCCCGATGACCCGAAGGGGAAACATGAGAATTATCACGGCGTCATCCTTGAACTGGGCGAGACCAGCCTGACGCTTGAGTTGAAAGACGGTACGCCGGTTACGATTACACTGACAGCCGATACCGAATATAAAATGCGCGGGAACAAAGAGGCCGGGGCGGCTGATTTGCAAACCGGCATGCGAGCGGTGGTGCAGGCTATTCGCACGGGTGACGGTGACGGCGTTCTGACCGCTCGCCGGGTGAGAATCATTCCGGACAAACCGGAACGCGTTCACCGGGTGGGAATGGTCACCGAATATTTGCCGAGCGAGTCCATCACCATTCAGGCCAAAGATGGACAGTTTTACACATTTCTTTTGACTGCTGAAACCAAAATTCTGCCAGAGTCACGGGTAAATCTGCTGGGGTCCGGCGCGATTGTAACCATCATCGCCCCGCGTGATCCGGGCGCGCAGACACTCACTGCAAAAGGGATCGTAGTGCATCCGAATCCATAAGTTGATCGTTGATCGTTGATCATAGATCAGAGATCATTGATCTGAGACCTTCAAAAACTCAGGAGGGCGAAATGAAGGAATCTAAAAGTCTTCGGAGGCTTCAATCCTCATTGATTCTCATTATTGGCGCAGGTATACTTTTCGGCATTTTTTATGCGATCGGGGTTCTGCCATTAAGACTGAATCCAGCATTTCGTCAGGCGATATCCATCGCAAAAAATGATCCGGCAGTTGCTGAAGTCATCGGACCGCGGGTATGGACAGGGCTCATTGTATGGGGAACCATAGAAAAATACCGGGGCGGATCAGGTTATGGAAATCTGGAAGTCTCCCTGTATGGATCAGAGAATAAAGGTGAACTATTCCTATACATGACGAAAGAGCGCAATGGCGAATGGGTGCTGACTCAAATGAGCATCGATGTGCGTTATGACGAGGTGCTGGAGTGGGTTCCGGGTGCTGGTTTTGCGTACACAGGTCAACCGTCTGTGATTCCTGCGGGGAGTGGTGTGACAGGCCCTACAACGGTTCCTGTGGCAACTCCGCAGCCATGACCTGACCATGATTTTTCATTCTGTAACAGAAGTATTCTATCTATTTCCATCCTTCGGAATCATCAGGAGGGTCGCATGGGAAAAACAGACAAAGGCGGGGCAATTAACCTGTTGCTGATCTGCGCTGGCATCGCGGCTGGCTTTTTTGCCTTATTCTATTTCCTGGTCATGTTTCCGATGAAGATGAACCCGGCCTACCGCCAGGCTGTTTTGATCACCAGAACCGATCCGGAAGCGGCAAGCTTACTCGGCTCGCAAATACGGACCGGGATTTTTGTCCTGGCAAATACCCAAACCTACAATGGTTTCGGCGAGGGATACATGCAGGTGGCTCTGTACGGATCGGAGAACAAGGGTCAACTATTTATGCACATGACCAAAGCCCGCAAAAGCGAATGGGTTTTGATCGGGATGGATATTGAGGTGGATGATGAGGTGGTTCTGGATTGGGTACCCGGAACCGGTTTTGTGTACGCCAACCAACCGGGAGCGGTGCCCGCGGGGAATAA
>CAZHMZ010000252.1:0-3802 GCA_964532655.1 uncultured Anaerolineaceae bacterium
ATGGCGCTTCGTAATATTTCAGCGTACTGTCAAAAACCAGGTCCAGTCCGGCCAGGTTCAGTTCGCCGCCCACCATGATGAAGGGCCGTTTAATTTTCACCCACCGGGGGTCATAGTTTAGGCTGGATGGGCTGCGATCATTGAGATTCTCGCCATCCGCCAGACGGTGGTTGACATTGTCAAACAGTTTGATGATTTGGCCGTCAATATACAGAGCAAATGGGACAAAAATATTCTGTGAACCGTACAGATCCCCCAGTGCACGCGCGAGGCTGGTTTTCCCGTTGCCGGGAGGACCAAAAATGAAGATGGAGGTACCGGAGTTGATCGCGGGACCGAGTTTGTGGAAGGTTTTTTCAGGCAACACCAGATTGGAAAGTACACGAAGCATCGCATTCTGGGTTACGTGAATACGCTCTCGAGCTTGTTTCAGGCAGGCCTCGTAGTAATAGTGGATCGGCACTGGTGCAGGACCGGCATACTGGCACCGGTCAATTGCCTCGCGGGCACGCTCGATCCCGGCTGCCGTGATCCCATATTGATATGTTCCCTCACCGCCCAGGCTGCTTTGAAATCCTGTTGAACGCACTTCAATCAGTTTTTCGCGTTTGAGGGCATCACAGATGACCTCTACGACGCCGGCAAAGGGCAGTGCTACCAGTTCTGCGATACGAAAACCGGACAGGTAGCCGCCGAAATACATCACCTTCAGCACCAGGTCCTGCAGCCAGAGCATGGAAAGCCCTGTTTGCTCGACAGACTGGATCTGCGGCGGCATAAATGGAGTATTATCCTGAATGGTTGTATCAACAGGGAACATTAATTCTCCTCACACTTATTTTTCGGCGCAGTAAAAACAATTGCAACAGAAGTTACCGAAATGAATTATAGCATGCTATACAAATGAACCCATATGACAGATGATCACCTTGTCAGGTTGTCAGGCATATCATATAATGGGCGCCATGAACGTTACAGTCGTCATGCCTGCATATAATGAAATCGATACCATTCAACCCATTCTCGATCGTGTAAAAAGCACCGGAATACCAGCAGAAATTGTCGTCGTCGATGACGGATCGACTGATGGTACGCGTGAATGGCTGACAGCCCTGCGCGATGACAAGGTGCGTGTGATTCTACATGAGAAGAACATGGGGAAGGGTGCAGCAGTTCGCACCGGCATCCAAAACGCTAAAGGGGATATTATCATCATTCAGGACGCTGACCTGGAGTATGATCCTCGTGATTATGTTGATCTGCTAAAGCCGATCGAAGAAGGCATCACCAAAGTGGTTTACGGGTCCAGGTTCCTGGGCGGCGCACGGCGCTCGTTGTATTTTTGGAACATGGTCGCAAACAAAATGCTCACCTTTATGACCAATATTCTGTACAACAACATCCTGAGTGATATGGAAACCGGCTATAAGGTGTTTGTAAAAGATGCCGTGAAAGATATCCCCTTGCATGCACGCAGGTTTGATTTTGAACCCGAGTTCACCGCCAAAATCTTAAAACGGAAAATTCACATTTACGAAGTTCCGATTCGATTTAATCCGCGTGAATATTCAGAGGGGAAGAAGATCCGCATGAAAGACGCTTTTGAGGCGGTGTGGACCCTGCTGAAGTACAGGTTTGTGGAATGAGTTTTTGATTGATTTTGATATCGTAGCCGCTGAAATATCAGCGGCTTTTTATATGGTGATTGCAGAGGATCTATCATTCTCGCCCCATGGATATCAGGCGAGGACTGTTGGAATGATGAATTTTTATTCCGACGCTGAAGATTTAATATCGATGATGTTCATCTGGGTGGTAACGTTTCCATTGAACTCATTGCGAGCAAGGTTATAAATCACATCAATCCGCTCGGGAAGGTTGGTGATCAGGTCCCCTTTGCGGAAAGCAATGGCCGGATATGTTCGAAGGCCATCCTTCACGACCATCTGCAGGTGACTGCCATCGCTCCCGACGCGCCTTTTGGACACCACTTCGATATCACGCGAGATAAAGACCACCTCGGGGTTGTTCTGCCCGGTCGGTTCGATGCGGTTGATCGAATCCAGAATATTCGCAGGGATTTTTCGCAGGGGGATATCGTAATCAGCCCGTAAACTGGGCGCGATCTCTTTACAGCTTAGCTCTTCATCGCAAAGGGCTGTCAGGCGTGTTTTCAGTTCTTCAATCCGCTCGGTGCGAATGGTAAAACCGGCAGCCATCTCATGCCCACCGTGCTGCTCAAACAGATCGGCGCACAGGTCGAGATTGCGTGTAATATGGAATTCAGGAATACTGCGGCAGGAAGCCACCGCATAATCGCCTTTGATTTGTCCGACGATGGAGGGCCTGTAAAAATCGTCGGTCAGGCGGGAAGCGACCAGACCTACCACACCCTGCGCATAGTCAGCATGGAAAGATACGAGGATGTTTTGGTCGGCGGAACCATTAATCTCCTGCCGGGCCATATTCGCCATGGAAGCAACCATGTTCTGGCGCTGCTTGTTGAGGTCATCCAACTTTTGCGCAAGCAGGCTGGCTGTACCCGGATCGGTTGACATCAGCAGGTCAAATGAGATGCGGGCTGAATCGATGCGCCCGGCTGCGTTCAAACGGGGGGCAAGCATAAAGCCTATATCCCTGGATTTGACATTGGCGAGATCGATCCGTGCAGCGCCTGCCAGAGCCCGTAAGCCAATATTTCGACCTTCACGCATCTTTTTGATGCCCGCCTTAACAAGGGCGCGGTTCTCGCCCACCAGAGGGACGATATCCGCCACAGTGCCCAGCGCAACCAGATCGAGATAACTGGCTGAATCGATGCCGCTCTCGGGCATGCGTAAGATTAACGCTTCAGCGATTTTAAAGGCAACGCCCACACCGGAAAGGTTTTTATTGGGATACAAATCCAGCGGTTTCTTGGGATTAATGACTGCCAGGGCAGGGGGGATGGGTCCGCCGGGGTAATGGTGATCGCTCAGGACGATATCGAGACCCAGTTCATTGGCAATTTCCACTTCTGCCACAGAACGGATTCCGCAATCGACGGTAATAATCAGCCTGGCGCCCTGTTCAGCCAGTTCTTTCAGGGATTGCGTGTTTACGCCGTATCCCTCGTCGAATCGGTCAGGGATGTAAGCCTGCACACGCCCACCCAAACGAGTCAGCAACGAAACCAGCAGGGCGGTGCTGGATACCCCATCGACGTCATAATCCCCATACACGACGATTGGTTCCTGATTACTCAGCGCCTTCATAATCCGCTCAACAGCGCATTCCATTCCATCCAGCAAGAATGGATCGTGTAAAGAGCCTTCGGCTTTCAGAAACAGTTCGGCATCTTCAGCGGTAAGGATTCCCCGGTTGAACAAAAGCTGTCTGAAACCCTGAGGGTACCCGCTGAGCGCCTGGTCGATTTCAGGGGTGATCTCGGGTTGGGTCAGCCATTTCTTTTCGATTTTTTTGGGTGTGTATGCACGGAGATGGTTATTTCCATTCTCCATTTCACCTGCAGTGAAAGGCCGCTGTTCATCCATGAAATCCATTCCCTCACAATCCAATTGGGCAAACAACTGTTCGACTGAAATGATTCCCTTTTCAGCCGAACCAGAACGTTTGTCTCATTGGATAAGCATTATACCCCACGGCGGTATTCGTCAGGCGGGGTTGCCCCTTCGCAATCTGGAAATCAATTCGAACCGGAGGAAAAATGATGCTCCTTCATTTCATCCAAAAATGCTTTAACTGCCTGCGGATCAAAATGCGAGCCGGATTGCTCGGTGATATATTGGATGGCTTTCTCCGG
>CAZHMZ010000253.1:0-3800 GCA_964532655.1 uncultured Anaerolineaceae bacterium
CAGCGTCTTTCTCTCTCGATTATCCTCTTTCCTTCATGATACAAGGGTGCGTTCGGTTTGTGAACGCACCGCAAGAAACTCCTGCTTTTGTGTCATTTCGCCGCGGACGGCGTCAGCCGGACGCAGAGAAATCCGCCCGAGGGCTGATTAATATGTTTTCCAAATCTGGATCCTCTACCAGCTTCTCTCAGGCGGACTTCCGCACGCGGATCTCTCCGTGAAGACTTCGTCTTCACTGCGAGATGACAGAGGAAAGAGTCAGCCCAAGGTCTTCCCCAAGTAAAAAATGCCCTGAAATTCCGCCCACATCACACCCCGTAGGGTGAGTTCGGTTTTTGAACGCACCGCAAGGAACATTTCGCCATGTGTTGGGTTTCGCTGCGTTTGGCTGCGCCAAACACGCTCAACCCAACCTACAAGAGACAAGGGCAGCGTGGTGTGTCCATTGATTAATGGGCAAATCGATATCCGTCAATCGCTTGACAGAACCAAACCGCGGCGGTATAGTTGTGACGCTTATGCAAAACGTATTGGTTTCGATCCATCATCATCATACCAGTCTCCCACCAGCCTGACCGGCGGAGGTCTGGACCGTTTGCGTTCGCAAAAACCAGTCATCAAATCCCCCGGCCACCGGGGGATTTTTCTTTAAGGAGCGATCATTGAACGACTATTCTGACAACCCTGTTCGTATTTCCCTTCCGTCCAAAGGACGCCTGGAAACCGACACGCTGGCTTTCCTGGAAGCCTGCGGATTGACCGTGTACAAGCCCAACCCGCGCCAATACGAAGCACGCATCCCCAACCTGCCCGGGCTGGTGGTGCTGTTCCAACGTCCCGGCGATATTGTGGTGAGCGTGCGCGATGGCAGCGTGGATTTTGGCATCTCTGGGCTGGATGTGATCGAGGAGCGCGGCGGCATCAACGGCAAGATTCTGATCTTGCACGATGACCTCGGGTTTGGCGCCTGCCGTCTGCAACTGGCTGTGCCTGAAACACTCAAACAGGTGACCGGCGTTGCGGATCTGGCGAAATACGCTGCTTCGCTGGACGCCCCCCTGCGAGTAGCCACCAAGTACCCCAACCTGACCGGGCGCTTCATGGACAAAGCCGGTATTCGTTATTCCTTCATCTCGGCTGAGGGCACGCTGGAAACCGCTCCCTCTATTGGATACGCCGATATGATCTCGGATCTGGTCTCCTCCGGGCAAACCCTGCGCGATAACCGCCTGCGCCCGCTGCCGGATGGTATCATCCTGCGCTCGCAGGCGGCTTTGATCGCCAACCGGGCGGTGCTGAAAACCAACCCGGCTGCCCTGCAGATGGCACGCCAGTTGCTTGAGTATTTTGAGGCATTCCTGCGCGCCCGTGACAACCTGTCGGTGGCAGCCAATATCCGCGGCGAGTCGGGTGAAGCGATTGCCAGCCGCCTGTTCAACGAAACCTCGGCTGGCGGGCTGCAGGGTCCCACCATCTCACGTGTGTTTGTTCGCGATGGGAACCCCAACTGGTATGCCATCCACCTGATTGTGCGGCGCGAGAACCTGTTTAAAGTCATCTCCGATCTGCGTTCCATCGGCGGCAGCGGCGTGGTGGTTTCGCCTGTGTCGTATATCTTTGAAGAAGAACCGCCCCGCTATACCGCCATGCTCAAGGCGCTTTCAGACTGATCCGTAACTGGAAAGGAAAACTGCCATGTTGAAACAATATTCACCCGCCGATGCCCTGAATTCGATCCTGAAGCGCACCCCGTTGGAGGATATGCCGGTCACCAAACGGATGCAGGAAGGAATCCGCAAGCTGTTTGGGAAATCACTCACCCCCGCCCAGGTGGTGGATTTGATCCTCAAGGATGTTCGCAAACGCGGCGACGAAGCCCTGCGCGAGTGGACTCTCAAGTTAGACGGTGTGGAACTGGACAGCCTGCGGGTATCGCAGGAAAAAATCCAGGCGGCTACAGCCGGGCTTTCACTGGACTTGCGGGAAGCGCTGGATCTTTCCATCGAGCGGGTGCGCAAATTTCACCGGTCACAGCCGGTGGGCTCGTGGATCACGCAGGAAATGGGTGGCCAGTTGGGGCAGTTGATCCGTCCCATCCGGCGCGTGGGGCTGTACATACCGGCCGGCAGCGCGCCGCTGCCCTCCTCGGTGATCATGTCGGCGGTGGCGGCCCAGGTGGCCGGTGTGAGCGAGATAGTGATCGTTTCGCCGCCCGCTCCCGATACCGGCGAGGTGGCCCCGGTCATTCTGGCGGCTGCCAATCTGCTGGGCATCGATGAGATCTACGAGTTGGGCGGAGCGCAAGCCGTGGCGGCCCTGGCGTATGGCACATCCACCATCCAGCCGGTCGATAAAATTTTTGGCCCGGGCAACCTGTTTGTTACGCTGGCCAAAAAGCAGGTGTATGGCACGGTGGGTATCGACAGCCTGGCAGGGCCGACCGAGACGGTGGTGATTGCTGATGCGAACGCGAAACCCGCCTGGGTGGCCGCCGATCTGCTGGCGCAGGCCGAACACGATGTGCTGGCCGCCGCCATCTTACTTACCCCTTCGGCAGAATTGATCCCGGCGGTGCAGACCGAGATCGAAAAACAATTGGCTGACCGCTCACGGGCAGCCGTCATCCGTGAATCATTGGCGCATCGCAGCGGTGCGGTGCTCACCCGCGATCTGGATGAGGCGGTGGATCTGGCCAACCGCTACGCCCCGGAGCACCTGTGTCTTGCGGTGGAAGATCCCTGGACGCTTTCAGAGCAGGTCACCTGCGCGGGCGGTATCTTCATCGGTGAGAATTCCTGCGAGGTGCTGGGTGATTATGTGGCAGGTCCCAGCCATGTGATGCCCACGGGCGGATCGGCACGCTTCAACTCGCCGCTTAATGTGCTGGATTTTGTGCACATCGTCAGTCTGGTGGCGCTCAACCCGTCCACGGCCGGTACCATCGCCCGTTCGGCTGAGATCATCGCCCGGGTGGAAGGGCTGGACGCACATGCTTACGCGGCGTATCTGCGGACCGGCGCGGAGGAAGCGTGAAACCCGCGGCGCGTTTCGAGGATTTTCCTCCCTACACGCCCATCGAGCCGTATGACGTGCTCTCGGCGCGCCTGGGCATCCCGGCGGAACAGATCGTCAAGCTGGATGCCAACGAAAACCCATACGGCATGTCACCCAGGGCTGCGCAGGTATTGGTCAATTTGCGGGATGCGCACATCTATCCGGACCCCGAGAGCCGCGCGCTGAGGGCAGCACTGGCCGGGTACACCGGCCTGCCGGCAGAGTACCTGATGGCCGGCGCCGGCGCGGATGAACTGATTGATCTGATCCTGCGGGTGATGATCGAACCGGGCGATGTGGTGTTCAGTTTTCCGCCAACCTTTGGCATGTATCCGTTTGGAGCGCGGCTGAACGGGGCGGATCTGGTGGAGATCCCGCGCCGGGCTGATTTTTCAGTGGATATTCCGTCTCTGCTGGAGAAGGCCGCGGCCCGGCAGCCAATGGTGATCTTTCTCACCTCGCCCAATAACCCGGACGGGCGTCTGATCACCGAGGCGGAGTTTGAAACGGTCATCTCTCTGCCGGCGCTGGTGGTGCTGGATGAAGCGTATATCGAGTTCAGCGGTCCATCGTTAGGCAGGGGCAACAGCCGTATGGCGCAGGTACCGCAGCGTGAAAACCTGTGCGTGCTGCGTACTTTCAGCAAATGGGCCGGGTTGGCTGGCCTGCGGGTGGGGTATGGGGCCTTTCCTGCCTGGTTGATGCCGGTGTTGTGGAAAGCCAAACAGCCGTACAATGTAAATGTG
>CAZHMZ010000254.1:0-1405 GCA_964532655.1 uncultured Anaerolineaceae bacterium
TCTTCGGCGCGCTGATCGCGCTGCTGTTTTACCGGCGGAGCTCACCGCGCGTGCGGTCAGCGTGGGATCAGCCGGAGGTCATCACCGGCGATTCGTATCGCGATAACGATCCGTATCGGTGAGGGTAATCCCCATTCCCCCTGGCCCCCTTTCCCAAGGGAAAGGGGGGAAATTTTTATTGAGCAAAGCTTTGCAGCAGACTGCAAAGCTTTGCTCATTTGCGGGGTAAAACCATATAGGCAAAAAGTGTTGAGGCAAAAGAACCATTTGAATGAAAGTCCATCGAGTGGCGCATCAAGTTATCCGGTAATTTATCACTCAAGAATGAGTTTTGATACCCGCATTGCTGGCGAGTTTGACCGTTCTGACGGTCAAACTCGCCAGCATTAAAATATCCCCGTCCCTGGCAGGGGCGGGGACAAAGGGGTGGGGTGATGAATCACAGATTGCAACCCCAATCCCCCTGGCCCCCTTTCCCCAAGGGAAAGGGGGAAAATGATTAATGAGTGAAGTCGTGCAGAAGACTGCACGACTTCACTCATCTGCGGGGAAAACCGTAAATTTTTCCCATCCCATACTAGGGAACCCGCTCAAATTCCCCTCTTTGGAGGGGTGGCGCGGAGCGCCGGGGTGGTAACTCTTTAGATAGCATGCTTCGCGCGCCACATTAACCCACCCCCACCCCTCCCCCAGGGAGGGAAAAGATCCTATCTGTGAGGTTGTGCAGAAGACTGCACAACCTCACAAATGTGCGGGGTAAAACCAGAATGATTTTCATTAAGAAATATCTCACTGAGAGAGCCGTTTGAGTGAAAATCCCGCGAACCGCGCATGACGCCATCTGGGAGTAAGAACTCAAACATGAGTTCTTTTCCCCGCTTTACTGGGGAGTTTGACCGTTCTGACGGTCAAACTCCCCAGTATTAAAATATCCCCGCCCCTGGCAGGGGCGGGGACAAAGGGGTGGGGTTGAATCACCCACCCTAAATCCCGCAGAAATGCACCTCAATTCCCATTTCAGCCAGCATGGCTGCCTTGGCCGCCAGCGCGCGATCCGCTGCCTCAGCCGATGGCGCATACACCACATTCAAATGGTTCGATTTATGACGCGCCATCATCCGGTCGCGCGTCACGCCGTACAACACCCCATGCATGATGGGCCACTGAGGAGTGGTAGCATTCAACCGCCGTTCCGTTTCCTCGTCGGGCAGATCCACCGCCCGCCCGCGTCCCAGATCGGCGTGCAGTTTTCCATCCATCAGGAAAATGCGGCTCCACACAATCTCACCGGCCTTGCATATCCCGGCCAGTGTGCCGCCGCCCATGGGGAAGAACATACGATCCTGTGACTTGCTCACCGCACCCTTGTATCCGCCGCGGATATGGGCCGGCGGAACTGCCCCGG
>CAZHMZ010000254.1:1415-3726 GCA_964532655.1 uncultured Anaerolineaceae bacterium
AAATCTCAAATGCCCACACAAAATCATCCACACCGTTTCCGGTATAGTGCTCACCATAACGGATGTCATGCAGCGTGGTTTCCGGCTCCAAGCCCATGGCCGTCCACACCCGGTTCGTCACCAGGGCATCCAAGCCTGCGCCCTCATCCACCTCGTTGAAATGCACCACCGGCTTCCCGGCGAACAATTCCTCACCGGTCATGCGGTGATAAACCGGTGGCCGGTCAACGTTGTTGAGCAGTCCTTCCACCAGATCAGAGGCAGGCGCCATATCCTTCAGCCCCTGCTGGTATTGGATGCCGATCACATCGCAGCCGAAGAAATGCGCCATGCGCACGGCCGCGATGTACATCTTCATCTGTTCCAGTACCTGCTCTTCCACCAGGTGTTTGGCGGGATCCGTGCCGTAATCAAAGCGCATGCCTTTTGCTTTCAGCCATTCATAGGCTACCCGCGCTTCTTCATTCTTCACACGCCGCATTTCCGCCACCAATGCCGACTGGCTGAGGCGTTCTTTGTAAATCCCCATCGGGTTCAGATATTCATCGTCGAAGAAGGCGTTGTACATGCCCATGCAGCCTTCATCGAAGATGCCCATCACGGCTCTCTCGGTTTTGATCTGCTGCGCAAGAGCTTTACCCAGAGAAGCTTCTTTTGCGGGCAGATCGGCGGGGTTCAGATCGCGTACATGGCCGGTGTCATGGGTGATTTTGCCTTCCTTCAACCACTGGCGGATACCCTTCAGGAAGAAATCATCATCAAACTTTTCACTCCAGATGCTGCTGTACGGCACGCCCATTTTGGTGAGCGACGCGTTCAGGTTGAGCAGCCCCACCAAACCGGGCCATTTGCCATCCCAGTTGGCCACCGTCAGGATGGGTCCCCGGTGATCGCGTAGCCCGGCCAGTACATGGTAGCTGTACTGCCACACAGCCTCCGCCACAATCACACGGGCGTCTTTGGGGATTCCTCTGAACACATCCATCCCCATGCGCTGGGTGGAGATAAAGCCATGCCCTTCCACGGGGTCAAACCCATGCCCGCGCTGGATGGTGATCCCCTCGCGTGCAAACGCCTCGCCGAGTTTCTGCTCCATCTGCTGCTGGGCGGGCCAGCAATCCTGGTTGGCTGAAAGGCGTAAATCGCCGCTGGCTACCAGAAAGACAACATTTTCCGGTACCGGGGCGGGTTCAGTTAATTCGGGGAAACGATATTCGTTCAACATAAGATCATCCTTTTCCGGGCTTAAAGAACATATTACAAAGTCGGACTTGCACCACGTGCACGACCGCGTATTTCAAGCATCTTTTTCATGCTGGATTCGGGCTGCCGGCCAAACAGATCGACCAGCTTTTTGTACTCCTGGTAGATTTCAGTGTAGATTTGATGGTTCAACAGATCCGGTTGAATCACTCGTTCAGGCGGGCAAACCATGTGCTCCACCGCGTTGTGAATGTCAGGGTATACCTCGCCCGCTACCGCACCGATCACCGCGGCCCCCAATGCACTGGCTTGCTGTGAAGCCGCAATCTCGATTGGCATGCCGGTCACATCGGCATATACCTGCAAAACCAGATCGTTTTTGGTCAGGCCTCCGCCTGCCCGCAGCCGGTTGACCGCCACGCCGCCCTCCCGGAACACCTCAATGATTTGGCGTGTGCCAAACGCGGTGGCTTCGATCAACGCTCGGTACACTTCCTCCGGGCGAGTGAGCAGGTTGTAGCCCAGCACCAGACCGGTCAGATCGGCGTCCACCAGCGGGGTCCGGCAGCCATTCCACCAGTCCAGGGCTAGCAGGCCACTTTCACCGGCCTTTTGCTCTGCGGCTTTGCGAGACAGCAGTGTGTGGATTGAAATACCTTCCCGCCTGGCCTGCTCCTGATCCTCGGCCGGGGCTGATTTTTCAACGAACCAGCCGAAGATGTCGCCTACACCGGCCTGCCCGGCCTCATAACCAAACAAACCGGGCACGATACCGTCTTCCACCACACCCGAAATACCGGGGACGAGCACCTCTTTTTCATCCATCAGCATGTGACAGGTGGAAGTGCCCATGATCATAAACAAGATGCCGGTTTCACTCACCCCGCCGCCGATGGCAGCCGCATGCGCGTCGATCAGTGATGCGCTGACCGCACAGCCCGGTTCCAGACCCAGACGGTCGGCCCATGCCTGGGTGAGCCCGCCGATTTTTTCACCCGGCGCGGCGATGGGGCCGGACGCCTTATGCGTAAATAAATCTGTGATCGCCGGGTTCAGCGCCCGCAGATAATCCTCGTTCGGATACCCATCCTGCTTATGCCAGTTGCCT
>CAZHMZ010000255.1:0-2741 GCA_964532655.1 uncultured Anaerolineaceae bacterium
CGCCCGAACCCGGCGAGGATGTGCTGGTCACGCGGTTGCGAGATGGCAGTGAAGTGCAGGCTGCCGAACGGCATATCACCCCCCTGGTGCAGCGGCAGGTAAACGAGCTGTTTGCCGAAGGAGTGCCGGTGGTGGTTCTGCTTTGTACCGGGCATTTTCCTGGTTTCACGGCCAATGGTAAGGTTTTACGGCCGCAGGAGCTGATCAATAAGGCGGCTGCCGATCTGGGATACGGCAAGAAGGTGGGCGTGCTGTGCCCCACCCCGGAGCACATCCCGCAGATGAAGCGGCAGTGGGGCCAGGTGCTGGGACGTGAGCCGCTCGTGATGGCTGCATCGCCGTATCACGGCAGCAACGCGGTGGAACAGCCGGCCTTTGCCATGAAAGAAGCCGGTGTACAGGTGGTGGCCATGGACTGTATTGCTTATCCGCTGGCGTTGAAGGAGCGGGTGGAGCAGATCACCGGCGTGCGGGTGTTATTGCCGCGCAGTCTGGCCGCCGAGGCGGTGCGCGGTTATTTCGAAATTAATCGTTCGTAGGGGGCGGTTCATGAACTGCCCCCTACAGAAATAAGTCAATCTGGTGGAAGAAACTGTTCTGGTTACGGGATTTGAAACATCACCAGACAAAAAAAGGACGGCCATTGGCCGTCCTGAAAACTATTACACAATAATCGCGTTACCGGATTCTTGCCTGGGCAAAACTGTTCCACGAGCGCAAAAAGCGAACGGGGGAAGAAGCCCACCAGCGAACAGCCAGCAGCCATAAATGCCGGCTGGCCTGATAGACGCGTACGCGGTACTCGCTTTCGCGAGAAAGGTTGATAATACTGTTCATCACCCGGCTGGAAACGTTGCGCACCAACTCACGGTCATTGACATCACCCTCAAAGCGCTGCGGTTCACCCACCGTCATGCTGTATGGGCCGTGCAGATAGTAGGCAGCCGTATCCATCACACCGTCAATGGTCTGCTGGAAACGCAGCAGGCGTTTGGCATCCAGGTGAATACCCACCGGGATGACCGGCGCGCCCGTGCGCAGGGCAAGACGGCCAATGCCTGTACGTGGATCGTGGAAACTGCCGGCCGGGCTGATGGCCCCTTCCGGGAAGATGGCTACGGATTTACCGGCTTTGAGCAGTTTTTCAGCTTCGTCCAGCGCGCTCCCGCCGGTACCGCGCAGCACCGCAATGTGCCCGCAGTAACGTAATGAGCGACCAAACAACCCCAGCTTGAAGATGGGGCCATGGATGAGGATGCTGACCTGCTGCTCCACCAGTAATGTGAGCAGGGCCGGGTCAAATGTGGAGGGGTGGTTGGCCGCCAGGATCACCGGACCTTCCGGCAGCGGCGCCTTCCACAGAATATCCAGATCGAAACCGGCATGGGCAACCAATGCCACCAATACCTTTCCCATGTTGTACCAGGCTTCGCGGATCACTGCTGAGCCTCGGACGGTTGAAAAGGTTCCACCCGGCGGATGGTATGAACTTGTAAAACAGAAGGATTTGATTTTTTACTCAAGAAATAAGTACCTTAATTATCGTGTATTTTACCATTTATGATCCGAATTCGTATGAAATAGACTGCCGCAGTGTTATCGCTTTTGCAAGGCATACCCATTTCAGATCTCTCTCTATATCATCAGATGCAATAACCCTGCCGGGTGAGTGAGGTTTCGCTGAACAACTTTCACATTGGAAAGCCTGGGTGATGCACTTACCCGCAAATCTTAGTACAATCAAGGAGGATGAAACCAATTCCCAACGGAGGGGTCATGAGCACCATATTGATCAAAAACGCGCAAACCGTCATCACCAATGACGATACTCTGGGTCAGATACCGGGCGGATGGGTGTTGATCCGCGACAACCGGATTGAGCAGATCGGCCGACCGGATCAACAGCCCGGCGAGACCGATACAGTAATCGACGCATCCAACATGGCGGTGATGCCGGGGCTGATCAACACACATCATCACTTCTACCAGACACTCACCCGCGCGGTGCCGGGCGCCCAGGACCAGGAGTTGTTCGACTGGCTGGTGCGGCTGTACCCCATCTGGGGCGAGATGGATGCTGACGCGGTGTATACCAGCACGCTCACGGCTATGGCCGAGCTCATCCTTTCGGGCTGCACCACCAGCAGCGACCACCTGTACCTGATCCCCAACGGCTCCTCCTTTGATGATCAGGTGCGCGCGGCGCAGAAGATTGGCATCCGCTTTCACCTGACACGCGGCTCCATGTCGTTGGGGCGCAGCCAAGGAGGTTTACCGCCCGATCATGTGGTGCAGGAGGAAGATGCCATCCTGAGGGATTGCCAGCGGGTGATTGAAACGTATCATGATCCCAAACCCAACGCCATGCTCAAGGTGGCGCTGGCGCCATGCTCGCCATTCTCGGTGACGCAGGATCTGCTGCGTCAGGCTGCCAGACTGGCCCGCTCCTATGAAGGCGTGATGCTGCATACTCATGTGGCCGAAACGCGCGATGAAGAAACTTTTTGCGTTCAAAAATGGGGCATGCGCCCGGCGCCGCTGATGCAGTCACTGGGCTGGACCGGGCCAGATGTATGGTGGGCGCATTCCATTTTTGTCAATTCAGAGGAAATCCGCATGATGGCTGAAACCGGCACCGGTGTGGCGCACTGCCCGTCCTCCAACATGCGGCTGGGTTCGGGTATCTGTCCGGTGCGTGAGATGATCGACGCCGGGATCAAGGTGGGCCTCGTAGGCGTGAC
>CAZHMZ010000255.1:2751-3716 GCA_964532655.1 uncultured Anaerolineaceae bacterium
CCTGGGGGTCGACGGTTCGGCCAGCAACGACTCGAGCCATCTGTTTACCGAGGCGCGCAACGCGTTGCTGCTGCAGCGGGTGAACGGCGGGGCGGCGGCTTTCTCGGTGGAAGAGGCTTTCCGGCTGGCCACGCGCGGCAGCGCTCAGGTGCTGGGGCGCAACGAACTGGGTGTACTGGCCCCGGGCAAGGCTGCTGATGTGATCGGTGTGCGGCTGGACACCCTCAGCATGGCCGGCGGCGCGGTGCATGACCCGCTGGGCGCGCTGCTGCTGTGCACGGTGCAGGGCGTGGATTTCTCGGTCATCAATGGACAGATGGTGGTGCATAAGGGCAAACTGCTTACACTCGATCTGGAAGAACTGATCGGCCAGCATAACCGCATCGCCCGAAAAATTGTGCAGAAGTACCCCGTTCCGGAGCGTTTCAAGCTGGTATAAACCACCTGGCTTAAAAAACCCGGCAAATTATCATTCAACCTTTTGATTCAGAGGCAAACATGGAATATACGATTGACCGTCAGTATGTAGAGAGTGCATTGCAGGATATGGTCAGAATCAACTCGGTGAACCCTGGTTTGTCGCCCGATGGTTCCGGTGAACGAGAGATGGCCCATTACCTGGGTGACCGCATGCGCGAATTGGGCATGCAGGTGAACGTTTATGAAGTAGCCCCCAAATACTGGAACGCGGTGGGTGTGCTGAAGGGAACAGGCGGCGGAAAATCACTGATGCTGACCGGGCACATGGATACGGTAGGGGTGGGCGGGATGACGGATCCGTTTTCCGCTGAAATCCGCGATGGCAAACTGTACGGACGCGGTTCATGTGATATGAAAACCGGCCTGGCAGCCGCTCTTGGCGCTGTGAAGGCATTGAGAGAGGCGGGCATCCGTCCGGCAGGAGATGTGATGATAGCCGGGGCAGCCGACGAAGAATATCTGAGCATTGGCTCCGAAAACCTGGC
>CAZHMZ010000256.1:0-3709 GCA_964532655.1 uncultured Anaerolineaceae bacterium
CTGCCATAATCATCTACTTTGTGTTTCGTGATCGCTCAAAATATGTTGCATACCAGTCACTGCAATCGTTTCTCATGCAATTGCTCGGCTGGGTAGTGGCTGGAACGGTAGTTGGAGCGGTTTGGGCTATCACCGGCGTGCTCTCGGCGATCATAATTGGCCTATGCCTGATTCCGTTTGCCATATTGTTCAGTTTGATCCCGCTGGCTACCATAGTCTACGGCATCATCGGCGGCATCAAATGCAACAACGGCGAAGACTTTCGTTACTGGTTGATCGGTGATTGGGTGCGCAGTACGTATCGTTCCTGATATTGAGGTTCAAAGTAGGAGATCCTTATGGAATTGATTTTATCGACCATTGCTGCCGGGGGTCTGGTTGGCGCTGCCAACCAGTACCTCTGCTTATTAATCGTCTCACTGGCAGCCCGGTTTCACGTCATCACCCTGTCTGATCCCACTGCTTTCCTGGCCAGTAACTGGTTTATCGGGATCACAGCCTTTTTATGGCTGATCACCCTTGCTCCGGCGTACTCCTCACTCCTGACGCCCGGAATCAGCAACGCGATTAACGCGGTCTCCAACTTTATCAGCGGCTTTCTGGTACCGGTCACCTCTGCCATCATCTCCCTGGCCGCCATTGGGGTGATTGTCAACCTCAATCCGGATCTGCGTTTAATGATGGAAACCTTCAAGGTGCTCAACCAGAGCGGTGATATCGGCCCCACCAGCTATGTGATTGCCGCGGGCGGAGCCGTATCGGCGACCGCGCTGACCGGCTTGCGGGCGCTTGCCAAACCAGCCATCAGCGCCTCCACCGGTACCAGCGGAACCCTATCAGCACCCATTTACGCCACACTGGAAAATGTGTTCTCGGTGGTGATGATGGGATTGGCTTACATTCTTGCCAGAACGGATCCCTGGCTGCTGGTGGCCATCTTCGCCATCACCGCGGCTCTGAGCATCGGTATGGTGGTGTATGCCGTGGCGCAGTTGCGTAGGCTGAAGCTGGGAATCGGCAGAGTGCTCAACCTGGCCCAGAGCAATCCGCGTGCCGGTCTCTCGGTGGTTGTTGAATGCTTTGTGTGGGGGATTGGCTGGCTCACCTGGCAGCAATGGGGCCGCGGTGTTTTAATGCTGTTTTTCCTGGCATTGTGGGCGGTTGTGTTCTTTATCGTTCAACCCATGTTTGTAGCCCTGTTTGCCTTTTTCCCCATTCTGCTGCCGTTGGTCGGTTTCCTGTCCATTCTGGTGCTATTGATTGTTTACCTCAGCATCGGATTGCGTTCAGCATCCCGCCTGATGACTTTTATCGAAGCAAAATTGGTTACTGCGCAGCCGGTAACCGCGCAGTAACCTGAAGTTTTATTCGGTCGGATAACCGGCCTGTTGCCAGGATGCGTAGCCGCCTTCAATTGGATTCACACGCTCAAAACCGTTGTTCAAAAGGATCAGCGCAGCACGTGCGCTGGATTCTTCGTTCGGTCAGGTACAGTATGTGATGATCCAATCCTGTTTGTTCAACGTGCCCAGTTTTGATTCAAGCTCTGCCACCGGAATGCTAATTGCACCCGGAATATGTGACTCCGCGAAGGCATCGGCTACCCGCACATCCAGAAATACCGCAGATTGCTGATCAAACGCCTGTTTCGCCTCAGCCGGGCTGACCCTTGCAATGGTATCCTGATCGGTGATTGGACGATTATCAAAAAATGCCAGATAAGCAACAATCGCGATAACCATAAGAACCGCCGCCCCAATGATGATCAGGGGTACAGCGGTTTTTTGTTTTGTAAAGCGGTTCTTTGTCGTTTTTCGTTGATTCCTCATGATTCCTCTAATGAAAGTGTTGTGATTGGAACAATGGTACATAGTCCAGCTAAAAAGAGCATGAGGAAATCAGGAAAATACGGTACAATCTGGAAAAGCATTGAGGAGTCACGATGACAGACGAAAAGCGAATTATCGTGTATGCAACAGCCTGGTGTCCGGATTGCCTCCGGGCTCGGAGAGTATTAGATGATTTGAAAATTCAGTATCAATTTGTGGATATTGATAAAGATGCCAAAGCAAAAGAATACGTGATATCGGTCAATCACGGAAATCGAAGCGTTCCGACCATCGTCTTCCCGGATGGAAGCATCCTGGTGGAACCTTCGAGCAATATTCTGACAGCAAAATTGAGGGATTCAGGCCTGGTCTGATCGTTTCAGGAGGCTCTGACAAATCCACTGCTCTGGCGAACCCTGAACAGTCTTCTGATCAGCCAGAACAAAAACACACCGCCAAACAGACCGAATGATGTGATCAGGTAAACCTTCGCCAGTGACTTTTCTCTTGTTTGCGGGAACTGGCGGCTGTGAAGCTGGGAATTCAAATCGCTGATAAACCTGGGGTCAGGTGCAACCGGCCCCAGCGTGCGTGCCAGTGACTGTTCCAGTTCATCCAGTTTGCTCGTATAAGACTCGCTCACAATCATACTTGTTATTCCTTAATGAATTAATCAAGGTGCAGTTTTTTGATTTTCACTCGTAACGATATGAGGGTGCGGTGATACAGGCTTTTCACTGCGCCCTCACTTTTGTTCATGATTTCACCGATCTCTGCATTGGATAACCGGTCAACAAACTTGAGGATCACAAGTTGCTGGCGTTCAGCGGGCAACTTTCGGATTGCTTTCAGCAACAGTTCGGTCTCCTGGCTCTGTACCAGTGAATTTTCCGGGTGATCCTCCGGGTGATGCAGGCTTTGATGATCTTCAATGGAGACTTCTTTGTTACGGCTGTTATCTCGGTGCCAGTTGGCTACCAGATTGTGAGCGATCCGGTACAGCCAGGCTGAAAAAGGAAGCCCTTTATCTTCGTACGTACCGATATGCGAGAGTGCTCGCTGGAAGACTTTGGCGGTTAAATCTTCAGCATCATACGAGCTACCCGTGCGGTAATACACATAGTTATAGATCCTGCCCACGTATTCCTGGTACAGTTGACTGAAGGCATCCAGATCACCCCGGATGGCTTGAGTGAGGATTTCTTCTTCCGGTAAAGTATCTGACATTTTAGAAGCCTGGTTGCCCAAACTGATAATGATAACCCTGCTGTGTTCCTTCAGTTGCTATTTCATCCATCCTTGATCTCTTTCATTCGAAAAACTGAAAATCAGTCTTGCGAAGCCGGGTGTCTTTGTCAAGTTCAGATTGTATCATCTTTCACTTGACCCTCCCCTTTGTGGAGATTAGAATAGTAATTGGAATGAACTCCATTTTTCCATTTCTAATAAGGCATCATTGCCTGTCAATATCTCTGCATTTTTCAAGGAGTTACTCATGAAGGATTTTTTGGTACGCGGTACGTTATCAGAAATTGATCCCGAATTGGAGAAGTTGACTAAACTCGAAGCAGAACGTCAATTTCGCAAATTAATCCTCATCCCCAGTGAGAGCACAGCACCGGCTGCTGTGCGAGAATCGATGGGCTCCATCTTTCAGAACCTGTACGCCGAAGGTTACCCTGATGAAGAGACCCGTCTGTTTTCAGAAGAAGAAATTTTAGATTACACTACCCAGTTAGGAAATTTCCGCCGGTATGCTGATCCCCGTTACTACAAAGGGATGGATTATGTCAACCTGGTGGAAGAACTCGCACGTCGTCGGGCTGCTGAAGCATTTGCCACCCCCACCGTACCGGCCGAAAAAATCTTCGTCAATGTCC
>CAZHMZ010000257.1:0-3697 GCA_964532655.1 uncultured Anaerolineaceae bacterium
GGATACGCGCTGGGGCTGTTGCTGGCAGGCTGTGTGATCGGCGGATCAGTGCTGTCGCATGGATTTAGCTGGAAACCGGTTCTGCGTTGGAGAAATATCGGCAGGCTGATCCTGGTTGTCATGATAGGTTACCTGGCTACCGCAATAAACCCCAACGGGTTGAATACGCTTCTCATCCCGTTTCAAACCATTGGCGTGGAGGGCCTTCAGAATTTTATATCGGAATGGGCGTCTCCCGACTTTCATGAACCGTTGACTCAGGTGTTTCTGGTGTATTTCCTTGCACTCGTATGGATGATAGTGATGTCCAAAAGACGGGTAACGCTGGTGGAACTGGTCACTGTCACGCTGTTTGGATTTATGGCATTTACCGCCAGGCGAAATTTCGGACCGTTTGTGCTTGTATCGCTGCCTGTTTTTTCGGCTCAGGTGTCAGCCATTCAACTACCGGAATCAGTCACCAATTGGCTGAACCGGGTACGAGCGAAGGGCTCCGGTCCAGGTGGCTTTTCGGATCTGTCACGTACCTCTACTAACGCGTTGATTTTGTTTCTGCTGGTGATCTCCGCGGTGTTGAAAACCAGCGTTGTGACACAACCCGATTTCATCCAGGTTTCCATCCGCCAGATGTATCCGCTCACGGCGGTGGAATGGATGCAGGAGCACCTGCAACCTGCCCGAATGATCAGTGATTATAACTGGGGTGGATTTTTGCTCTGGTTTCAACCGAAATCACCGGTGTTCATCGACGGACGGACCGATCTGTACGGGGATGAAATCATGGGAGAGTGGCTGGAAGTAGCACAGTGCGGTGAAAACGCATCGGAAATCCTGCAAAAATGGGATGCGCAGGTACTGTTGTTCCCACCTGACAGGCCGGTTTCTACCTGCATGGCGGATCATGGTTGGAAAATTGCATATGAAGATGACCAGGCAGTCATCCTGATTCATGATGATAGCCTGCTGAAATAACCAGTCTACTTCCAAGCGGAATACAGATCAGGCCGCTGATCCTGCAAAGCTGGAAGCTTCTGTCGAAACTGATCCGCGATGGACAAATCTACCTCAGCGGTGAGAATCTGCTCTTCGCTTTGCGAGCCTTCTGTCAGGATCTTGCCCCATGGATCGACCACCATACTGGAACCGCCGTACACCGAACCGCCGCTGTCACCGACATTAACAACGCCGGCCACAAAGCATTGATTTTCAATAGCGCGAGCCTGCAGCAGAATTTTCCAGTGAAGGATGCGCCGGATAGGCCATTCAGCAGAAATCAGGATCAATTTGCAGCCCTGTGAGGCGTAATAACGGAACAACTCGGGGAAGCGCAGATCATAGCAGATGGCCAGCCCCACTTTGGAGTCGAATAAATCCACCACAACTGGCCGGGTACCCGACTGCATATACTCGTGTTCATTCATCAATTTGAAAAGGTGGATCTTCTGATAACTTGCGATGACCTCCCCATCCGGGGCTGTCAACTTGAAACTGTTGTATAGACTACCGTCCATTTGAAGCAGCAGCGATCCGCCGATGTAGATCCTGTGTTGGCGCGCAATTTCGGATATCTCAGAGAGAACATTTACATTTTCCCGGCTGATGGCACCGGAATTCTGTAAATCATAACTGCTGGACCAGAGTTCGGGGAGCATCAGCAAAGTGCCTTCCTTCAATGTACGGGCGATTTCCCTGACATGCTCTACATTTGCCTTTACATTTCCGTAATGGATACAGGTTTGTGCAAGCGTGATGGATATGCTCATGAGTTCTTTCCGTTATAATAATTGGATTGCCAGAGTAAGAAGATCAACCCAGGCTTTTGAATCTATTATACGTTGGAGTGTTGCTTTTGGCTTCTCCTCATAAAAATCCGCTAACCGTCACAGCCATCATCGTTCTGGTGGTGTTGATTGTGATTACCAGCCTGATTATTGCTAACATCAATTTCGCCCTGCGATTTCCGGGGGGAAATGACTTCATGGTGCATTGGTTGGGTTTTCGTAAGTTAATCACAGAAGGCACCAGCCCTTACAGCCAGGAGACCCTCGAGGCGGTGCAGACTTTTGCTCAGACCAGTGGGCTGGTAAACCCGAAAATCGACATCGGACGGATTGTCTCCCCGTTGTATTCCGTGCTGATTTACCTGCCTTTCGCGCTGGTCAAAGATTTTGTACTGGCGCGCGCCCTCTGGATGGTGGTTTTGGAACTCAACCTGCTGCTACTGGCGTATTTGTCCATGAAACTATCCGGCTGGAAAACCAACACCATTGTGCTTGTGTTTTATTACCTGTTTGCGGTTCTTTTTTTCCATTCGATCATCCCGGTGGAAAGCGGGAATTCGGCTGTTCTCGTGGCGGTCTTTCTGGCCGGTGGTCTGCTGGCAGTCAAAAACCGGGCCGATGAATTGGCCGGTGTTTTGTTCGCTTTCAGCGCCATCAAGCCCCAGGTAGTGCTGTTCTTTTCCATTTTCATATTGATCTGGTCACTGCGCCAGCGCCGACAGAAAATTACCATCTGGTTTGGTTTTACCCTGCTATTGCTTGTGTTGAGCAGTATGTTAATCCAACCGGATTGGATCCCGAAGAACCTGATGGAGATTTTCAGGTATATTCAAACCGGTCCGGTGACCAATTTTCAGTGGGCGCTGGGAGAAATGCTGCCCGGTTTTGGCAGCCGGGTGGGATGGGCAGCGGCTGCCGTGCTGGTTCTGCTGTTGATGGTAGAGTGGGGATTGGCAGCACGGTTCCGCTTCAAGGGTTTTCTGTTCGGCGCGATAATCACTTTGCTCGCCAGCCAGTGGATGGGGCTTCCATCCGACGTCGGCAACCTGATCGTGCTCTTCCCTGCCATCCCTGTGATCTTTGAGGCGTGGAGCAGGCGCTGGCAGCGAGCCGGAGGATTGTACATCCTGATTTGTCTGTTCTCGCTGCTCATTGTCATTTACATCATGTATTTCAACAGTCTCAACAGCGGTTATCCGGCTCAACTGACGCCAATCATGTTCCTGCCGTTGCCGGTGTTTCTCTATATCGCATTGTATTGGTCGCGTTGGTGGATTTTGCAGCCGGACAGCGATCTGGAACTGGATGCGTTTCGAGATGAAGATCAAGCCTTTTTTGACTAAGGAGCCCATTCAAGTCGGCTTTTTACTTCTGGCAGGATTGATTTTACGTTGCCTGATGATCGGCTCACGCGGCATCTGGTACGACGACGCCTTCAGCATCCTCCTTTCAAGGCAAAGCTTTGCGCAAATTATCACTGGAACGGCGGCGGATACCATGCCGCCGTTGTATTACTTTCTACTGCATGTCTGGATGAGGATCTCAACACAAATCTGGTGGATGCGTGTATTGGGTGTCCTGCTCAGCATGTCAGTATTAGTTCTGTTCTATTTCATCGTCAGGCGGGTTGCATCACACAGAGCAGCCATGTGGGCGCTGGTGTGGGGCGTTGTATCACCGTTCCAGATCTACCACGCTCAGGAATTGCGTATGTATACGCTGCTGCAACTGGCGCAGGTTGCCTATATTTTTTTCTTTGTTAAAATCATGCAGGCCGACCGTCCCGGTTGGCGGCTGTGGGCCGGCTTTGTGTTGAGCGGTGTGATTTCGCTGTATACCCATAATCTGGCGATTTTCTTTCTCCCGGTGGCAGATCTGTATCTGCTGATGCGGAAACGGTGGCATCTCTTGGGCAA
>CAZHMZ010000258.1:0-3668 GCA_964532655.1 uncultured Anaerolineaceae bacterium
AATCATGGGTTAAAAAGAAATTATTGCACCGAGAACTCGAGTGTTTTCTCAACTTCTCCGTTCAGTGAAATATCCACCTTGTACGATCCGACCGGCCACGGATTTTCATTGGTCAGGTTGAATGGAATCGTGGCGTCACCTGTTTTCATATCGAACGCAGCGATTTGTGAGTCCGGATCAATCCCTTCCACCTCCACCGCATACCAGGTAGCCTTGACTTCGGTATCATCGGGGGCGTTGGCCACCTCTACGATACAGTGAAAGTCATCGTCCGGGCTAAAGACATCGGTGCGGTCATCACCCGCTTCGTCGCGGGCCATATAGGCATCAGAAATGTTGGCGGTGCTGGCGCTGAAACTGCAGGCCACGCTGACAAGTATAATTAATGGTAAAAAGATAAAAATACGAATATTTGATTTTGACATAAGTTTCCCTCGATAAGATTAAGAATGGATCTATGCAGACATTATAAGGAAACCACACCGCGATACAAACAAGTCTCATCCAGGCTTAATCCTGGATAAGCTGAAAGAAAGAGAAATACCAGCAGTTTATCGGCGGCGGCGCAGGGCGAAAAAGATCACCAGGGGAGGGAAGATCAGCATGCCGGAGCAAATCGTAAACAGTGGTCTAGCAGGCGTCTCAGTGGCAGCGGGTTGTACCGCCGCAGGGGCTATCTCAGCGGTGCTCGTTGCCGTTGCGGAGGCAGCCTGAAAGGTCGGCGTGGACAAAGCCGTGGGGGTTGAGGTGCGGCGCTCCATCACCGGCTGGGTGGTTTCGGTGACATACGGGGTAAAGCTTGGAAACCCGGTGGGCGTTTGGGTGAGCCATAAGAAAGTGTACGTACCTTCCTGTGTCCCAATTGCCTCTGGGTAGCCCCAGTAAAATTCATCCAACTGCTCCTGGATAAAAGGTTCATTGCATTTCAACTGGCAGGCCAGATCCAGCTCCTGCATGGCCAAAAGGGTGTTCGGCTTTTCAGGCAATGAATACTCTGTCCAGTAATAGTAATCAAAGAGCAGTTCAGCATAACCGGCGTGCCACAGCGCATCATTCGGCAGCAGTTCGAGCGCTTTCTGGTAGGCTGCCTGGCTGAGCTGGAACAACTCAGGGTTGCCTTCATCCCAGCGTGGCTCGCGGCGCAGGCGGGATATTTCTTTGTAGAGTTTGCCCAACCGGCCCCAGGCCTCACCATCGCGTGGATTTTTGGTTACATTGTCCTGCTCGGTGAGTATCTTTTGCCACGCAGACGGCATCACCATGGTCACCTGCACATTGTCCCACTCGCCGGGTTCAAAATCGGTGTACTCCCAGCTCAGATCGCTGCCCTGCATAACCATATCCGGGGTGGTATCGCCCCAACCGGCCCCTGAATTGATAAATACATTCAGGGCGTTGGCTTCATAGGGAAGTTTGACCATCACCAGCGCGCTGCCGATGGTGCCCTGCCAGCCGGCTCCCGTGCCGAGCAGGTAGGCGAAGTTGATATATGGGTATTCGCCGCTGCCTTCCAGAAGATAGCTGACCTCGATGACCACCTCCACGCCCGGCGGGAAGGTGACATCGAATTCCGCCCATTTGAGCTGGTCATTTTCCTGATTGGGTACCTTGCGAACGACCGCCGGTCGGCTGTCGACCACGGCGGTAAACCCGCTGATTTCCGGGTAGTTGAACCAGCCGTCAGACGCGCTGATGGGGAAGCGAACAGCCATGGTCTCTTCTGCTGTACCGGTGTTGAACATGGTGAACAGGGCAGTGACTTTTGCCTGCCCCAGGCTGCCGGATGGCGTGTTGGCCTGCACTTCGATCAGCACGATTTCGGCGGCCATACGCACCAACGTGCTCTCGCTGCCGGGTTCCAGGTTGGCGCCGGGTGGTTGCTGCGGCGGAGCGATATCCGCGTGAACGGGCAGGGTGAAGCAGAACAAACAAACCAGCGCGATCAACAGACTCAGGCGTTTTTTCATATCCCTGACCTCGGTAGACAGAACCCTGCGAGAGGAAATTGTGATAGTCTGACAACGCAAGACTATCACGCCGTTATGTGTGACGACGTCATACTGACATTAACTAATTTTACGGTTTTTCTCGGTGAATTACTATAAGGATGTATTGCCTGCTAAACATATCGGTAGGGGGCGGTTCATGAACCGCCCCCGATAAATTTCCAGATCCCTGTATCAACGGATCCAGTTCAGCCGTTATTTATTTCGGCTCAGGCTCCGTTTTCGGTTTCGATTTCATCCAGCAAGCGGGGCAGCAACCCGATATGCTCCAGTTCGTGGTAGGCTGCTGTCAGCGGTTGATCGATCATCTCATGCGCCCAGGTGAGCTCATACGGGATGTGCACCGCATTTCCGCCCAGCTCCAGCACCGGCTGAATATCCGATTTGAGCGAATTGCCGATCATCAGAAAGCGGCGCGGTTCCACCCCATGGCGCTTCAACAGCGACTGGTAGGTGTCCTGGTTTTTGACACTCACCACCTCGTAGCTGCGGAAATATCCCCCCAGTCCTGAGCGGCGGATCTTGGCCTCCTGCTCCAGCAGTTCACCCTTCGTAATCACCATCAGGTTGTAACGCGGTTGGAGCGACTGAAGCGTCTCTTCCACACGTGGCAAAATATCAATCTGCGCACCCAGCATCTCTTTGCCCAACTCCAGCACCTGTTGAATATGGGCCGCTTTCAGTTCATTGCCACCCAGTTCCGCCACCGTTTCGATCATGGACAGGGTATAGCTTTTGATCCCGTATCCGTACAGGTTGATGTTGACCATCTCCTTCCGGTACAGGTACTCCTCCAGCTCTTTCACGGTCATGGGTCCGGGAACAAGCCGGATCAGCGTGTTCAGCGCGTCGATGTACAGGCGCTCGGTATGCCACAGGGTGTCATCAGCGTCAAAGGCGATCAGATCAAAGGCGGGGGTATTGTCGGGTTCAGTCATGGTTATTCACCGTTGGTTTTGCGAATGATTAATCATATCATGCGGCGAAATGATCATGGACAGTCAGGACGGCAGAATGACAAAATTCTGCCCCTGAGGGAGAGAAAATCGCTGAATTCCGGACAGTTATTGGCTGAATCTGCACATCATTACGATGGGTTAAGCATAGGGTAATCATAGAGAAGGCGTCAAGCAGGTTCTCCGGCGCAATGTTATCCTGATTAAGAAATAGGGCAACTTCTTTTTCTCCTCCTTTCGTTGAGAGCCATGCTGAGAGCATGGCTCTCAATGATTCTGGCGGGAGAGCTATGCATCTCCCAAAATATCCCATATTACCGATTTACTTCCACACTACTACCATCTCCCCATCATTTCCACCTTAAAATAACGCATTCGGACAGGATTCGGACAGAATTTCAGCCCCACAGCGCCGCCTGAGAGGAACTGCTGACTATAATCCTTGTACGTAACAGGTAGGGGGAACGTTACAGACAGGCGGCATCTCGCTGAATTTAGCGAAGCAGGTCGCACAGTTCAACTGATGCGCATCGTACCCATATTGCGGAACAAAGGGAGTTTATGAACTGGATAAAACTGCGAATTCGAAAAAACAAACATTTTACCGGTAGAAAACTTCTATTTTCGTGGTTGTCTGCTCTGCTTGTGACGATAATTTGGCTGGGGATGCCGGCTGCGTCAGCGCCGGCTGTCCTCGGCGGAATTC
>CAZHMZ010000259.1:0-1070 GCA_964532655.1 uncultured Anaerolineaceae bacterium
AAACCGATTTGGTCAACAAAGGTCAGGCGTCAATGGTCGTTGAAAATGCGACCAGGATTCAGGCAGCTGCACGTCTGTATTGGAACGCGATCAGCAAAGCAATGGATGATGGCGACCTGGCATTGCTGGATCATTACATCGCGCGTTTTGGTTGGTTGGTCGGTGTGGCAAATCGTGCCTGGGACCAGGCCAGCAAAGACATGCCTAACAAAAAACGGCATGATGTGATCGACTTATTGAGGGGGACGAATGACCAATCAAGTTGATTACAGCCGCGATTTTACTGCCTTTTTTCGTGACATGGTGCCAGTAGAAGGGGCATTTGGACCGCGTCCAGTCATACCGCCATTCCTGGGAGAATGGCTGAATACGGCTTTTCCGGAACCGAATGGCGATCCAAAAGCGCGTAATATAGGCGATTTCAGGACCAAAAAAGAGGGCAAATCCGCATTGGCAGGCGGTGTGGCACTTTACATGGCCAGCCGCAAGGCATACAGCGAAGTCGTGATCACCGCGTCTGATATTGACCAGGCAAAGGATCGGGTTTTGCGTGCTGCAAAATACGCGGTGGATAATGGTCCATTGTCCAGGCATGCCAAAATGTTCAAGGATACGATCGAATTAGACAATCATTCGATCATTCAGGCCATGCCAAATGACTGGCAAGGTGCAGCCGGCGGCAATTACTCATGCGTGATTTTTGACGAATTGCACGCCTGGGTGCGTGAGGGTCAAAGGCGTCTGTTTGACGAAATGGTGATCCCACCGACACAGCCGGATGGCGTGCGTTGGATCGCAAGCTATGCAGGTTGGGAAGGTGAATCCACCTTGCTGAAGGAATGGTGGGATCGTGCCTTGCAAGGTGAACGGATCAACCATGACTTGCCAATTTATCTCAATACAAGGGCGTCACTATTGGCATTTGTCGACACCGGTGAAACATCCTGGCGCATGCCGTGGATGACTTCAGAATATATTGAGGAAACCAGGCAAAGTGAACGGCCAAACACCTTTCGGCGCATTTGGCTGAATGAGTGGGTGACCAATGAATCGCAATTCTTGCCGGCCGG
>CAZHMZ010000259.1:1080-3668 GCA_964532655.1 uncultured Anaerolineaceae bacterium
TGCTACAGCACGGAGGTTAAACCGCTGGGACCTAACGAAACCGGAAGGCTGATCGTGGGTGCTGACGCGTCTACCAGCCGCGATTTCACGGCATTGGTTGGGATCGAATACAACCAGTCAACCAACACCAGCGATGTGCGATTAATCCGCGTTTGGAAGCCAAAATCAGGGCTTTTAAGGCGCGGCAAGCCAACGATCGACCTGGAGGAAACGATTGGCAAAAAAGTATTGGACCTGCACCATCAAGGTCAATTGCAGGCGGTGATTTGTGATCCTTTCCAATTGCATTCCTTGATTGTGGAGTGGGAAAAGGCCGGAATTAGGGTGATCGAATTGCCGCAATCCAGCGGTCGCGTTGAGGCTGATCAATCGCTTTATGACGCGGTGATTGCGCGGTCGATTCGGCATTACAACGATCCGGAATTGAATCAGCACATTCAGAATACCGTGGCAATCGAAACACCGCGTGGATTCAGGATTGCCAAAGAAAAGACCAGCCAGAAAATTGACGCGGCGGTCGCACTTTCGATGGCACATCATGGCGCGCTGGACCTGCAAAAATCAGGCGGTCGCGTCACGGTCATGCTAAATCCATTTTACGATCACCAGGAGGAACACTATGAATCAGAAACGAATCCCATCATTACCAAAATTTACAATCACGACCAATTTTTTGGACCACGATGGACCAACGATCCAATTCGTGATCAGCAAGCCAGGCGTGAACAGCGTAACCTGGACCTATTTTGGAAACAAGTCAAAAGACGAAAGGAAAACAATGCCAATCAAGAATCAGACTGACAACAGCCAGTCAATAATCAACAATCAAAATTCAAACAAGGGTATGGAGGCCTAACATGTATTTCAACAAAATCAACAGACAATCAGGGTCAACCTGGCGTGATCAATTGGCAGAAATGAAAACCGCGCGTGCTGAATATGCCGAATTGGAACCGATCATGTCCGCTGCGGAACGGGTCATGTACATCAAAAGCATCAACGATAAACAAGCGGCCGTTGGATCAACGATCCTGCAGGGTGCATTCACCGAGTGGGATAATGCGTTGGATAAATTCACCAATGCAGTCAAAAGTGTGCAGACCGCAAAAAATAAAGAGATTGCCAGGTGGGAGGCAGTCAAGCTGAATGCTGAAATGCAGATGGCCGAAAGCCTGATCACCAAATTGGTCCAATCATCGGCCGGTGAAAGGTTGGAACCTGACGTCTTGCCGAGGCTGCAAAAAATGTATGATGAAGCGCAAGCAAGCGGTGACGTGTACAAAATGCGTGCAACGGCTGAAGTCTTTACTGGATTGCCGGCGATGGTAGGATCTGATTTCGAGGATCGCAAGGCAGCCAATAAGCTATCAAAACAAGCGCAAAGGGACGCCAGGGTTGTAAGAATAACGCCTGAAATGAAGGCGGCTGATCAAGCTGCAGTGGAAGCGGTTGAAATGATTAATCAGGCAAAAAGCCTGCTTTTTGAGGTTGACGAAGGTTTAGGGTATACCAAACCAAATGGGGAAGTTGGCAATTTCGATATTTTCAAGCAATTGCACCGGATCAGGTCGAAGCCTGACGGTGAAATTGAATCCATTGTACCGATCGATCAAGCGTTGAATCCTGACGTCTAAGCATTTTCTACCATGTCGACCAGGTCCAGGCTGCCTTTACTGACTGCCTGGACCTTCACTTTCAAGGTCGGTATATTCCGGATCAGGATCATCATCATGTATGACTTCAAACCGCAAATTATCGAGCCATCGCAGCCTGCCTTTTTTTGGCATTCCAGGCGGTGGGGGAATAGGGTCCAGTGGCGCATCCGGATCAGGTTCGTAAACAGGTTCAGGTTTTGGATGGGGCTGCATGTCAGCATTATATCGCGTAATAGAACAAGTGTGCTACCTGCAAGCGTAGAATGGCACGTGTTAAAAATACGCGGTGATTTCCTGGACGTCCAAAATGGACTTTTTTGCTGGAAAGTGTCAAAACCTTATACAAACGCGTCAGCTTCAGCGTGCGTTTTAGGTCAAAAATGACCTGTAAAGCATGCCTAATCTATGAGATTACAAGCAAAAATGCACTATTCCTTATGGGAATGCGGATTCCCATTAGTGATAATGGCATAATCGCAACCATGATCCAGCAAAAATGAAGCCTGGTAAGGACGAAATCAACCAAAAAACCTTGTAATTTTCTTGAATAGAAAGGACTGGGTCCGAAATTATGGGTGACCTTGACCTTATGATTCCAGCAAAGTAAAAAAGTCATAAGTAAGTCAATATAGTCAATAATGACAATATTATCAATATAGTCAATATGTCAATATTATTATTGACTTATTGACATTATTGACTGCCTTTTTTGCAGGGTAGTGTCAATAATGCCGCGGTCATACTTGACAAGACCGGAATCGAGGCTTTACAATCCGAATCAGCACATTCAAACATTGGAAAATTGCTACTGTGGACCTCATGGTTCAACGTGGTAAAAGGGCAGGAAAGTGGTACTGGCGCACTCATGGTTGGCGGCGATCGCATAACCTTGAGGTCACCGGTGACCATTTGGCCGGCTTCGGTTCGGGACTG
>CAZHMZ010000260.1:0-3660 GCA_964532655.1 uncultured Anaerolineaceae bacterium
CAGCGTGCTGGAGACCGGGTATGACATCTTGTTCTTCTGGGTGGCCCGCATGATCATGGACGGGCTGGAGTTCACCGGGCAGATCCCGTTTCACACGGTGTATCTGCACGGCCTCATCCGCGACGAGCACGGCCAGAAGATGAGCAAATCGAAAGACAACATCATCGACCCGTTGATTGTCATGGATGAGCTGGGCACCGATGCCATGCGCTTTACCCTGCTGGTGGGTTCCACCCCCGGCAACGACACCAACCTGAGCGTCAAAAAGGTGGAAGCCAACCGCAACTTTGCCAACAAAATCTGGAATGCCAGCCGGTTTGTTCTGGGGATTCTGCCCCAGGCCCCCGCGGAGCCGCAGGAAGCCCCGCGCTGGACACTGGCGGATCAGTGGATCCGGGCGCGCATCAACCAGTTGACCGGCGAGGTCACCCGCCTGTTCGACACCTATCAGTTTGGCGAAGCAGGCCGGCAGATCTATGACTTTTTCTGGAGCGAATTTGCCGACTGGTATCTGGAAATCGCCAAGCTGCAGATGGCGGAGGGCGGGGATCGGGCTTTCTACACTGCTAAGCTGCTGGTATCCACCATGGATACTGTGCTGCGGCTGCTGCACCCGTTTACCCCGTATGTCACCGAAGAGGTGTGGGGGTATCTCAAGCGGGCCGCCCAGGAGCAATCGGCGCATTTCAGCCCGGCAGCCGGGTGGGAAGAAGCGCTGATCATTGCTCGCTGGCCGGAGCCCGAAGAGCTGCAGGGTGCAGAGCAGATCACCGCTGATTTCGGGCTGATCCAGGATATTGTGAGAGCCATTCGCAACGTACGCGCTGAAAAGGACCTCAAACCGTCGCAGAAGATCCCGGCGGTTTTGGCAGCTTCTGCCGAACGGCGGCTGATGCTGGATGAGCAGAAGGGTGTGATCGCCTCGCTGGCCGGGCTGGATATCCATCAGCTTTCTCTGGCAGATGAAAACGCCGAAAAACCGGCTGATGCACTGACGCTGGTGGTGGCCGGAGTACAGATCCATCTGCCGCTGGCCGGTTTGGTGGACCGCGAAGCAGAACAGGCTCGCCTGACAAAGGAGTTAGCCACGCTGGAATCACAGATTACGCGCTTGGAGAACCTGCTGGCCAGTGATTTTGCCAGCAAAGCCCCGGCGGCTGTGGTGGATAAGGAACGCGCAAAACTGGCGACCTTCCAGGATTCAGCAGCAAAACTGAGGGAACAGATCAAAACCGCGTAAAGCCTATGAAGGTCAAATAGAAACCGGGTAATAGGTAACCGGATTGGAAAATAAAAAACAGGTTGAAACGATTACCGTTTTAACCTGTTTTTTTTGCAATTCTCTGTTTATTGAGGAATGCAGGCGGAACCAAACAGGCTTATTCTTCTTCGCCTGTTGAATCATACCCGTCAAAAATATGGTCTTCCAGATTCTCCAGATCCACCTGGTCATCGGGGATGGCAAAATCGCGGATGGAGACGCCCTGCCGCTGCACTTCAGCGGCGTTTCCGCACACCAGGGGATGCCAGGGTGGCAGACCTTTGCCCTCCGCCAGCAGGCGATAGGCGCAGGTGGGGGGCAGCCAGCCCAGCGTGTTGGCTTTCTCGGCGTCCAGCACCACGCAGGTGGGCATCACCACCGAACGCGTATCATAGGCGGTACAGCGGCAAGTCTCCAGATTGAGATAGCGGCATACCACCCGGGTGGTGTAAATGTACCCATCTTCATCATCCAGCTTGTACAGGCAGCAGCGTGCGCAGCCGTCACACAGTGACTCCCACTCGGCGGGGGTCATTTCTTCCAGTGTTTTTGTTTTCCAAAACGGATTGTCTTTCATGGCACGCCAATGATACCGCATTTTACCGGTCGGCAGGCAGGATGCTCCACGTTTCAACCGGTGTGATCGATGCGGCATCGAAATCCCACCAGTAGCGAAAGTAGAAATAGTGATACCCATCCAGTTGGGTCAGGTTGCGTCCCCGTGTGACGATGATGCGATCCGCGGGGAGGGCGGCAAAGTACAGGTTGCGCTGCATGGGAGCTCGGCCAAAGGTGGCATCCACGGGGACCCAGCCGCTGCCGGGCAGGTAGATCTCCGACCAGTCGTGCCGGACGTCGCCCGGTGTATAACCGTTCTCGGTGCAGCAGACCACACCCTCCACAAAATTGGCCGGGATCCCGGCGGCCCGGTTGAGCGCAATCAGCGTGTCGCTGAACTCGGTGCAGTCGCCGGCGCCTTCTTCCAGAGCGGTTAGCGCCCCGACATCAAGGGGGCTGTAATTTGAATAGGTGATATGGTCGCCCACATAATCGTACAATGCCCGCGCGGTCTGGCACTCATCCATGCCATCCTGTCGGATGGAACCGGCCAGGTTAATGATCTCTGACGAATCTGATTCGATATACGTCTCGTCGTTCAGATACATATCAATGCTGCTTCCGCTGCAACTGCCGAGATCAGCTCTGATTTCATTGACAGTAACCTGATATGAAAAATCGAGAACCTGGCTTTCACCGGGCCTTACATCCTGCAACTCGATCTCCGCGTACTGGTTCCCGTACTCATCCGTGACGGTGGTAAAACTGTGCGAGCTGGAGAATGCCTCAACTGTCTGATAGGGCGCAATGGTCTGGATCAGCGCCACCCAGATCACCACCCGGCTGGCAGACCCATCCCCGTCGTTGGTCAGTTTAATCGATTCAACGATATCGTAGGTGCGGGTTTTCGGCGTATCGGTGTCAACCGCCGCCGGGGGTGTCTCCCGGTTGAGCAGGTTCGGTTCTCGAGTAAGAGAGGGCTGTACAGGTTCGGTGATCACCGTTTCGGTGAACACCGTTTCGGTGACCACCTTCTGCGGGGTGGCTTCTTCCGGCAGCAGACCGGCTTGTGGAGTGGCCTGGCCTTGCAGCAGGCTCGTCAGCAATGAAGGCGCGGTGCACTGGCATGCGACGGTGAATAACAGCAGAATTGTTAGAAACAGAGCTTTGTTAAGTCTCATGAATCAACCTGTAAGGAATGGAGAACTGGATGAAAACCGGGTATCAGGAAAATGAGTGGCATTTTCTCAATACCCGGTCAGGGTTAACGGGATAGGTCAATCCGCGCGGGTTCCGGTTTAGCCGCGGGTAAAATGGGGCATCTCATCGGGAATGGGCAGGCTGATCTCCACAAAACCGGCAAACTGACCATCCTTATACCACGGATGCTGGTAGATCAACTTCTTCTGGCCGTGCTTTTCGATGGTATATACATTGGATTTCTGGTTGGCGATCATACTTTTTAATTTTTCCTGCGAGGCAGGCGAGTGGCAGGAAAACATATCCTTCCCGACCATCGCGTATCCACCGTTGGCTTCAAACACACTGGCAGAAGCATCATTCATCTCCAGTACTACCCCGTTCACATCGCAAACCGTGATGGCGCCGATAAACCCCTCAATCCAATCGTTTTTGTGTTCCATACTTCCTCTTTAATTCCGAACTATTTCCACGTTTTGATAAACTGCACCAGGATCTTGAGCACATTGTCGAATACTGACAGGCGCGAAACCTCGTAGCCGTGGCTGTTTTCACGCACATGGCCAAAATCGGCAATACGGGCTGCTCCGCCCGATGTGGCTACCATGCTCGAATCACAGGCTGCCCCAAGCTGCAGCACG
>CAZHMZ010000261.1:0-3556 GCA_964532655.1 uncultured Anaerolineaceae bacterium
CCATCATCATGGCTCACGGCGATGACCAGGGTCTGGTACTGCCGCCCCGCCTGGCGCCCATCCAGATTGTGATCATCCCCATCTACCGCACCCCCGAAGAAAAATCCCAGGTGATGCCGGTTGTGGATCAGCTTGCCGATCAACTGAAGGGCTTCCGCATCAAAGTGGATAACCGCGAAGAGGTCACCCCGGGCTTCAAATTCAATGATTGGGAACTGCGCGGCGTACCCCTGCGGCTGGAAGTCGGCCCCAAAGATGTCCAAAATGGTGTGGCCACTGCCTCCCGGCGCGATCAACCCGGCAAACAGGGCAAGACCGCCATACATTATGCTGAAATTGCCGAAAAGGTGGGACAGCTTCTGGAAGACATCCAGCGCAGCCTGCTTCAGAAAGCGACGGAATTCCGGGATGCTCATATCTTCGATCCAAAGGACTATGCCGAGCTGGTTGAGGTAGTTCAAAAAGGGTGGGCGTATTCCTGGTGGTGTGGTGATCCCGCTTGCGAAGCGAAGATCAAGGAAGATACAAAAGCGACCACGCGCAACATCCCCATGCACCAAACCGGCAGCGGTACCTGCATTGTGTGCGGTAAACCTGCCACAGAAAAAGCCTACATCAGCAAGGCATACTAAGGTTCAGGGAGATTCATGCCGGCCATTGAATTGCAGCGGCTGAATACCGAGATCGCTCAAATTCTCAGTCAATTTGACCAGGTTGACCGTTTACACGGCAGCCTGGTTGCTTTAATGGAGAGGTATGCTGATTGGTCTTATAAGCCCGGCCAGACGTTTTTCCGAAATGTTCAGCTTCCCAGCTATTACACACCGCTCATCGTAGCTCAACGGCTGATTCAGGCAATAAAACCCAAATGCCAGGCGGATCCGCCAACCTCGCTTGAGTTAATTCGGAAGCTGCGCACCGGCAAATATGCCGAACTGCGCGTTCTTGCCATGCAAATTTACGCGCTTCTGCCCGTTACGGATGCGCCATCCGCCATGCAGTATGTGGTGGAGTGGGCGAACTCTGAAAAGGAAGCTTTTCTGGTGGAAGAACTGCTTTCCGCCGGGAGCGTCGGCTTGCGCGCGAACGCTCCGCAGGTCTGGCTGTCGGCTGTTGAACTGTGGCTTGAAGACCCGGATGTTTCACGGCAGGTGACCGGTCTGCGGGCCATGATCGCCAGCGCGAAAGATCCCGGTTTCGATTCGCTTCCCAGCCTATATCAACTGGCCACTCAACCGTTGATGACCGTACCGCAAGGCACCGCCGCCCTGCTGGAAGAACTGCTGGGTGAATTGATCCAGCGCTCACCCGCTGAAACCAGTTTTTTTCTGCGTCAGATTTTGCTGCACAATCCACCCAAGCATACCACCCGCCTGATCCGTAAAAAATTGAGCAGCATACCGTCTGAGTTTCAACCGGTGCTGCGCTCGCTTCTGTTCAATCCTGGCGCTACCGGTGAGAAGGATCCCAATGATGGATCAGGCATTCGGTAAGCCGAGGCAGGCAGCCGTAAACCTTTGACGCAGGGGAATGATCTGGTATAATGAAAGCCTTGACTGGTCCTTTTTTTGGCTCAGGCTGAAAAATCGGAGACCTGCAAAATAAATTTAGAGAAGGCAGACGTCATGTCCATTACAAAGGAAGAGAAAGAACAAATCATCGATCAGTACAAAACGCACGATCTGGATACCGGTTCGCCGGAAGTGCAAATTGCCATTATGACCCATCGCATCAATCAGCTCACCGAGCATTTGCGCGCTCACAAGCACGATGAATCATCCCGCCGTGGGCTGCTCAAGCTGGTTGGCCAGCGACGAAGCCTGCTGGCTTACGTACGGCACCGCGATTTTGCCCGGTACAAAACTATTACCGAGAAGCTGAATCTCCGCCGCTAATTTGACTAAAAAAACCGGGTAGACAGGCTGAAAAACCTGACTACCCTTTTTTGTAAATGGGGTAAATCAAATTTTTGTTACCAGAATTGGACACAGGGTCGGGAATTGAAAACGGATGAGGATATGCAACTGTCCTCTCCTCATTCTTTTTCAGTCCCTGACCGTGTTCTTTCTGGAAGAAAGTGAATACAAATGAAACCAGAAGCAAATCAATATTCTGCCCAAATCGGCGGTCAGTCTTTGACGTTCGAAACGGGCAAGCTCGCCGGTCAGGCCGGCGGAGCTGTCACCGTCCGCTATGGCGATGCCATGGTCTTTGCATCCGCAACCATGGGCTCCGAGCCAAGAATGGGCCAGGACTTTTTCCCTCTGACTGTTGAATATGAAGAACGTATGTACGCTGCCGGAAAGATCCCCGGCTCGTTCTTCCGGCGCGAAGGCCGCCCCGGTACGGAAGCCATTTTGGTGGCTCGCCTGACCGACCGCCCGATCCGCCCCCTGTTCAACAAAGACATGCGCAATGAAGTACAGGTGATCATCTTCTCGCTCTCCGCCGATATGGTCAACCCGCTGGATATTCTGGCGATCAACGCAGCCTCAGCTGCGATTATGATCTCCGATATCCCCTGGGGCGGTCCTGTGGGCGCGGTTCGCATCGGCATGCTGGATGGCGAGTTCATCGTCAATCCCACTTATGCCCAGATGGAAGAATCGGATCTCGATCTGCGCATCGCCGGTACCCGCGACGCCATCCTGATGGTGGAATGCGGCGCCAACGAGGTCCCTGAAGCGACCATGGCGAAGGCGCTTGAATTTGGACACCAGTCCATTCAGCCGATCATCGACTCGATTGAACAGATGACCCGCGAAGTGGGCAAAGCGAAACGCGAAGTTCCGTTATTCCCCACCGATACCTCCCTGGTTGAGACCATCCGCGAGAAAGTGGCGGCAGATCTGGCCGAAGTGTTTGACCGACCCTACCTGAAAGCCGATTTCTACAGCGGGATCGCAGAAGCCAAAGAAAAATACATCAACGAGTATACCGATGGCAATCCGGAAGAAAATGCCGAAAAGGTTGAGGCGATTAGCCAGGCCTTTGAAGAAGTCGAACGGGATTTTGTCCGCCAGCGTATTCTCGAAAAATCGTCCCGTCCCGATGGACGCGCCCTGGAAGAAATTCGGCCGATCTGGTGCGAAGTGGGTCTCATCCCGCGCGCCCACGGCTCCGGTCTGTTTACCCGCGGTGAAACCCAGGTACTCACCATGGCCACGCTGGGTACGCCCAAGCAGGCCCAGGAACTGGATAACCTTGGCGCCGCCGAGACCAAACGCTACATGCATCACTACAACTTCCCGCCCTACTCCACCGGTGAGACCAAACAACTGCGCAGCCAATCGCGGCGCGAGATTGGTCACGGCGCGCTGGCCGAACGAGCCCTGGAACCTGTGCTGCCCCCCACCAACGAATTCCCGTACACCATGCGGCTGGTTTCCGAAGTGATGTCATCCAACGGCTCCTCCTCCATGGGTTCTGTCTGCGGATCCACGCTGGCCCTCATGGACACCGGCGTACCGATCAAAGCCCCTGTGGCAGGCATCGCGATGGGTCTGGTCAAGGAAGGCGAAAAATTCGCCATCCTGACCGATATCATGGGCATGGA
>CAZHMZ010000262.1:0-3524 GCA_964532655.1 uncultured Anaerolineaceae bacterium
TCCATATATTGTGCGAGAACAGCAGAACCAGCGGGAAGAGGGTGAAAAACGCGAAGGTGATGGTCACAAACGGCTTTTTGGAGCCGCGGTCGGCCAGGTAAGCCACCGGGATATACACCAGCATGGCGGTGATCATCTCGATGGTGGTCAACAAACCAAATGAAACCGCTGACAGCCCGTTATTGTTGATCACCCAAATGGCCATGAAGGCGTACGGGATCTGCTCGCAAAAGCGCACCAGGATATCAGCCACCAGCAGCGTGCGAAACGAAGGCGACATATTCCCCAGCAGCTTGAGCGGGTTGCTCTCGGCTTTGCCTTCACTTTTGCGGTCTTCGATCCAGATCTGCTGGAAGATGAGCGCGATGACAGCCAGCACCAGCGCGATGATAAAGGCCCAGCGCACGCCCGCTACCTCGCCCTTCCAGGTGATCAGCAGCCCGCCTACAATGGGGCCCAGCGCCATGGGAATGCGCCTCACCAGCGAGTGCATGGATACACCCATGGTGCGTTTGTTTTTGGGCAGAACCGCGGCTACCAGGCTCATGGTGGCCGGCAGAGAGATGGCCGACCAGGACAGGAAGAATACCGCGCCGATGAGCACCGCCCACCAGGTGGGGACGAGAATGACGATGGCATACCCCAGCATGGCGATCAGGTTGAACACCAGCAGGGCGCGTTTGTAGCCCAGTTTGTCGCTTAAGTAGCCGCCCGGGAAGGAATACAACGCGCTGAGCAGGTTGTCCATGCCGTTTAAAAAGCTGACCGTCAGCGCTCCGCCCCCCAGCGCCAGCAAATAAATGGGCAGATAGCGTTCGGCCAGGTTCTCGCCCATGCCCACCAGAATCACCATGGTGAGCATGGCTACCATGCTGCGTCGCAGCCCCAGGAAATGAAAGAGCCGTTTTGAAGGGCTTGTTTCGTCTTTAACCACACTATTTTGGGTCATATATTGTCTGATTTCGATTTATGAAATTTCCAACAATGATATCAGGGATTTGAATCCCGCAGGCTGAGCGTTCCGGCGCATAATGGCCGGTTGGAGGACGGCCCGGGAGGAAACTGGCCGAATTTTTGCAGTATCCTTTCTGATTTTTCAGTCTACAATGGAGCAGTATGGGGCTTATCGGCCGGTAGGGGTTGAGTTTTATGGGTGACGGGCTGGCGGAAGGGGCAGGCGGTATTGTTCCCGGTGCTGGTGTTGGGAGGGATTTGTTGGGTGAAGGAGCAGTGAATGTTGGAGTGAGTCTGAAGTGCGTACTCACATTGACATCCTGATGATTCGTAAAAAACTTTCTATGAAACATAACAGGAGGGGAAATGGGAAAGCTTGTTTCTGTACGGAAACCGCGGCTACATCTGACGAGCCGAGGTGTCAGTGTAACACGTCCCTCAGTTCGAATCGGCGGAAAAGTAGGCGTAAACATATCCAGTAGAGGGATAAGGGCAAGCGTTCACAGATCAAGAAGAAAGAGCGGTTGTTTTGGTATGGCCCTGTTTATCATTTTGGCGATTCCTGTAGGGGTGATTTATCTCTTCTAGGACAGATTATTGCGATATTCGTGTGATTTCCGGGATCAATAAATACTTCTATCAGAAGTATTGACCATATTCCAAAAAGGAAGTTGTTCCATGACCATTTTCACAATGCTTGCTCACCCAAATCGTTTTTTCAATGAATTTGAAAAGCTTCCGTCGAAGTGGGTTTTTCCATACACAGGCTATTATCTGGTTTCTTTTGAGGTGATGCTCGTCAGTTTACTTTCGAATGAAAAATTTTCTGCATTGAATATTTCAGTATTTTTTGTTTTACTGATCAGCCTCTTAGTCGCGTTCATCGGTGCTCTGATTTACCGCCTGGAATTTGGGACGATTTGGCTTTTCCTTGGCTCAAAAATTTTTGGTGGTCGCGCATTATGTAAAGAACTTGGCGACGCGGTTGGATATATCTTGTTTCCTTTTGGCATCATTGGATTCATAATTGTGCCGGTCGCATTGATTCCTGCCTGGATCGGCGATCAGACCATTATCGCAATATCAATGTTGTGTGTGATTGTGCCGGTATTGCTGTTGATCAGCCTGGGATTTCTGATTTACTCAGGTTTTGCTGTCAGACAACTTAATGGTTTTGGCTGGCTTAAGACGATTGGGGTGATTATCTGGTATCCATTTGCGATGTTGTTGCTGATGGTAATTTTATTGATCATTTACTAAATCAAACTCTCCCCAAAAAACACACAGCCGCCGGATCACCCGACGGCTGTGATTCTCGTGCCCACTTCCCCTTAAAACGCCCAGATCATGGCCAGGGCAGCCGCTACCGCGGTGATGACCAGCGAGATCACAAAGGTCACGCGCAGCACACCGGCTTCCTCGCCGATCTTGCCAATAGACGCGGATGCGTTCTGCAGCTTGGCCGGTGAAATCACCGAGGCCAGCCCGCCGCCAATACCGCTCACAGCAGCTACAATCAATCCCACCGCGCCGATCTTTTCGGCGGTGGTCAGATGCAGGGCGGTCAGCATGGCGATGGCCGAGGCCTCCGAGCCGCTCACAAAACCGGCCAGCAGCCCCAGGTACGGCGCGGCCAGCGGATACAACCTGCCAAAACCGGCTGCCGAGGCGTTGGCCAGCACGGTGATCATGTTCAGGTTCGGGTCGGTCAGGGTCCAGTCCAACCCCTTGCCGGAGTGGTTCATCAGATAAGCGATGGCAAAGAAGGCGATGGACGCCAGCATGGGTCGCGGGGCGCGTTTGATCCACTTTTTCAGCGAGTTGTTCCACTGCTCTTTGGTAGGTTTTAAGAAGGGCAGGGCCAGCAGCGTGCTGACGAAGATCCAGAAGTAGGCCTGCCAGAACAGGCGCACCTTTTCGGGCGCGCCGGTGATAATCTCCACCGGCATGGCCAGTGTATTAAAGGTGAAGTTGTAAAACGGCAGGGCAGGCAGGTTCACCAGGCTGGCCAGGGCCACCAGAATCAGCCACGGGCTCATGGCAGCCCATAACGGCATGCGGGCTTCGGTCTGGCGGTCCGCGTCGGTGAGGATGCCCCGGTCGCGCAGCGGTTTACGGATCAGCTTCAGATAGGCCATCATAATCAGAATCACCCCCAGGCCGGCGGCCACACCGGTCAGCGGGATCAGCTTGAGGCTGTTCATCCCGATGGCAATCAGCCCGGCCGTCACACCGGATACCAGCGCGGGCAGCAGGCCTTTGCCCACCAGCTTCCATCCTCCCACAATCCACAGCATCCCCAGGGCAATGCAGCTGCTGATGACCGGCATAAAGCGGGCGAAGTACAGACCCACCTCTTCCACCGGCAGCCCCACAAACCCCGAGAACACCACTACCGGCACACCCAGCAGGGCGTAGGTGCACAACGCGTCATAGCCCAGGGCCGGGATGGCGATGGACACGAACGAGCTGTATCCCAGCGCCAGCATGATGGGCGGCAGGATCGATACCGGGGTGGCGCCCAGTGCTGCCAGCAGCGTGCCGAAGCCGATGTTGACAATCATGATCTG
>CAZHMZ010000263.1:0-3520 GCA_964532655.1 uncultured Anaerolineaceae bacterium
TTCCAGACGGGGAAGGTCATCAAATTGAGATGTGATGACCTGAAGCTCATGCCCGCGCTTTGCCAGACCCTCGCAAATCACCTGAGCGACCTTACCGCCGCCGCCTCCGATGGGAGGGTATTCATGGATGACGACGAGGATGCGCATGAATGATTACCCGTTTTTAGATGTGTTCAAGCTGTTTTTTTAGGGGTTCGCGGTCGTTGACCACCCGTTTCACCTGATAGGTAGGCTTGCCCTGTGATTCATGATAGGTGCGCATCAGCAGTTCAGCAATCAGCCCCATCAGAATGGATTGGAAGCCAAAAATCATAAACATCAGGCTGGCGAAAAACAGCGGGGAATCGAACGGCGAAATGTTGACTGCCAGACGGCGGATGAACAGGAATAATAAGACCAGCCCGCTGATCAGGATGAAAAACATTCCTGAACCGCCAAACAGGTAGATGGGTTTGCTGGCGTAGGAGCTGAGAAATTTGACCGTGAAGAGATCCAGAACCACTTTCAGGGTTCGTTCCAGTCCGTATTTGGCCTTGCCGAACCGGCGCGGATGATGATGCACTACCACCTCGGTGATGCGGGCGCCGACTGAGGATGCGTACACCGGGATAAACCGGTGCATTTCGCCGTACAGGCGAAAACCGCTGATCACATCGCGACGGTAGGCTTTGAGTGTACAACCATAATCATGCAGGGGCACGCCGGTCACTGCAGAGATGAGCCAGTTGGCCATGTGCGACGGCAGCGTACGGGTGAGATAGGTATCTTCACGGTTCTTGCGCCAGCCGCTCACCACATCATAACCCTCATCCATCTTTTCGAGCAGCATGGGGATGTCAGCCGGATCGTTCTGAAGATCGGCATCCATCGGGATGACGATATCCCCGCTCGCATAATCAAATCCGGCCGCGATTGCGGCGGTCTGTCCAAAATTGCGGCGCAGCTCGATCACCCGTACGTGATTCGGGTCCTGCTCGGCGATCTGCTCCATTTCAATCAAACTGCCATCTTTGCTGCCGTCATCCACAAACACGATTTCCCAGATGTAGGGATGCGGGGATAATGCCTCGCAAACCGCCTTGTATAGCAGCGGGATGTTTTCCTGCTCGTTGAAAACGGGAATGACCACAGATAGGGATTCAAAAGAAGCCATAAACTTAATTGCCTGTCCGGTTAGAAGAATCAACCCATTATAACATGGGTAAATATCAGGTCTGCGCCGTGAGCCTGTTACGGATCAGCAGTGAGCTGGCTGGACCATACGCCCAGGTTGCTGGGGTAGATGGTCTGATCATCCCTGGAGAGAGCGCCTTTGTACTCCATGATGCCCTCCTGCACCTGCCAGCCGTCCAGGTTCAACGGGACTGCACCGTCTGCTGAAATCCACTCGCCGTTATAAAGCCGGGCGATGTGCAGGTTGCGCCCGGTGGAGGTACCGCCGGTGCAGGAAGGATGCCCCAACCGGTCACCGATGGAAAGCCAGTCACCCACCGCGGGCGCGCCATCCGGGAAGACATGCAGATACAAAATCACCCAACCGGTCCGTCCACTGCCGTCGCCGTCCAGATCCTGCAGTACCAGGCCGTCTTCCGAGCGGATGATCAGCCCATCTGCCACCGCAACCGCCCAGTGCTGCGAGGGTGTGCAGCCGGACGTCTCAGCTGGGGGTGCAAAATCGATGGCGGCCCATGGATAACCTGCTCCCCATCCTGAATGCGGACCGGCGGTGTACGCCCAGCGCAAACCGGAGAGAAACGGTAATCGAAGATACGGCTGCCGCAGATCGGCCGGGATGAGCGACCATTCCACGGCCGAATTCCAACTCACAGGGCCAAACAGGTTTTCGTAAATCTGCAAATAACCACCGTTAATGATGGCCTCTTCATAGTTCGTGGCCGACTGAAAGCGCGAAAAGTAAGATTGAATTGCCACCGTGGCGGCGTTCTGCCACGGGCTGGGATTGACTGTGAACCCGCTTAAGCTGGTGTATTGCGTGACCGTGCCCTGCCGCCAGCCGTAATAGGCGTTGTTCAGCACATTGGCGACCCATGAAAGCTGGCGACCCAATGTCTGCCGACCTGGGTCGTAGTTGCCCAATGAAAAACTGTTCGGGGTCTGGGAACCGGAGATGGCATTCAATCGGTACTCCAGCAAAGCCAGCAGCAGGCGCGGGTTGATGGAATAATTGGCAGCCACATTGTTCACAAGATCGGCCCCGCTTACCGGCTGTTCGCCGGACCGGTCCGCATAATCGCGCAGCCAGCCGCCGGTGGATGCCAGATAGGTTTCCACATCAAAATCCGCGGCTGATAGCCCGTTGATGAACTGTGAGTTGGGCAAAATCACAACCCCTGCATCCCAAAACGGATCTTCATTCAGGCGTACGGACAGTTCCAAACCGGGCTGCAGGGTGGTAGCCTCATCGGGCGGGGGGAGGGTGGGGTTATCCGCCAGGATGTTATCAATATTGGTGCGGAAGCGGGCCGCCAGAGCCGGCAGCGTGTCACCGGCCTGCACGGTATAAGGCATCATATCGTACTGCGCATATGTTTGGGTGGGGATCACCGGCAGGGCTTCATCGATGACGGGCGTCTCCAGAAACTCTTGGGTGGGTGTAACCTGAACATCCGGCGAGGCTTCCGGCGGCAGTGTGGACAAACCGGTGTACTGAGTAGGAGTGACCCGGCTTAAGTTGGGTAAATTGCAGGCAAATGTAACCAACGCTGTCAGCAAAAACAGCACCCAGCCTGCCTTTAGTTTCTTTTCTGTATGGTTCACTGGTTGTTCCCGCCCGCGGGGGTGATCACTGCCCGGCGGCAATGTTCCTTCGCGGTCATAAAAACTATTATACTTACGAATTAATGGTGGGCTTCCGGTGAGGCTGTTCCATTTTGCCCTGCAGGAAGATCCACCCAAGTGAGCAGACTCTGATACATCATTTACCCTATCTGCACGGCAGCCTTTTCAGAGCTGCCAAAAAGGAGACTGTATGACCGGTTTGAAAGGTACTGAGTTGAAAGCGAAGATCGCCCGAGGAGAAAAGGTTATTGGCACCTGGTTGAGCATCACCGATCCGGCCGTCACCCGCATGTTCACCCAGCTTGGCTTTGATTTCCTGCTGCTGGATATGGAACACAGTGTGATCAACCAGCATGATCTGCAAACCATGCTGCTGATGTTCGCCGACACGCCCACCTGCCCCATCGTCCGGGTACCCTGGCATGAGTCAAACTGGTCAAAATGGGCGCTGGATGCCGGCGCGGAGGGGATCCTGTTCCCCAACGTCACCTCGGCTGCGCTGGCCCGAAAACTGGTGGCGCAGTGCAAATACCCGCCGGTTGGAGAACGGGGCTACTTCCCAAAAATCGTCTCCAATTTCATGCTGAATATCGACGAGTATATGGAAGGTATCGACGACCGCACCGTGGTGTGGATGCAAATTGAAAGCGTGGAAGGCATGCAGCACATGCAGGAGATCATACAGGTGCCCGGTCTGGATGCCGTGCTGATTGGTCCGGCA
>CAZHMZ010000264.1:0-3477 GCA_964532655.1 uncultured Anaerolineaceae bacterium
ACCTGATGAAGAAGATTGTTGCGTTCTCAAAGGCCACCGGCGGCCTGTTTGAGGTTTTACAACGGCTGGGTCACCGGATCATCCCGATCACACCGGCTTTGGCGCCCATCGAAACCGATCCCAAAACGGTTCACAAGCTGCAGGGTATCCGCCTGGATGCAGGTATCACCTTACTGCACAAAGAGGCGGTCATCGCTGAAACCACCGGCAACATCATCTTCACGCAGTGGGGTATCAATGGCCCGGGAGTGATGGATTTGAGCTATCACGTGCATGAATATCCGGACGAAGCTCTGTCACTGCGGTTGAATTTTCTGCGAGAATACGATCAGGAATTTCTGAAGTACATCACCGACCAGCGTAAAACCCAAATGAGCATCGAAGCTTTGTTGGCGAACGTTTTGCCGCCTAAACTGGCTACTGTTTTGCTGGAAAAAGCACACCTTCGCGGGGGGACACCGATCAGCCAGATCGACGACAGACAACTGCAGTTTCTGATTTTTCTGGCGCAGGAGTATCGCATCGACGTCAAAGGGGTAAGGGGTTACGATCAATGCCAGGTGACCAGTGGCGGCATCCCGCTGGATGAGGTGGATCCGCTCATCCTGCAATCCCGACTCCAGTCGCGTATCTGGCTGGTCGGCGAGGTACTGGATGTGATCGGCCCTTGCGGGGGATACAACTTACACTGGGCTTTTTCCACCGGAATACTGGCCGGAAGAGCCGTTTTCATCGCTAATTAGAAAATCTGTGCTATAATTGAATCGAAATCAGCGAGCTTGTGTGATGGCTGATTTTGCTATTTTGAGCGCGGAATTTTTCACTTTGGTATAATAATAGATTGCGTTTTGATCAAATCAAATCAAAGGTGTTTATGGCAAGAAACAGTATTCATGTGGTGGGGGCCAGGCAGCATAACCTGAAAAATATTTCCGTGGAGATTCCGCGTGACAAACTGGTGGTCATTACCGGATTAAGCGGCTCCGGCAAATCATCGTTGGCTTTTGATACCATCTTTGCTGAGGGGCAGCGCCGGTACGTCGAATCGCTTTCCGCTTACGCGCGTCAGTTTTTAGGTCAGATGATGAAACCGGATGTGGATTATATCGAAGGCCTGTCGCCGGCAGTATCCATCGATCAAAAAGGTGCTTCACGTAATCCGCGTTCTACGGTGGGCACAGTAACCGAGATTTATGATTACCTGCGTCTGCTGTTTGCGCGGGTGGGCATCCCGCACTGTCCTGTCTGTGGCCGTGAGGTGGTGAAACAATCCGCCCAGGAAGTGGTTGAGATCATCGACCGTATGCCGGAGGGCAGCCGGTTGTTGATTCTGGCACCCATCGTCCGCGGCAGAAAAGGTACCTATCAGACCGTTTTTGAAGAAATCCGTAAATCGGGTTTCGTGCGGGTGCGTGTAGATGGTACTGTATACAACCTGGAAGATGAAATCACACTGGACCGCTACAAGATCCACACGATCGAAGCGGTGGTGGACAGAATCGTTCTTTCCAAACCGGAAGATGAAAACGAACGCCGTGGGGTTATCTCCCGCCTGACCGATTCGGTGGAAACCGCGCTGAAAGTGGGCGACGGATACCTGACCATTCAGGATATCGGCAGCGAGCCGCCGGTGGATTATCACTTCTCCGAGCATCTCTCGTGCCCGGAACATGGCATCAGCCTGCCGGAGATCGAGCCGCGTACTTTCTCGTTCAATACCCCACACGGCGCCTGCCCCGACTGCCAGGGTCTTGGCAGCAAACTGGAGATCGATCCGGATTTGTTGATCCCCGATAAAGATGTCTCGTTGAACGACGGCGCCATCGTGGCGATGGAATGGAAGAACTCTCGCGACCAGAATGGATATTACTGGCAGTATCTGGAGGCGGTGGCGAGAGAGTACAAAATCGACCTGGACGCACCGGTCAGCAGTATACCCCCTGAAAAGATGAGGATCATCCTGTACGGCACCGGTGATAATCAGGTGACCGTGCGTATCGACCGAAAGGAACGCCAGTCCAAGTTCGAAACCTCGTTTGAAGGAGTGGTGAACAATTTCGAACGACGTTACCGCGAAACCCAATCCGAGTTTGTGCGCAGCAAAATTGCCGAGTACATGAGCCAGCGCCCATGCCCCACCTGTAAGGGGCTGCGCCTACGCCCTGAGTCCCTGGCCGTCACGGTCAACGACTCCAACATCGTTGAAGTAACCGACTGGCCGGTGCTCAACACCCTGCAATGGGCTGAACATCTGGCCGGGGCTGACGGCCCCCTGACCAACCGTGAGAAACTCATTTCCGACCGGATCCTCAAAGAAATCCGGGCACGGCTCAACTTTCTGGTGGATGTGGGTCTGGATTACCTGACCCTTAGCCGTTCAGCGGGATCTCTTTCAGGCGGCGAGGCACAGCGCATCCGGCTGGCAACCCAGATCGGTTCTCATCTGATGGGTGTGCTGTATGTGCTGGACGAACCCTCCATCGGGCTGCATCCGCGTGATAATAACCGCCTGCTGGCCACCCTCATCAACCTGCGTGATCAGGGCAACACGGTTCTGGTGGTGGAGCATGATGAAGACACCATCCGAACTGCGGACTGGATCATCGACCTGGGACCGGGAGCGGGTGAACATGGCGGCGAAGTGATTGCCGAGGGTGATATCAACGACATCCTGGCTTCACCGCGCTCGTTGACCGGCGATTATCTATCACACCGAAAGCAGGTGCCCATTCCGGAAACTCGGCGCAACGGCAACGGCAAGAAACTGAAAGTATTTGGCGCTAAAGCGAATAACCTCAAGAACCTGGATGTGGAAATTCCGCTCGGGAAACTGGTGTGCATCACCGGCGTATCCGGTTCAGGTAAATCAACACTGATGATTGATATTTTATACCAGGCGCTGGCTCGTGATCTCAACCGGGCCAATACGACCCCGGGCGAATACAAAAAAATCGAGGGTCTTGAATTTTTAGACAAGATCATCAATATCGACCAGTCACCCATCGGGCGCACGCCGCGATCCAACCCCGGCACCTATACCGGGATCTTTGATGAAATCCGCAAACTGTTCGCGGAGCTTCCCGAGAGTAAGGTGCGCGGATATAAATCGGGACGATTTTCCTTCAACGTTCATGGCGGACGCTGCGAGGCCTGCCAGGGGCAGGGGCAGCTTCGCATTGAAATGCAGTTCCTGCCGGATGTGTACGTGCCCTGTGATGTGTGTCAGGGAACCCGCTACAACCGTGAGACGCTGCAGGTGAAGTTCAAGGGCAAGTCTATCGCGGACGTGTTGGATATGACCGTAGAAAGCGGCCTGGACTTCTTTTCTGCGTTCCCATCCATTATGAACAAGCTGGAAACGCTCAACGATGTGGGTCTGGGGTACATCAGGATCGGACAACCGGGCACCACACTGTCAGGCGGTGAAGCGCAGCGCGTGAAACTGGCCCGTGAATTATCACGGCGCGCTACCGGACG
>CAZHMZ010000265.1:0-3453 GCA_964532655.1 uncultured Anaerolineaceae bacterium
GGTAAAGTTGATGTCAGTCATCCCTTCAATTACTGCATCCCGTTCACCTTCAAAACCCTGGTAGGTATACTCGGTAGCTGTTGCAGTAGGCTCCAATGTGGCAGTGGCTGTCCCTTCTACCACAGGTTCTGTCGCGGCGGGTTCAGTCGCTTCTGCGGCGGTGCCCTCAACGGTAGCTTCAGGCGTCTGTTGTGCCTGCGTGGCAGTGGGTGTTACCTCTTCGGTGGGGGGAACTTCCGTATTCGTCGGGGTGGGAGATACAAGGGCATATTGTTCCGCCGACAGGGTGGATGTGACAAACGGCGTGGCGGTGAGGGTGGGTGTGGGCGTGCCATTGGCATAGTACCCAAACTGTTCCTCAATCGCTTTGTCAATCTCTTCTTGAGAAACGGTGATCCCATTTTCTTCAGCATACTGGGCAATCGCCACATTATCGACCATGTTTTGCAGAACATCCTGGCCGAAGGTGACCTTGTTTTCTTCAGAAAGTGAATTCTCAATGCTTTGAAGATTGCCGAGGAACGATGAACCCATTTGAGCGCCAAATGCATTATAGAGCTGGGCGTAGCTGGAATAAGTCTGTATCTGCTGGTAGCGCTGGAATTGAACTTCTTCCTGGAAATCCTTCAAAGAGATCCGTTCACCGTTCACATTCGCAACGGTTTTCATTCCCTTAAAGACCAGTTCGTACGACAAACCGAAAACAACCAGACCGATCACCACCGCAAGAACGACAATGGTGCCGCCAATGATGTAGCCTCGCTGCCGTTGTTCCCGGTGCAGGCGCGTCATTTCTTTTCTGGTTACAACTTTTTTCTTCGTTTCCTTGGCCATATCGACTCTCGTGATATTGATGAATGAACTGGCACCTCAACACAGAGATGCCAGCATAATGCCTTAGCGGATAACGTTCTGCCAGGGTTCAGCGGTAAAAGGCAGAAGGGCGATATGACGGGCGCGTTTGATCTCGCGGGCCAGAGTGCGTTGATGACGCGCGCAGGTACCGGTCTGGCGACGTGGGCGGATCTTTCCATCCTCAGTCACCATGCGTTTCAGCATATCAACTTCTTTGTAATTAATTTTGATCGATTTATCGGCGCAAAATTGGCAGAATTTTGGACGAGCAATATACCGCCGCCGGCCGCCATCGCCTTCCTGTCCGATCATATTGTCACTCATATTTCACCTCTTAAAAACTGATTTCGTTCAGATCTAAATTCATCAGATCTTCGCCGGCTGTTCCCTCGGAATCACCCGATGAAGAAAGAAACAGCACATCCAGGGCATGAATTTCTACGGAATTATGCTTGATCCCATCACGATCTTCCCACTGCCGGGATTGAAGTCTGCCTTCCACATAGACCTGGCATCCCTTTTCAAACTGCTGACTGCAGGATTCGGCCAGATTGCCGAATGCGACGATGTGGAAGCGTTCGGTATCCGAATGTTTTTCACCATCGGAAGTCACCCAGTTGCGGTTGGTTTCCAGCAAAAAGGTAGTCACCGGTCTGCCGGAAGGGGTGTATCGCATTTCGGGTTCTCGTAGAACTTCACCGATGAGAAGGACTTTATTAAGACTCCGGTTCATATTCTCACTCCTGGATTAACAGCAACTTACAGGATCCTCAATCTTCCACGACAGTGACAAGGAAGCGAATGATGGGTTCTGTAATACGGAAGTTGCGTTCCAATTCGCCGATCGCGGCAGGTTCAATCTCGGCATTGAGGAGTACGTACTGACCTTCACGCTGTTTTTTGATCGCGTAGGCCATGCGTCGTTTTCCCCAGATGTCTTCCTTTGTAACTGAGCCGTTTGCATCGGTGATCCAGCCTTTTACTTTTGAAACGACGTCTTTCAGGCTCGTTTCATCCAGATCAGGATGGACAATGAATACAATCTCATAATTACGCATCGCTGAATATCTCCTTTCCTTGGGATTACCCATGTTTCACATCGTGGATGGATCATGGGCGGAAAGGCAGCAGGCATGGTTAGCTCTACTGACTTTATCGGCCAATTCTAGCACAGAACTGCGCGGCTGACCAGTCCGATATGCGGACTAATTTCAAGTCAACTCATCTTCTTTGCAACAGATACGCCGGAGAACAACACTCTGGGCTATAATCTGTCATCAAACAGGAAAGACAACAAGAGGAAAAATTCATTGAACTGGTATAACACGGGTACCCACGCAAAAGATGGAGATCTGGCTCAACTGGCCAGCATAGGTCACAAGAATTTTATCATTCGTTTGAAAGCCGGAACAGTATTTCAATCTCATAAGGGCATCATTCCCCACGATGAGATGATCGGGCTACCCTGGGGAACACAGGTTGTCAGTCACAAAGGCAGCCCGTTTTTTCTGTTGCAGCCGTCTTTCGCCGATTTGCTGATCGAGACACCGCGCACCACTCAAATACTCTATCCAAAAGATATCGGGTTCATCATGGTCAGCCTGGGGGTGATGCCGGGTCTGCATGTGGTGGAAGCCGGAACCGGTTCAGGCGCGCTGACGTGCGCGTTTGCCAGTTTGGTCGGTGAAACCGGAAAAGTAACCAGTTATGAAGCCAAACCGGATTTTCAGAACCTGGCACGTAAAAATCTGGACCGCTTGGGTCTTCTTGATCGGGTGGATCTGAAACTGCGCAATATCAGCGAGGGTTTTGATGAACATGACGCCGATGTGCTGTTTCTGGATGTACCGGATCCTTACAATTATCTTGGACAGGTCAAAGCAACCCTGAAGCCGGGCGGTTTCTTTGGCAGTATTTTACCCACCACCAATCAGGTTTCTTTATTATTGATCGAACTGAAGCGGAATGGGTTCATTTTTATTGAGGTGTGCGAGATTATGCTGCGGTATTACAAACCCGAACCCGCGCGTCTCCGGCCGGTGGACAGGATGGTGGCACATACCGGTTTTCTCATTTTTGCCCGACCTGTTCTGCAGCCTCTCCTGGAAGAGGGTGCCCCAACAGACACAGAATCCGTTGAAACAATCGAAGAGGACCCCGACCTGCTGTGAGCCCTGCTTCACATCCGCTATCGGCGGAGGAGATTGCTCAAATTTTGAGCGTTAGGCCGGCAGAGACCACAAGGGTGTGGGGGATCGCCAATCAGGCTGCCGTTCTGGTGCCGCTGTTGATGCTGGACCAGACGTGGCATCTTCTGTTAACCCAGCGGACCCATTTGATTGCCACTCATAAGGGGCAAATTTCCTTTCCGGGTGGAAGGGCGGAAGTAGAAGATGCCATACCTGAGGGCACCGCTTTACGAGAGACCTGGGAGGAAGTGGGCATTGGCGAGAAAGATATTCACCTGGCCGGCCTGTTGCACAACTTTGTCACCCATTACGGGGTGGTGATAACGCCGGTGGTTGGCATCATTCAATGGCCAGTGGAGTTAACCCTCTCAAATGATGAGGTCAGCCGGGTGTTTACGGTACCGCTCTC
>CAZHMZ010000266.1:0-3422 GCA_964532655.1 uncultured Anaerolineaceae bacterium
GCTCGTTCAAGCCTTTATCCACCGCTGCCAGGTGGATGGGCACATCCGGGTGGTGCTCGTGCAGATTGGCGATACCCTCAGGGGCGGCGATCAGCCCGATAAACTTAATCCGCTTGACCCCCCAATGCTTAAGAATATCCACCGTGGCAACCGCCGATCCGCCGGTGGCCAGCATGGGGTCCAGAATCAGGCATACCCCCACGGTAGGTGAAACCGGCAGCTTGTTGTAGTACTGCACCGGCTTGAGCGTCTTCTCATCCCGGTACAGCCCAATGTGCCACACCTCGGCAGACGGCATCAGTTCCCAGATTCCCTCCACCATCCCCAGGCCGGCCCGCAGAATGGGGATCAACCCGATCACTTCCTTCAATTCGGCTGCATCGGCAATGCCGATGGGGGTCTGCACCTGCACCGGGGCGGTCTGCAAATCCTGTGTGGCTTCGTAGGCCAGCAGTGCGCTGATTTCGCGTACCAGTTCGCGAAATTTTTTTGGGTCGGTGGTAGCGCGGCGTAAACGCGATATTTTGTGACAAACCAACGGATGGTCGGATACGTGCAGCATGGGATTGGATTGGTTCATCGGAATTCTCCTTGTGAGGTTTCCTGACAAAATTCCAGGTTCGGGTTCTGATTTTACCGGATAACCTGATTGACAGGTACTATTCTATGCCAGTATCTCCAGTAAAGCTGTCAATTCTGCCGGTTTCGAGAACATGGGCCAGTGCCCGGTGGGCAGTTCCCGCACATCCCAGCCTGGTTCCATCAATTCTTTACCGATGATGGGATATTCTTCGACCATTTTCTGCACCTCAGCCGGTGTCAGGCTGCACCAGATAACAGTCTTTGGCAGCGCTTTGCGGGCAGAACCCTTCAACCTGACAGGCTCCAACAGCGTCCCGAAAGGCTGCCCGGTGGCATACTTTCGCATTCTGTCTCGCTCCGCAGCACCCAGACCATCCAAATCACGGTTTTGATCCAGTTCCTCCCAGGGCGGCAAAGGGTAAAACCAGCCCTCACCCTGTTCCTTTACCAGTTGCTCCAGTGCCAGACGAGCCTCGGGTGGAAACAAATCAATCTGTGCAATTCCATCGGGCAGCGGCCAGGTATCCACGTAGATCAGTCGTTTGATACGCTCAGGAACCTGTTCAGCGGCGCCTGTGATCACATTGGCGGCAAAGCTGTGCCCAACCAAAAGCACATCGTGCAGATTTTCACCTTCAAGCAAATTTACCGCATCGGCTATATGCGTCGAAAGGTTCACCTGCGAGTTGCCCTGGTGAGCGCGATCGGCCAAACCAGTCAGCGTGACCGGGTACACAGTGTGCCCGGCTTTGCGCAGCCGCTCCGTCACCTCCTGCCAGGCCCAACCACCCAGCCAGAAGCCGGGTATCAGAACATAAACAGCCATAATTATCCTCCTCTGTAATGCCATTCCTTTATACAGTATAGCAACAACCGCGCCGCATGGATGATGTATAATCAATCTCATGATGAACCCGGAAGACCGGCCTATTTCACCGCAGGCCAAACCCGATGACCGCGTCGATCAGGCGCTTCGCCCGCATTCGCTGGGCGAGGTGATCGGGCAGGATCATGTCACAGAAAACCTATCCATCCTCATTCAGGCTGCCCAGCAGCGAAAAGAGCCGCTGGATCACGTGCTGTTTTACGGACCGCCAGGTTTGGGCAAGACCACCCTGGCATACGTGCTGGCCTCCGAAATGAATGTGAATATCAAGGTGACCTCCGGCCCGGCGGTGGAACGCGCAGGTGATCTGGCAGCCATTCTCACCAACCTGCGAGCCGGTGATATCCTGTTCATCGATGAAATCCACCGTTTGGGCAAAGCCATCGAAGAAGTGCTCTACCCGGCCATGGAGGATTTTTCGCTCGATATCATCATCGGCAAGGGACCCTCTGCCCGCTCCATCCGGCTCAAGCTGCCGCGTTTCACCGTCATTGGAGCCACCACCCGCCTGGCGCTCATTAGCTCGCCGCTGCGGGCGCGCTTTGGCGCGGTCTACCGCCTGGATTATTACAATCAGACCGCCATGGAAAAAATTGTGCATCGGGCTGCCAATCTCCTAAAAGTGGAAGCCCAGGAACGCGGCATTCATGAAATTGCCCGCCGCGCGCGCGGAACCCCACGTGTGGCGCTGCGCCTGCTGCGCCGGGCGCGTGATTACGCCCAGGTGCGCGGCGATGGTACCATCACGTATGAAAATGCCAGTGAATCGCTCAGGTTGATGAGCGTGGATTCACTCGGGCTGGATGAGGTAGACCGCCGCGTACTGCTTACCATCATCGAAAAATATAACGGCGGACCGGTGGGTCTGAGTACCATTGGCGGATCCATCAGCGAAGAGCCGGATACGATCATGGATGTGGTGGAGCCCTATCTGCTGCAGCTCGGTTTTCTGGAGCGCACCGCCAAGGGGCGCATCGCCACCCGCCTGGCCTACGAGCATCTCAACATCCCCTATACACCCCCCAACCAACCGGGCCTGTTTGAAAAGTGAAAACCAGCGATTTTGACTACGATCTGCCCCCGGAACGCATTGCCCAGACCCCGGTGGAACCCCGTCACGCCTCGCGCCTGATGGTGCTGGACCGCGCTGCTGAGGGCTTGCAGCATACCCGCTTCTGGAACATCACTGAATATCTGAAACCCGGCGACGTGCTGGTGATTAACCAGACCCGCGTCATCCCGGCCCGCCTGCCGGCTCACAAGGCCAGCGGGGGCAAGGCCGAGATTCTTTTGCTGCGCAGGATTGACCTGCTGACCTGGGAAGCGCTGGTGGGCGGCAAAAACATCCGCGCCGGCAGTAAGCTGGTGGTGGACGGCGGCCCTCAGGCGGTCATCCTCTCACCGAACAGCGGTACGCTGCGCCAGGTGCGTTTTGAGGAACCCATTGAGACCTGCCTTCCGCAAATTGGTCAGATCCCGCTCCCGCCGTACATTCACACCCCGTTACAGGATCCCGAACGGTATCAGACCGTCTATGCGGAAACACCCGGTTCCGCGGCAGCTCCCACCGCCGGTCTGCATTTCACACCTGAGTTGATCGCCGAACTGGAAGGAAAGGGCATCCGCTTCGCGCGCGTCACTTTACACGTGGGGCTGGATACCTTTGCCCCGGTCACCGAGGAAAACGTACAAGATCATCACATCCACACCGAGTGGTGCGAAGTCACCCCGGAAACGGCTTATCTGATCAACAGCGCCTCTCAAAATGGCGGACGGGTTGTGGCGGTGGGCACCACCAGTGTACGCACATTGGAGACGGCCGCTCAACATGCTGCTCCCGGGCAGCGGGTGAGCGCGTTTGAAGGACCCACCAACATCTTTATCACACCCGGGTACACGTTCAAGGCAGTGGATGCCATGATCACCAATTTTCACCTGCCGCATTCCACGCTCA
>CAZHMZ010000267.1:0-3421 GCA_964532655.1 uncultured Anaerolineaceae bacterium
GAGGGCAGTTTTCTGGCATCGGATGCCGCCCTGTTTTTAGGGATTGCCTGTTACGCATGCGGTATCATCGTGGCGGTCATTGCCGGCGGCTGGAAAGGCATGTTCCGCTCATTGCCGTTTATCGCGGTGCTGGGAACGGTGATGTCGGTCACGCAGTATTTGCTGGTCACCAACGGGATGTGGACGCTGGGTACCACTGGCGCCGCCCTCGCCGGTCTGACAGTGGCTATTCTGATTCTGCGTTTCAAGGCTGCCCGCTCCGCTAGACTGGCTGCCACGGCAACAGAACCGGCCGTACCGGCTTTACCCAATCACAAGCTTTTGATCGCTGTGTCAGCGTATATCATTCTGGTGATCCTGGCCTTCGGCGTCAATCTAATCCCGCCGGTGGAAGATTTTCTGGGGAAGATATCCTTTACATTGAACTTCCCTGAACTTTCCACCAGCACAGGTTTTATCACGCCGGCCGAAACCGGACGGACCATCCACGTCTTTTCACATCCGGGTGCGGTGCTTACCTATGCCAGTATCATCGCGTACTGGATCTACCGTAAAGCTGGTTTTCTGAAACCCAAAGCCTACCAGAAGGTGTTTTCGAGCGTGGGCAAGGGCGCCATCAAATCCAGCCTGGGAATTATCGCCATGGTGGGGATGGCCACCATCATGTCGCATACCGGCATGACCAAACTGCTGGCGCAGGGACTCAGTGAGGGCCTGGGCAGCAACCTGTATCCCCTGGCGGCCCCGTTGATCGGCGCGCTGGGCTCGTTTATTACCGGCAGCAACAACAACTCCAATGTGCTGTTCGCCGGTTTGCAGATGAACACCGCCCAACTGCTGGGGTTGAGCGTTTCCGCCATCCTGGGCGCGCAAACCGCCGGCGGCTCGCTGGGCAGCGTGTTCTCACCGGCTAAAGTGATTGTGGGCTGCAGCACGGTGGGTCTCTCCAACCAGGAAGGGCCGGTGATGAGCCGCATCCTCCTGTACGGCATGTTGGTGATCTCGCTGATGTGCGTGGTCAGCTTTATTCTGGCAGGTGTGCGATGAACCAACCCATGAATACCGAAATCCCTTGCCCCGATTCGGGCCCTGAACCAACCCCGGTTCATGTGCAGAAAAAGAAAAAACAGAGCTCCCTGATCGTATGGGCAGCTCTGCTTTTGGGTTTAGTCACGCCTTTTGGGCTGTATTATGCGTTGCAGAACAGTTTTCTGCTGCTGGCCGGCATCTTCTTTGGCCTGCTGGCCTTCTCTATGGGGCTCACCGCCTGGAAAGGATAACTCCTGTAGCAAGCCCCTTACTGTTTTACTTTACTTCCGCAAATACAAGCTGCCTGAAAGCCTTTTCGATTTCAGGCAGTTTTGCTTCTTCCGCCCGACCGGCATCAAACAACTGGTTCACCTGCGGGTCGATCGGCAGGCGCAGCCAGTTTGAGACACCTGCCATATCGGCTGTTTTCTGCGCGTTGCTGGGGCCAAAGATCTCGTATTCCTTGCCGTTATCGGGGCAGCGGAAGTAACTCATGTTTTCCACCAGACCCAAAATGGGGGCTTTCAGTTCGCGGGCCAGATACACAGCCTTGCGCACCACCATACCCGCCAGCGCCTGCGGGGTAGTCACCAGAATGATGCCGTTGATCGGGATCTTCTGCATCACCGTCAGAGCTGCATCCGACGTTCCCGGAGGCATATCCACAAACAGGATATCCAGATCGCCCCACAGCGTCTCCTCCCAGAACTGGGTGATGGCCCGGGTGATCAGCGGTCCGCGCCACACCACCGGCATGTCTTCATCAGGCAGCAGCACGTTGGTGGAGATCACCTTGATGCCGCTCTCGGTATAAGCGGGCAGAATGCCCATTTCACCCTGCGGTAAACCGCCGGAAGGCAGGCCAAACATGCGCGGCATGCTCGGCCCGGTGATGTCCGCATCCAGCACGCCTACCGTCAGGCATTGGCGTCTGGCTTCAGCGGCCAGCAGTGCGGTGACGCTTGATTTTCCCACACCGCCCTTGCCGCTCATCACTGCCACCACCCGCTTTACTTTGTTGAACTCGCGTAGTTGCGGAAGCTGCGGTTTGACCGTCTCGAACAGTTTTTGCCGCTGTGAGTCATCCATACGGGCGAATTCAACCTGTACACTTTTCACGCCCGGAACCTGCAGCAGCGCTTTTCGTGAATTCTCAGCCATCTGCTCGCGCATCGGGCAGCCAATCACGGTGAGAGTCAATTTAAAACTCACCTCGCCGGCAGGGGTGATCTTGAGATCCTGTACCATCCCCAATTCCACAATACTCTTTCCCAGTTCAGGATCCATCACCTGCCGCAAGGCATCCATCAGCACTTTGGTATCTGTCATTTATTCTCCTCTGCAGCCAGTATTCTCTTTTGAGTAATTTTACCTTATCCCTCGCCCCTCGCCAGCCTGGCGACGGCCATTGAGGTATCGGAGGGATAATCAAATCTGAAACATTTACCCGTTTTCCTGCCTTTTGTGGTCAATTTACTGCATTTCATTAAGGTTAGATTAGAAATTGGAACTTTTTCACATCCTCAAGCGTATATATTTATGAGGAATTAATTGATTTGTAAGCAAGCGTTAATAAAAAAGTAATAACGTTTGTTTATGATAGGGGTTACAACTAGCAAGAAAGTTTAACCTGTTCGTGTTCTTTTTACTGGTTTTTGGTGGTAAGTCAGGAGGGAAAAATGGCTGCCGGTATTTATGTGGTAATCGCAATCATCGGTTTATTTTTTGGCTCGATCAGTGTGGCGGGCTACTTTACCGATCAGAAAAATCAGGAGTAATTTACATTGATGTCTTCAGGAATCAGATCATTCCTGTTCGGTAAGGCGCAATTCAACCAGCTCTTTCCTTTCGCCAGGAGAGCTGCTCTCTAATCCTTCTCGATTTTTGGCACATCTTGCCAGCAAAAAACCGGGCTTACCCGGTTTTTTGCATTAACAGGTATGTGTTGTCCGGAGCACACCTGCTCCGGACAAAAATTACGTCATACACCCAGTTCTGCCCGCAGACGGATGTAGTGCGTAAGATCCTCGCGTGTGAGAATACCGATCATTTCATCCTGGTCGATGACCGGCGCCTGGGCGATATTGGCGTCATCCATCACGCGCAGAGCATCCAGCATCTCCATCCCGGGGGTGAGGATCACAAACTTGCTGCGCGGGATCATCACTTCCTGAGCGGTCAGATCGGGCCAGCGTTCTCTGGGTACAGCGGTCACGCTGCGCAAGGTCAGCAAACCGCGCAGACTCATATCATTGCCATCGGTTACCTTGAAGATGCGCCCGCCGGTGGGTAAAACATCCTCTTCGATGATACAGTCCAGTTTCTTAAACCACGGCACCGAGGGCACATCCTTTTTCATCACCGCCGATACCGGTACACCGCGCAGAATCTC
>CAZHMZ010000268.1:0-3364 GCA_964532655.1 uncultured Anaerolineaceae bacterium
CGACCGCACCATTGGGTACGATTTTCAGTACCTGCGAGATTGGGGTACCTGATAGAATTGGGCTGTTTCCGGTGTGAACCGCTCAATTTGGGAGAAACCGGAGACAGACTTCGTACCATTCCTTGCCCCCTGGTGTTCTAATTCCGGGAACAGGCTGCCCGCCAGCCCCATAAGGGTCACCCCTGTGGCGAGGGGCAAGTCAATCAAATCCTGCAAAACGGAGTAACCCGTTTTTCATATGAAACTCAATCTCACCGTTCCGCCTGCCCTCCACAGCCGTAAGTTTGTGTATTACTGGATCGGTTTGTTTGTCTCGGTTATGGGCTCTATGATGTCAACCACGGCCATGTTATGGCATTTGCGCCAGCTCAGCGATCAGCCCATTGTGGTGAGCGGGATTGGCCTGGCAAAATTCTTCCCCATCCTTATATTTGCGCCGTTTGGCGGCGTGGCCGCTGATACATTCAACCGGCGCAAGATTTTGTTTATCACTCAGACCACCATGGCGCTGACCGCCCTCACGCTGGGTTTACTGACCTGGGCAGGGATCACGCAGGTGTGGCACATTTATGCGCTCAGCATGGTGCAGGCCATCGCCATCTCGTTTGATCTGCCCGCCCGCCAGTCGCTGGTGCCCAATCTGGTCACCAGGCCGCTCTATCCATCTGCCTTCAGCCTGCAATCCATCGCATCCAACACCGGCAACATCCTCGGCCCTGCCATCGGCGGTCTGGTGATCGGTTACCTGGGAATTCACTTTGCGTATCTGTTCAACGCATTTTCTTACGGGGCAGTCATTCTGGTGCTGCTGTTGATCGGCTCCATCCCGCAGGAAGTGAAAGCACCCAGCCAGCGCGGTATGCGTTACAGTCTCGAATCGATTCGCGAAGGCGTGCGGTTTATCGTTCGGCAGCCGATCATCCTCTCCAGTATGGTGCTGGATTTTATCGCCACGTTCTTCTCCTCGGCGCTCACACTATTGCCTTTCCTGGCGCAGGATGTGCTGCACGTGAATGAGATCGGATACGGCTGGCTGGCGGCCGGGCAGTCGATTGGCGCCATGCTGGTGGGACTGATCATCTCGCAGCGGCTTCATATCCGCCGTCAGGGGCGCCTGCTGCTGGGTTCGGTGATGGTGTACGGGCTGGCAACCGCTATTTTGGGCTTCACGCGCACCTTCCCCCTGGCAATGCTGGCGCTTGTTTTGATCGGCGCGGGCGACGCGGTGAGCACCATCATTCGCAATACCGTGCGCCAGATGCAGACGCCGGATTACCTGCGCGGTCGTATGGTGAGCATCAACCAGATCTTTTTCCAGGGCGGTCCGCAGTTGGGCGAGATCGAAGCCGGTCTGGTGGCGCAGGCATTCAATACCCCCATTGCCATCATCTCCGGGGGTGTGGCCTGTATGGCCGGTGCAGTCATGATTGCCTGGCGCTGGCCGCATCTGCGCAACTATGACGGCTCGGAGGAGCAGGCTGTTCAAGCATCCACCGTTGCACCGGTGCCATCCTTAAATCATCCGGGTGGAATGAAGTAATCGCTGGTCAGTTCAGTTGTGTAATTGTCCAACCATACTTCAAATGTAAAACTTCTACGATCGAAGGCTGACTTGATAGAATTATTCCCGGAAATCTTCCTAAATCGATATCTACACCGTTAAATTGCGTACTGTCTTGCCAGATGATCTCTTTGTGAAATCTTTCATCCCTTTGGAGACGCTTCTGGAACTCCCTTGATTCATCTTCATAACATCCCAGGCGGACAGAAACGACCGGGGCATCTTCTACAATGTTCGACAACACCCATGCAGGTAAAGCGGGGTCAAGAAATTCCGTACCGGAATAAGCCATTACACGAATGTCCGGACGGTTCCAAATCAATGCGAGATGTTTTCCGATCTCCTTGATGTACTCGTTATCTGGTTGATAATTGATCAGAACGGCCTGTCCTTTTTTTGCGTGTTCGGCGACATACGCCATCACCTGCCAGTTTTCATTATCAGCAGCAATTTGGGTCCGGGCATTGAAAACTGCGTGAATAGGGGTCACCATCCAGAAGAGGATATACAGGATCCATAACCACCGGTGAGCAGGAAAGACTTCCCATACCCTGCCGATCACCAACCCTGTGAAGACAGCAGCCCCCAGGGAGAAGGGTAGAAGATAATACTGGGAGGTGTATATCCATGGCAGATAGACACCCAACCACACAGTCATCCATAACAAAGCGTAGATAAGTGGAGTATTTAATGCGGACAACTTTCCGGATTTTTGTAGAAAAACCCACAGGCCGATTGCGATGAGCAAAAACAGGTAGTCATGCAACAAAATGGATGACCACCGAAAAGCAACCGACACAATCGCCAAAGGATTCAGGGTGTAGCTTTGAACATATTCTCCGCTTCCGACACCTGTGGTGACCAGTACAGACCGCATGATCAGATACAAGCCGCAGGCCAGCAGGACTATCTCCGGGGCCTGAAGCGAGATTTTAGGCCGATGCAACACAAAGAAAAGCAGAATTATGGGCGCCAGAACGAGGCCCGTCTCTTTTGTCAGGCAAATACAGAGCGTCAAAACAAACAATTGCAGATCAAAAATTATTCTCTCCCGGAAATTTCCGGCTGGTACATTTCTCAGCATCAAATTCTCATGTTTCTGCAACAGATTGACCCATAAGACAAGAAGTAACGATTGAAGCAGCTCGGGTTTGGAGAGCGTGTAAGCATTTTCGATGAATGCAGAAGATGCCAGAAAAGCAACAGAACACAGGAATGCCTGTAGTTTGCTGCCGCCAGAACGTCGAACGATCGAGATTAACCCGATGACCACTGACAATAACAGGATCAGATTCCCGATAAAGAAAACGACAGGCCGTAATCCACCAAGGTTATACAAAAAATAATGATAGATCCAGTACAAGGGACGGAATCGGCCAACCGAATTTTCAAGGAGAAACGACCATTCTCCGGATTGGAAGCTTTGGACTGTTTCCAGGGTTAATCCATCATCAAGCAGACCGAACTGAGGAGAAATCAATCTTGGTAACATGATCAATACACTAAGCAGGACGGAAGCAGTGAGATGCCACTGTTCCACAAGAATGTGATGCCATTTGGGAACAGGGTTCACCGGTTTCTTGATGGGTAAACTTCCAAAAGCTGTATGATTCATGGGCACTTCTTTGGAGGGTACTCCACAGATGAAGATGCGGTTTCTGTTTACTTCTCCCGCTCGTAAGCCCTTACCGCCAGCCCGGCCGTGACGCTGCTGAAGGTATTGGTATTCACCACGTGATCCTTCCCAAACACGCGTTCCAGCATCTCGGTGAAAAACGGAATGTTGGAGGAACCGCCCGTCTT
>CAZHMZ010000269.1:0-3323 GCA_964532655.1 uncultured Anaerolineaceae bacterium
ATCACCCTCGCCCCATTCATAATATTTTGCCATCTTGATGCACACCAGCATATTGGCGATGCCCGAGAAGCCCAGCAGGTTCAGTTTGGACACCACTTCTTCGGGTACTCCGCGCTTCACCAGGTAGGCACGACCGGCTTTTTCGTTGAACAAACGCGCCAGGCTCACCACGGCCTGATCGTCGATCGAGGCGATGACATCGGTATTGCGCATGTTGTGGATCCACGGCACGTGCTTGTCACCGATTCCCTCAATGCGATGCGCGCCAAAGCCGTTCTCCAGCAAGGTGGGGCATTGCCAGGCTTCACCAGCCGCGACTTTACTGCCCGGGAACAACTGCTTCAGGTAATCACCCGAGCCAATGGTGCCGGCTGAGCCGGTGGTCAGCCCGAGCCCACGGAACTGCCCGTTGCCCATTTCTTTTTGCAGCACCTCTTCCATGGCATGACCGGTGATCTCATAATGCCAAAGATAATTGCCAAATTCATCGAACTGGTTGAAGATGACCAGATCCTCACCGGACTTGCGCAGCTCCCAGCATTTATCGAAAATTTCTTTGACGTTGCTCTCGGTTCCGGGCGTAGCAATCACCTCACCGGCTACTTTGTTCAGCCAGTCAAAGCGCTCCTTGCTCATGCCTTCCGGCAGAATGGCCACCGATTGGCAGGACAGCAAAGCCGAATCATAAGCGCCGCCGCGGCAGTAATTCCCGGTAGAGGGCCAAACCGCTTTTTGTGTTTCGGGGTCAAACTGTCCGGTTACCAGACGCGGAACCAGGCACCCAAAGGCAGCTCCCACCTTGTGCGCGCCGGTGGGGAACCACTTGCCCACCAGACCGATGATACGCGACGGCACACCGGTTAAGCTGGACGGCAGTTCAAAGTAATTGACATCCCCAAATCCGCCGCCCTGAGCAACGGGCTCGTTCTTCCAGGTAATGCGAAACAGGTTCTGCGGGACGATATCCCACAAACCGATCGATTTCAATTCGCGTTTCATCCGGGCAGGGATTAATGCGGGGTTTTTCTGCTGCGCTAAAGTAGGAATCACAATATTACGTTCACGCGCTCTGCGGACGGCTCCTTCCAGCCGGTCCGGGAACATGGTCAAATCAATTTTCATGCTGCTTTTCTCCTTTGTTCCTCATTTTCATCAGGTTATGCTACTTGCCGGCAGAAGAATCCCTCTCGGGGGCTTCTGCCACAATGTACAGGGGGCGTCCTTTAACTTCATCGTACACCCGCCCAAGGTACTCACCCAGGATCCCCAATGTGATCAACTGCACACCCCCCAAAAACAATACGGCGATGAGCGTGGTGGCCTGCCCCAAAAAGGCCGAGACGCCTGTCAAACGCAGCAGGATCACCACCGGAATGGCGATGATGCTGACGCCCGCGGCAATCATGCCCATATAGGTAGCCAGTTGCAGGGGAAAATATGAAAAGCCGGTGATGGCATTGGATGCCAGTTTCAGCATCTTCTTCAACGGGTATTTTGAGGTGCCGGCAAAACGGGCCGCCCGGTGATACTTCACACCAATTTGTTTGAAGCCCACCCAGGATGACATCCCGCGCAGGTAGCGGTGTTTTTCGCGCATATTGTTCATCACATTCACCACCGCGCGATCCAGCAGGCGGAAATCTCCTGAATCCTGCGGGATTTTTACCTCGGTGATGCGGTAAATAATGCGGTAGAACATGGAAGCGGTGAATTTCTTAAACCAGGTTTCGCCTTCGCGTTCTTCGCGCACGGCATATACCACCTGATACCCCTCACGCCATCTGGCGATCAGCTCCAGTATCACTTCCGGCGGATCCTGTAAATCGGCGTCGATAATGGTGACCGCCTTCCCGCGTGAGTAATCGAGACCGGCCGTAACGGCGATTTGATGGCCAAAATTTCGGGCAAATATCACCGGCCGTACGCGTTCATCTTTTCCGGCCAGGCTCTTAATCAGGTCTGTGGAACCGTCGCTGGAGCCGTCATCCACCAGGATCAGTTCCCAGGGCTCGCCGGTCTGATCCATCACCTCGGTGATTTTTTCATAGAACTTTTGCAGCGATTCAATTTCGTTGAAAACTGGCGCAATGACAGTGAATTCGGGTTGTTTTTCCAAGTTTCGCCTCACATCGATTCCAAATACATGTTGCAGGTGGAGCTGATAAACGATCAGGGTTTTACGGCGATCTGCCTGTCGGTCCAGCCGTCGGGGTGATGACCTGAAAAGAGACATCAATCCACAAACAAAAGAGGGCCGAACCTGCTATATTGTACTCTCGAATAGATAAACTTACAGTCTCTTCCAGCGGAAATCAGATTGCCCTGTAATAAAAGCAGGCTGTCGGATGGCAGCCTGCTTTTCCTGACATCGATCAGTTCAGGCCGGTATCACGGAACAATCCAGGTTCCGGTCTCGCCTTTGAGCGCCCTGCCGATATTTTCAGGGTTGGTGATGATAGCCTGTTTGCCGCCGGCTTCCAGGAACCAGATAATTGCCTGGATCTTGGGCGCCATAGAACCCTTTGAGAAGTGAATGCCCTCTTCCAGATAGGCTTTCGCTTCCGCAAGGGTCATGCGGTCAATCCATTTTTGATCCGGCTTTCCAAAATTAAGTGCCACTTTTTGAACAGCAGTGGAGATGAGCAGTAAATCGGCGTGAATGGTGCGGGCCAGCAGGCTGCTGGCGTAATCTTTGTCAATCACCGCCGCCCAGCCCTGGTAAACGTTTGGCCCTGTCTCCACCACGGGAATGCCGCCGCCGCCCACGGTAATCACCACGTGCCCGGCGTTGATTAACGCGTGTACCGATTCAAGTTCCACCACCTTGCGCGGCAACGGTGAGGCAACCACCCTGCGCCAGCCGCGTCCGGCGTCTTCCACCACACTCCAACCCATTTCTTTGGCGCGTTTTTTCGCTTCGGCTTCATCCATAAATCCCCCAATGGGTTTGGATGGATTCTGGAAGGCCGGGTCATTCTGATCGACAACCACCTGGGTAATCACAGTCGCCACAGGTTTATTGATCCCGCGCCGGGTGAATTCATTTTGAAGGTTCTGCTGCAAGGAGTAACCAATTGCGCCCTGACTGTCAGCGCCGCAAACCTCGAGGGGAACCTCATGCATACCCTCTACCCTTGCAGCAATTTCCGAACGACGCAGGATAAAACCCACCTGCGGCCCGTTTCCATGACCGATGGCAACATCCCAACCGGATTCGATCATATCTGCAATGTGATACGTGGTTTCGGACGCGGCTTTGTATTGATCTTCGACGGTTTGATGTTGCTTGTCTTTGATCAACGAATTCCCGCCAATGGCAACGA
>CAZHMZ010000270.1:0-3306 GCA_964532655.1 uncultured Anaerolineaceae bacterium
CCTCAGCCCGGTTGATCTTGGCCTGTCGATCGCCCTCGGACTCGGCAATCAACGCCCGCTTCTCCCGCTCGGCGCGCATCTGCTTTTCCATCGCGTCCTTGATACTCTGCGGCGGCATGATGTTCTTCACCTCATACCGCGTCACCTTGATGCCCCACGGATCGGAGGCCCGGTCCACGGCATCGACGATGGCGCTGTTGATCACCTCTCGCTCCTCGAAGGTCTTATCCAGGTCCAGCTTGCCCATGACGCTTCGCATCGTGGTCTGGGCGAGCTGGGTGGAGGCGAAGCCGTAGTTGTCGATGCCATAGGAGGCCTTCTTCGGATCGACGACCTGCATATAGAGGATGCCATCCACCTCGACGGCGATGTTGTCCTTCGTAATGCACTGCTGCGGCGGCACGTCGATCGCCTGCTCCTTGAGCGTGTGTTTGTAGGCGACGCGATCCACGAACGGAACGAGCACGTGGAAGCCGGCATCGAGCGTCGTCGCGTATTTTCCCAACCGCTCGATGATGAAGGCCTGCTTCTGCGGCACGATGCGGATCATCCGCACGAAGATGATAAAGGCAAATATGAGCAGGGCGACCAGAATGACGGTCAGCGGATTCACGATCTCTGCAAGCATGATGATTTCCCTTCGAAAGAAGTTTCAAGGCTCGCGAGAGTCTGAAGTTTCAAGTTTGAAGCTGTCTGTCGCCATGCGAGGCCTCTGACTTCCCACTTCAGACTTCCCACTTCAAACTCTACACGCCCTTGACCTTGAGTGTCAGATTGTCCTTGCCCACAACCTCGACCGTGCTGCCTTCGGCGATCTCGTCGTCGGCCTCGGCCTGCCAGGTGCTCCCATGGAACTCGACCCGCCCGGGCATCTTGGGCGAGATTCTCTGGATGACCTTGGCCCGCTGGCCGACGAACTCGCCCAGGTCCATGCTCCCGTCGCTGCGGGAGCTGACGTAGCCCGTAAACATGTTCTTGAGCCAGCTTCTCGCCAGCGCCAACGACAGGACCGATGCCGTGATGAACAGGGCCAACTGCTGATTCACGGTCAGCGGCTTGCACAGGTGGACCGCGGCCACGACCCAGGCCCCGAACCCGAAGAAGGCGACGATGAGCCCGGGTATGACCATCTCGGCGAACAGGAGCACGAGGCCAATGAAGAACCAGATCAACTCCGGCCTGAGCCACTCTCTCCACGGTTCCATTGGAACTCCTTTCAATCGCGCGTCCTCGCGAGGAATTCGCGCGGCAAAACACATGGTCTCAATCAGTACCCGTCCGGGCGGCCCGTTGCACGCGCTGCGCGATGTGCTGATTGGCGATTGCGACGTACTGATCTCGCGGCAGCAGGGGCCTGCTCACGATGCCCAGGGTCTCGAAGACCATCACCTTCGCGCCCGCGGCCTTCATGCCCTCCAGGAACGGGTTCAGGATCAGGGCGGTATTGCCCGTGTCCCCATGCGGACTGCCGTTGATCGCGACTACCTTCATGGGTGCCGACTCCTACGGAACAAGCTGTGATATCCAGGCGGCGATGGCCTCCAGGGCCAGCGGCGACATCGTCTCCTCGATTTGGGCGTACTCGTCGCCGGCGCCGGTCTTGGCTGTCTGGAACAGGTGGTTCAGCCCCGGCAGCTCTTTGACGGTGAAACGCGTGTTGCCCGCCTCGCGCAGGGCCTGCTCGATGGCAGAGAGGTTCTCCTTCGCGAGGACCTGCGTGTCGAGCTCGCCGTTGATCGCCAGGACCGGACACTTGACCTTCCGCAGCACCGTCGCCGGATCGTGCAGGATGAAAAAGCGGAACCACGGCGACGCCACCATGGCAACCTGACTCTCCACGAGGGCGGAGTGATCGACTGTCTTGTTTTGAGCCTCGTCCAGCTTCGCCAACTCGTCCTCGATCAACTTGCGGATCTTCTGCTTTCGAAGCTCGGGGTCGGATTCCTGCTTGATGATCTCAATGCCCCGTCTTTGGGTCTGGATGGCGGCGTCGATCTGGGCCTGGTCGGCGCCGGCGACCCGCAGTGGGGTGGCGATCTGCCCTTCGAGAATCCGCTCGCCAGTGATTCCAGTGCCGGCCATCAGGACAAGGAACGCCACGTCGGGCGACTGGACCGCGACCATGGGGGCGATGGTGCCGCCCTCGCTGTGGCCGATCAGGCCGATGTGCTTGGTGTCGATCTCCTTGCGGGTCTTGAGGTACTCGACCCCCGCCAGGACGTCTCTTGCGAAGTCCCCGCTGGTGGCCTGGGTAGTGTCGCCCTTGGAGCCGCCGACGCCGCGGTCGTCGACGCGGAGCACCGCGATGCCGCGCCGGGTCAGGTAGTCTGCCAGGACCAGGAACGGGCGGTGTCCGAAGATGGCCTCGTCCCGATCCTCCGGGCCGGAGCCGGTAATCAGCAGCACGGCGGGGAAGGGCCCGCCGGTATTCGGCATCGTCAGCGTCCCGGCCAGCGTGACGCCGTCCCTGGCGTTCTGATAGGTCACCTCCTCGTCGCGATATGGATAAGGCCGCTTGGGCTCCTGGGGCCTCTTGATCTCCCTGGGTTTGGGGGCCTCTTTCACCCGCTTCATCGGCAGGTCCAGCGAGGCGCCTCCCTGCATCCACTTTCCGCTCAACTCGGAGCCGTCCGCGTTCAGCGTTCCCTCGTAACGACCTCCGATGGCGGTCGTTTCGACCGTGACCTTGTTGTCCTCGACCGCGATCCGACTGATCGACAGACCCGTGGCCCCCTGGTCCGGGCTGTCCAGCGTACCGGAGAATGAGCCATCGGGCTTGCGCTGGATGTTGAAGACAACCCTCAGCGAAGCGGTCGACGTTATCTGCAAGGTGCCCAGCCACGTGCCTTCGAGAGAAGGACCCTTCGGGCCGCCCGATCCGGCCTGGGCCGGGAGCGTCGGCGACATCGAGCAGAACACCGCTGCGACCAGGACGCTTGCCCGCACGGTTCTCATCGGGGTACCTCCACAAAACAAATGCACGGACTTATTCGACGACGACCGCGGTCCCGTAGGCGAGGATCTCGGCGGCGTGCGTCATGACCTCGGAGGTCGAGAACCGCACGCCCACCACCGCGTTGGCCCCGAGCTTCTTGGCCTCCTCGATCATCCGATCCAGCGACTGTTCCCGCGACTCACCCAGCAGCTTGGTGTACTCGGCGATCTCCCCGCCGACCAGATTGCGCAGGCCCGCCAGAATGTCCTTGCCGAAGTGTCGGGCGCGGATCGTGTTGCCGCGGACCAGGCCGAGATGCTTGGTGATCGTTTTTCCAGGTATCGTGTCCGTCGTTGACAGTATCATGGCAT
>CAZHMZ010000271.1:0-3276 GCA_964532655.1 uncultured Anaerolineaceae bacterium
CGCAGGCGCCCACAGCCCCGGAAGCGCCGCAATATCTGTATTGGGCGGCCCGGTTGTATGAGATGAACATGCGCCTTGAACTGGCTGCACAGACATGGGAACGATTGATCGTGGAATATCCTGCTGATGATTTGAGTTTTCGTGGTTTGTTTCTGGCAGGCGTGAGCTTTTATCGGCTGGCGGATTACCAGAGAGCATTGACCACATTCCAGCGGCTCATCCTGCTGGAGCCGGATGCCGAAACGTTGGCGGGAGCGCATCTGTGGGTGGGTAAAATCCATCAGAAGATGGGTGACGATGTAGCAGCAGTGAACGCCTGGCAAACAGCCGCATCCATTGATCCCACCGGCTATTACAGCGAGCGCGCCCAGGAACTGATCGATGGAAAATATCCGCTTCAGGTGGATGCGGAGAGTTATGATCTGACCTATGACCTTGAGGCGGAACGCGAGTTTGCTGAAAACTGGTTGAGAACCAACTTTGAAATCCCCGCGGAAACGGATCTGGGCTCTCTATCCACTCTGGCTGATAACATCCATGTACGGCGCGGAAACGCGTTCTACGAACTCGGCCTATTCAAAGAAGCCGGCGCAGAGTATGAAAGCGCACGTCTGGAGATTGAGCAGAATCCCGTGAGTTGCTACCGATTGCTCAATGAGATGCTCAAAAAGGGATTCTACCGGCACGCCATTCTGCTCAGCCGTCAGATTTTGGATCTGGCTCATTTTGAAGACGAATCCTCTTTGCTTGCGCCGGCATACTTCAACCATATTCGCTTTGGGGTGTATTTCAAAGACCTGATCCTTCCTCTGGCAGCCGAGACCGAAACGGATCCGCTGCTGCTCTTAAGCATGGTCCGCCAGGAAAGTTTCTTCGAGTTTTATGCCGGCTCATCAGCAGGAGCGCATGGGTTGCTGCAAATGATGCCTGCCACTGCCCAGGAAATGGTGAACTATCTCAAATGGCCGTCAGGGTATCAGGAAACTGATCTGTATCGCCCCATGGTAAATCTAAAATTGGGCGCCTGGTACTTCCAGCGCCAGACGGTTCATTTTAGTACCGATAATCTGTACATCTCACTGGCAGCTTACAACGCCGGCCCCTCCAATGCCGACAACTGGGCTTCGCTGGCAGAGGAGGACACGGATCTGTTCCTCGAACTGGTGCGGTTTTCCGAGACACGCGATTACATCATGCTGATCTCGGAATCGGTGCATATCTACGAGGATTTATACGCCAAATAGCGGACAGCCTAAGATATCAGGGTTTCTCCACCAGTTGAATCAGGTTTCCGACCGTATCATCCAGTACCGCGATTCGAATATCGCCGGATTGAGTGGGTTTCATGGGGAATTTCACTCCCAGCCCCTTTAATCGATCGAACTCCGCGTCCAGGTCTTCCACCGCAAAGGTTGCGAGGGGGATACCCTGTGAATGCATCTCATCCTGATAAGAGCGGGCTGCCTGATTGTCGTTGGGCTCCAGTACCAGTTCCACGTCCTTGTGGCCCTCCGCCTGAACCACAGTCAGCCAGCGGTAGTCACCTACCGGCAAATCCTGCTTTTTGACGAACCCCAGTTTTTCGGTATAAAATCGAAGAGCCTTTTCCTGGTCGTTCACAAATACACTGACAAGAAATATTTTCATATTTTGATTGTACCTGACCAGTTGATAAAAAGATTAAAAAAAAGCCCGGACAGATTTCCTGTCCGGGCTGGTGTTTAAGCGATTGCTCTTACTTGCCGTTGAATTTGAGGGCTGCCTGAGCTGCTGCCAGACGGGCCACCGGTACACGGAAGGGTGAGCAGGATACGTAGTTATTGCCGATCATATGGCAGAATTCGATTGAAGAGGGATCACCGCCGTGTTCACCGCAGATACCCACCTCGAGGTTGGTGCGCTGGGCGCGGCCATCTTTGACGGCAATGTCCATAATGCGGCCAACACCTTCGCGATCGATGGTCTGGAACGGATTTTTGGGCAGGATCTTTTCTTCCACGTATTTCACCAGGAAGTTGCGCTCGGCATCGTCACGGCTGTACCCAAAGGTCATCTGGGTGAGGTCGTTGGTGCCGAAGGAGAAGAACTCGGCCACCGAAGCGATCTCATTGGCGGTCAGGGCGGCACGCGGGATTTCGATCATGGTGCCAAATTTGTAGTCAAATTTTACTTTCTTCTCAGTCATTACCTGTTTGGCAATGTCGATCAGGCGCGGCTGAATGACCTTCAACTCATTGATATGGCCGGTCAGCGGGATCATGACCTCAGGTTTGGCTTTGATGCCGCGCAGGGTGCAGTCGGCAGCGGCTTCGAAGATGGCGCGAACCTGCATTTCGACGATCTCGGGCATGACAATGCTGAGACGGACACCGCGCAGACCCATCATGGGGTTGCTCTCGTGCAGCGCTTCCACATTCCCCAGCATTTCTTCTTTCGCCTTCAGACCGTTGGTCTGTCCCTTGACGCGCATGGTGATCACCTCTTCCAGGAGATCGCGTTCGGAGGGGAGGAATTCATGCAGTGGGGGATCGATCAGGCGAATGATGACCGGGTAGCCGTCCATGGCCTCAAACAGGCCGTCGAAGTCAGCGCGCTGGAAGGGCAGCAGTTCATTCAAAGCCTTGGTGCGCTCTGCTGAGGTCTTTGCCAGAATCATGCGCTGCACAATGGGCAGGCGGGAGGTTTCAAAGAACATATGCTCGGTGCGGCACAGGCCAATACCCACGGCGCCAAAGCTGCGGGCGCGGCGTGCATCAGCGGGATAATCCGCGTTTGCCCATACCTGCAGACCGGTGGTTGGCCAACCTTCAGGCGACTTGCGGACACCCGGTGTGGCGCAGATTTCATCGGCCCATTTCAGCAGGGTGAGCAGATCCACCTGTTCATCCAGTGAGGGAGCGGTCATGGGCATCTTGCCGACAAATGCTTCGCCGGTGGTGCCGTCAACCGAGATCCATTCAGCTTCTTTGACCGTGATACCGTTGGCGACCATGCTGCGGGTTTCCAGATCGATTTTTGCCGCGGAAGCGCCCACGATACAGGGTACACCAAACTGACGGGCAACCACAGCAGCATGCGATGTGGCGCCGCCCTCACTGGTGAGAATGCCTTTGGCTGCCAGCATACCGTGTACATCATCCGGTTTGGTGAACGGGCGAACCATGATGACATCCTGCTTTTCCACTTTGCCTTTGTGTTCGGCGGTATCGGCATCAAAGTAAACCTGTCCGACCGCGGCGCCCGGAGAGGCATTCACACCGGTGCAGAGAAGCTTGC
>CAZHMZ010000272.1:0-3274 GCA_964532655.1 uncultured Anaerolineaceae bacterium
CGTTCACACCGGTGCAGAGGAGCTTGCCGGCTTTAATCGCCTGCTGTTTGGCAGCGGGGTCAAACTGGGGATGCAGAAGAGCGTCAACCTGCTCGGGTGTCACACGTTTGATGGCTTCCTGCTTGGTGATGAGGCCCTCATTCACCATATCCACAGCCGCTTTGATAGCAGCCTTGGCGGTGCGCTTGCCGTTGCGGGTCTGGAGCATCCACAACTTTCCGCGCTCGATGGTGAACTCAACGTCCTGCAGATCGGTGTAATGTTTCTCGAGTTTTTTGGTGATCTCGACAAATTCTGCATAGGCCTGGGGAAGGTCTTTTCCGAGATCCTGGATTTTCTTGGTATTGCGGATACCTGCTACCACATCTTCGCCCTGGGCGTTGAGCAGATAATCACCGTACAGAACTTTTTCGCCGGTGGCGGGATTACGGGTGAAGGCAACGCCGGTTCCCGAATCGGCGCCCATATTTCCGAAGACCATGGTCACGATGTTGACAGCTGTGCCCAGATCATCCGCGATGTTGGCAGCGCGGCGATAATCAATGGCGCGGCGACCGTTCCAGGATTTGAAGACGGCTTCGGTAGCCAGGCGCATCTGTTCGATAGGTTCCTGGGGGAAGTCAAAGCCTTTTTCTTTCTTGACCACAACTTTGAATTTCTCGGTCAGTTCCTTCAACTGAGCGGCAGTCAGATCGGTGTCGTCTTTGGCGCCTTTTTCCTGCTTGTAGGCATCCAGAACATCCTCAAAAGCTTCATCGGTGATGCCCAGCACCACAGACCCAAACATCTGCAGCAAACGTCGATAGGAGTCAAAAACAAAACGTTCGTTGCCGGTCAGGGCGGTCATGCCTTTAGCGGTTTCGTCATTCAAGCCGATGTTAAGGACGGTGTCCATCATACCGGGCATGGAGAATTTAGCGCCGGAGCGGCAGGAAACCAGCAGAGGATTTTTGGGATCGCCAAATTTCTTGCCGGTTTGCTGCTCAGTTTCATGCAGGGCGGTGAGAACCTGTTCCCACAAGCCTTCCGGGAATTTTTCGCCTTCTGCCAGATAGGCATTACAGGCTTCGGTGGTGATCGTAAAACCGGGGGGAACCGGTACGCCAATGCGAGTCATGTCGGCCAGGTTGGCACCTTTGCCGCCTAACAAACCGCGTACTTTTTCCCAATCTCCCTGTACGCTTGCTTCAGCTTCTTTTACTTCGCTGAAAAGATAAACCCATTTTTTTGCCATTCAAAACCTCCTGAGATGAAAAAATGATGACGATTATTCCAAATTATGTATTTTACCATGACTGGATTGCATTTATTTCAAAAAGAGCAGTCTATTCAGCATCTTAATGCTGTTCAAATCCTGCCTGCAAGGAAGGTCATGTAATCATTTAGAAATATTACTGGTATTTTCAACAGATTGTGTTTCAGATATAATAGATGAAAACCAATCCCTAAAACAAGGAAACATGCATGAACCCGATTCATTACTTCTTTCGTCCACGCGGAGTTGCCCTGATTGGAGCCTCCTCTAATCCTGAAAAACTCAGTTATGGTGTATTGGAAAATATGTCGCGTTATGGGTATGAAGGCAAAATCTACCCGGTGAATCCAAAGGGGGGCGATATTCTGGGATTCCCATCCTACCCCGATATTTCTGCCACCCCTGATCCGGTAGATCTGGCGGTGATTATGATTCCCGCTCCTCACGTGCCGGCCACCCTGGAAGCGTGCGGAAAACGCGGGCTCAAAGCGGCCACCATTATTTCCGGTGGTTTCAAGGAAGTCGGGCCGGAAGGCGCAGAGCTGGAACGACAGTGCCTGGAAATTGCGCACCGATACAATATGCGTCTGATTGGCCCTAACTGTGTGGGTACGGTGGACTTGTACAGCGGGCTGAATACCACCTTTATCCGCGGTCTGCCGGATAAGGGCAGCATCGGCTTTATTTCACAGTCTGGAGCCGTGTGTGGAGCAGTGATTGACCTTGTGAAGGGAACGGGTATCGGGTTTTCTCATTTTGTCAGCATGGGTAATGAAATGGATGTCGATGAAACCGATATGATCGACTTCCTCAGCGAAGACCCGCAGGTGAAAGTGATTGCGGCTTACATTGAAGCTATCCGCAATGGCGAGCGCTTTATCGAGGTGGCGAAACGAGTAGGCCGTCAGAAACCCATTGTCATGCTGAAAGCCGGGCGTTCAGAGGCAGGCACCAAAGCTGTTTCTTCTCACACCGGTTCTCTGGCCGGAACGTACACCGCCTATCAGACGGCATTCAAACAGGCAGGTGTGATTGAAGCTCGCTCCGCTCAGGAACTGTTTGATATTGCCAACGCGCTGGCCAACCAGCCCCTCCCCACGGGGAAACGGGCGTTGATCGTCACAAATGCCGGTGGCCCCACCGCACTGGCTTCAGACAGCATCGCGGAAAGCGGATACCGCCTGCCCAATTTGAGCGAGGAAACAAAACAGGGGCTTCGTAAACATCTTAACCCGGCTGCGCAGGTATCCAACCCAATCGACATGCTGGGCAGCGCCACCCCGCAGGAATACGCCATGGGCATTGAGGCCGGCCTGAAGGATGACCAGATCGACGTGATTTTACCGGTAAATGTTCCCACCTCGCTGGTAAACCCGGAAGATATGGCAAACAGTATTGCTGACTCGGTTGCCGGGACGAAAAAGACAGTATTGACCTGCCTGATGGGCTCTGCCAGCATCCAGGAAGCTCGCCGTATTCTAAATCAACGGCATGTGCCCATTTACACCTCTCCGGAACAATTGGGGCCGGTACTGGCTGCCATGGATCGCTACAAAGCCTGGCTGGAGCAGCCGGAAGAAAAACAGGTCGCTTTGATCGGCATCAATGCTGGTTCTGCCAAACAATATTTTGAAGCAGCCTCCAGCGAGCGTTTCTGGGGCGAATCAACGGTGCGACCCATGCTGAAAAGCTACGGTATCCCGCTGGTACCGGCAGCCGCTGCGGCTACCGCCGATGATGCGGCGGCCGAAGCTGAAAAAATGGGCTACCCGGTGGTGATGAAGGTCATCTCGCCCGACATATTGCATAAATCCGACGCCGGCGCAATTCGACTTAATATCTCATCCGCCGCTGAAGCCAGAGCCGCTTTTGCGTCCATTTTGGAGAGCAGCCTCAAATACAAAAAAGATGCCCGAATCGAAGGCGTGCTTGTGGAAAAGATGGCTCCCAAAGGGACTGAGATCATTGTGGGCATGCGCCGTGATCCGCAGTTTGGTCCACTGATCATGTTTGGTTTGG
>CAZHMZ010000273.1:0-3250 GCA_964532655.1 uncultured Anaerolineaceae bacterium
GGATGTGTTCGCCCCGGATGATGCTTTTTACTGCATCGTCGATTTGGCCAACGCCCCGGATGATACCGAGGTGAAAGCCTCCTGGTACGCGGTGGATGTGGAAGGAGCCGATCCGAATACGCTGATCGATGAATATGCCCTCACCACCGGCGATGCCACCCTGCCGTTCAACCTGGTCAACGATACACCCTGGCCGGTGGGAACCTATAAGGTGGATATCTCGTTGAACGGCGAGGTGAAGCAGACCCTCGAGTTCTCTGTCCAATAGTCCTCTTTGTCAATTGTTCATCAGGCAGCCGGAGGCAGTGCAAGTCACTGCCTCCGTGTCTTTTCCGGGGGTGCGCAGGGCAGGCGATCTTCACAATCGCATAAATACTTTACGATATAATCTCTACATGCCTATCAGCCGAAACGACGTAGAACACATTGCCAGACTGGCCCGCCTTGAACTCAGCGAAGAAGAAATCGTGCGGTTTGGTCGCCAGCTATCGGATATTCTGGATTATGCCGCCCGCCTGGGCGAACTGGATACACAGCATATTCCCCCCACAGCCACCGTGCTGCCGCTCAAATCGGTATTACGCCCTGATGAACCGGGCGTCACCCTGGAGCGCAGCGTTCTGATGAACAATGCCCCCATGGCGCAGGATGAACAGTTCCGCACCCCGCCGGTGAAGGAGGACTTATGAGCCCTCTGACCGACGATTTGGGAAAGACCGGTCTGACGGTTGCCGGGATGCTGGCGGCACTGCGCGCCGGCCAAACGAGCAGCGTTGAACTGACCCGCGCCTGTCTGGAGCGCATCGATCAGCTGGATGCGGAGTTGGGAGCCTTTCTGACCCGTACCCCTGAGCTGGCACTTCAAACTGCCCAGGCCGCAGATAAACGCTGGGCCGAATGGCGCAAAGACCGCGCTGTTCCGCATGCGCCGCTGCTGGGCATCCCGCTGGCCATCAAAGACCTGCTGTGTCTCAAAGATGTGCGGCTGACGTGCGGTTCGCGCATCCTGGATGATTTTGTTGCCCCGTATACCGCCACCGCCGCACAGCGGCTGCTGGATGCGGGTATGGTTCCGCTGGGAAAGACCAACACCGACGAATTTGCCATGGGTTCCACCACCGAGAACTCAGCTTACCAGGTGACCCGTAATCCGTGGTGCCTTGAGCGGGTACCGGGTGGATCCAGCGGCGGCAGTGCGGCTGCGGTGGCCGGTTTTCTGGCTCCGGCAGCGATCGGCACCGATACCGGCGGCAGTGTACGCCAGCCGGCGGCGTTTTGCGGCGTAACCGGGCTCAAACCCACCTACGGGCGCGTATCGCGCTACGGGCTGGTGGCGTTTGGCTCCTCATTGGATTCGGTGGGCATGCTATGCCGCAGCGCGGAAGATATTGCGCTGGTGTTCCCGCACATGGCGGGCGTTGATACGCTGGATGCCACCAGCCAGGATGCGCCGCTACCGGAAGTGATGTTGAACGGGGCCGATGGGTTGAAAGGTTTACGCATCGGCGTGCCGAGTGAATACTTCATCGCCGGGATGGACGCCGAGGTAGAAAAAACGGTACGCGCCGCCATCGCGGTGCTGCAAGGCCTGGGCGCGCTGGTGGTTGAGATCAGCCTGCCGCACACCGAGTACGCCCTGCCAGTGTATTACCTGATCGCCCCGGCTGAAGCATCGGCCAACCTGGCCCGTTATGACGGCGTCCGCTATGGCATGCGTGTGGGCGGGCGTTCACCCGAAGAAACGCTGTTGAGTATGTTTGAGAAAACTCGCGGAGCCGGTTTTGGTGCGGAGGTGAAACGCCGCATCATGCTGGGAACGTATGCCCTTTCAGCCGGGTACTATGATGCTTATTACGGACAGGCGCAAAAGGTGCGCACGTTGATTAAATCTGATTTTGACCAGGCCTTCACGCAGGTGGATCTGATCGCCGCGCCGGTTGCCCCCAACACTGCCTTCAAATTCGGCGAACACCGCGATGATCCGCTGGCGATGTACCTGGAAGATGTATTTACCCTGCCGGCTAACCTGGCCGGGGTGCCGGCGCTGGCCTTTCCGGCCGGTTTCAATCACGATGGCATGCCGGTTGGCATGCAGTTGATGGGCCCGCATTTCCGCGAGGATGTGCTGTTGCGCGCCGCGCACGCCTACCAGCAAGTCACCGATTGGCATACCCGCGTCCCGGAAGGGATCCCAGAAGGGCTCATTCCGCGCGCCGGAGCGAAGCAGACGCAGGCAGGCTGACAGACAGATATCGCTGATGCAGGCCGCTGGCGTGCACCGACGGGAAAGACAAATAACGGATGGAAAATGTAAAAGCTGACACTCAGCCCACGGTTCAAAAACGGTTTCCGTGGGCCGAGCTGGCGTTGTATCTGGCAGGCGGATTTGGCGTTTTTACAATTGCCTCCGCAGCGGCGGGGCTTTGGGGCCCAACCGCCGGCCTCTGGCCCGTGATTTTAGTGGTATTGTGTAACTTATTGTTTATCGGCGGGAGCGCCTGGTATCTGGGTGTGCTACGCAAAGCCACCACGTGGGAGGAGATCGGCATCTTTCCCATCCGCTGGCGCTGGCGCTGGCTGGGGATTGCGCTGGCGCTCACGTTGGTGTTGATGCCACTGCGCGGGTTGATCGGGCTGCTGATCAGTATGCTGGTGGAAGGCGGCATGCAAAGCCTGCAAAACCGCGCGGATCTGCTGATGGGCACGGGTACCAGCTTTTCGACGCTGGAGATCATCGTCCGGCTGGTGGGGGTGGGGCTGCTGGTGCCCATATCGGAAGAACTGTACTTCCGCGGGATGCTGCACCGCCTGTTCATCCCGTTTCTTAAATTCTGGCCGCGTGTTTTGCTCAGCTCCACAATTTTCGCACTGGCCCACTTTGATTCGCCGGGCGTGGTGGTATCCAGCTTCATTATGGCAGTCGTCATCGCGATCGCCTATGAGAGAACCAAATCGCTGTGGATGCCGATCGCCATCCACGCCACCACCAACACCATTGCTGTTCTGCTGTTGTTCGCGGCCACCGCGCTGCAAAACTCGCCATTGATGAATGATATTCTGATGATCCTATCGAGATTCACATAAATTGATTAAGATTGATTGCTCGCGATCATTGGAATAGATCATAAGCGATCAATCAGCACCTCAATAAGCGGGTCCAGGTCATCTTGTCATCCGGTTTTGGTCAGGAGGTCGATATGGGCAAACTGATCAGCATCGTCGGTAATTCAGGCAGCGGAAAGACCACCCT
>CAZHMZ010000274.1:0-3247 GCA_964532655.1 uncultured Anaerolineaceae bacterium
CAGCGTCTTTCTCTCTCGATTATCCTCTTTCCTTCATGATACAAGGGTGCGTTCGATCTGTGAACGCACCGGAAATATTGGTCCATGTGGTGCGTTCAAAAACCGAACGCACCCTACGACCTTTCTCCCCATTTCATCTTTAGCGGCGCACAGTGTGCGCCGGGAGTTCACAAATTGGGTTAAACGTGCCGCCGCCGCGCAATCTTATTTTTCTACCAACTTCTTTTCTTTCACTCTGTCTTTTACAAAGACGATCAGCATGATCACCAGCGCTACAGCCGTGAAGTTGATAAAAATATCCCGATAGGCGTTCGGGTGTAGTGGCTCGATAAAGCCGGTCAGCCACACATACAGAAACACAATCCCCATCGAAATGGCATAAGGGATAAGGTAGGATAACACCTTGCTCTTAAGACGAATACCGTCAAACAATTTGATGGTGATCACCGCGATCAAAACGATGCCCGCCCGATTCAGGATGTGAAAATTGGTGTCGGTCACCTGGTTTTGGAACAACTGCAAAGAACTGCTGATCAGCGTGGTAATCGCAAAAATCACACAAAAAAGAGTGAATCCCTGTTTCACCCCATTCACCAATAACTTGTTCAATTTGCTTTTCTCCTTTTATCAACCAGTAATTTTTCGCCCGGTATTGTACTACAGAACTCCGGGCGGGATGTGCGGATATAATTTCATCATACACAACCGATCGGAGACAACCTGACCATGATCACACCCCTTGAGCAGCGCGTATTGGATTCCATCCGCCTGGATGAATTGACCGCCTTTTTGAGCGAGCTGGTGGCTGTGCCCAGCATCAACGGCACCGACGGTGAGAACACCGCCCAACAACTGGTAGCAGACATGTTGAACCGCCTGGATATGCAGGTGGATGTGTGGGACATCGACTTTGACGCTCTGCGCAGCCACCCGGCCTACAGTGTGGAGTGCGAGCGCACGCACGGGCTGGGCGTGGTGGGAGCGACCGGGCGTGGGCAGGGCAAAACGCTGCTCTACAACGGGCATGTGGATGTGGTGCCCGTGGATGACCCCTCGTACTGGCACTTCCCGCCCTGGCAGGGCACGCTCAAGGATGACCGTTTGTACGGGCGCGGCGCGCTGGATATGAAAGGCGGGCTGTGCTGCGCCATCTTCGCCGCCAAAGCCATCCGCGACGCGGGCGTCACCCTGAAAGGCCGGTTGTTCATTGAAAGCGTGATCGGCGAGGAAGACGGGGGCGTGGGTACGCTGGCGGCGGTGCAGCGGGGTTACAGGGCTGACGGTGCGGTGATCATGGAGCCCACCCGCATGGTGGTGGCGCCTGCCCAGGCCGGTGCGCTCAACTTCCGCGTCACCATTGACGGCAAAGTGGCCCACGGCGCCATCCGCGATGAGGGCGTGAGCGCCATCGAAAAGTTTATTCCCATTCACAACGCGCTGCTGCAGTTTGAGGCTGAACGCAACGCCAAAGATCACAGCCGGTACTTCCCCGGCGAGGCGCTGCCTTTTGCCCTGAATATCGGCAATGTACGCGCCGGGCAGTGGGCCTCCAATGTGCCGGAGAGCCTGGTGTTCGAGGGTCGCTACGGTGTGGCTCCCGGTGAAGATGTGGCTCAGGCACGTCGCGACTTTGAAGAGGTTCTGCGTCGCGCTGCCGCCGAGGACCCCTGGCTGCGGGAGCATCCGCCCAAACTGGAATGGTGGGGAGCGCAGTTCCTGCCGGCCTCCATTCCACTGGAAGATCCGCTGGTGGATTGTGTGACCGGCGCTTTCGCCGATACCGCCGGTGGGCAGCCGGTGCTGAAGGGCATGCCCTACGGCGCGGATATGCGCCTGCTGGTGCATCAGGCGGATACACCCACGCTACTGTTTGGCCCGGGGGATATCCGCAACGCGCACCAGCCGGACGAATTTGTGCCGGTGGACGATCTGCTGCAGGTGACTCGCACGTTGGTATTGACGGCCTTGCGTTTCTGCGAAGTGGAATAGCGCGAGTAATAACCATAAAAGCTACACCAACGAAACGAAGAGGAAAATGAGGGTGCGTTACGAGATTACAGGGTGAATGATGGGCAGGAAAAATCACACCCTCTCTCACAACACCTTACGACCCGATAGAAAACAAGGAATCAGCATGAAACTATGTGGAGTCTGCATTTTGACTGATGATGCACCGCGTCTCGCCGCTTTTTATGAAACTGTACTCAAGGAGTCACCTGTCGTTGATGGGCAACATTATGGATTTGACGACGCTCAGCTTGCCGTCTACAACCCAGGCAATGTAAACGTGGTCAATGACAAAAATATGTCGCTTATGTTTTATGTAGACGATGTGTCGAAGGAGTATGGCCGACTCATAGAAGAAGTGCGTAATATCGTCATTAAGTCTCCTCCTGAACGCAGACCGTGGGACGCCTTTTCATTTTGGTTTCTTGATCCCGACGGGAATACTGTGAGCTTTATTGAGAAAAAAGACATTGAAACTTAATTTTCCTGCTTGATGCTTATCACTGGTCCTCCAGGTACAACTTCCACCGGGTTGTTTTCCACAGAAAAGTGAGATTTTACGATGAACCATTTGTCCGTTCGCCCATTCAGATCCGTGGCTGATACACCGGCCATGGCGGATCTGCTGGTCAGGCTGCGCGCTCGCGAACAGAGGGTGTACCCCGTGGCTGCCGATCTCTTTGAAGATCTGGCCGATGCCGAGATCCAGTCGACGGTCAACCTGTGGGAAGATGAGCAGGGATTGTTGACGGGGTTTTCGTACGTCAGCGGGTATGACAATTTGATATATGTATTTGATGAAGAGGTGTTCACCTCTGATATTCAGGATACGATGATCGGCTGCGCTGTGCAGGCTGTGCGTCTGCGCGCTCAAAAACGGGGTGAGCCGTTGACGCTGGATATTGGGGCGCGTGAGGATGACGCCGCGCGTCTGGCTTTGCTGGAGCACAGCGGTTTTATCCGGCAGGAGGAAACAACTGTGTTGATGGCCCGCCGGCTGGATGAGTACATCCCCACGCCCCAGCCGCCGGTGGGTTTTTCGATCCGCCCGATGAAAGGCGAATCCGAATTGGAGGATTATGTGGCGCTGCATCAGGCCGCCTTTAAAACGCATCATATGACCGTGGAATACCGACGCGCTATCATGGCAGCCCCAGACTTTCTGCCTGAGTTGGATCTGGTGGCGGTGGCTCCAAACGGTGAACTGGCCGCCTTTTGTGTTTGCCAGATCTTCCCTGAA
>CAZHMZ010000275.1:0-3184 GCA_964532655.1 uncultured Anaerolineaceae bacterium
GGGCGACCCGGGCGCATTTATGAATCGGGCGCTGCTGGAAGGGGATCCTCATGCTATGCTGGAGGGGATCACCATTGGCGGATTTGCCGTTGGCGCAAGCGAGGGCATCATTTACGTCCGCGCCGAGTATCCGCTGGCGGTGGAACGGCTGCGTCTGGCCATCCGGCAAAGCCAGGATGCCGGTTTGTTGGGTAAGAATATTCTGGGATCGGGTTTCTCCTTTTCCATCCGCATTCGGGAAGGCGCAGGCGCTTTTGTATGTGGTGAAGAAACCGCTCTGATTGCATCTCTGGAAGGTCAGCGCGGCATGCCGCGTCCGCGCCCGCCGTTTCCGGCAGACCGCGGATATAAAGGCTGCCCCACGCTTATCAACAATACCGAAACGTTTGGGGCTATCCCTGCTATTCTGAGGGAAGGTGGTCAGTGGTACACCCGTTTTGGTACCCCCAACAACCCCGGCACCAAGACCTTTTCACTGGTAGGAAAATCCCGCCATACCGGCCTGATTGAGATCCCGCTGGGAATGACCCTGCGCCAGGTGGTGGAAGAAATAGGCGGAGGCACCGCACGACCCTTCAAGGCGGTACAAACCGGCGGTCCATTGGGCGGCTGTTTACCCGCGGAAAAGCTGGATACGCCAATCACCTACGAAACCATGCGCGACCTGGGTTCCATTATGGGTTCAGGCGGCCTGATAGTGATGGATGAAAGCACCTGTATTGTAGATATGGCGCGCTTTTTTGTGGAATTCGCGTGCGAGGAATCCTGCGGCAACTGCACGCCCTGCCGAAACGGCACCCGTATTCTCAGGGATACCCTGGATCAAATCATCTGCGGTGAGGGCAGCGCTGAAGATCTAGATGTCCTGCGGCGCGTATCGGCCACCATGACCAAAACCGCCTTATGCGGATTGGGGCAGGCGGCTTCCAATCCGGTGATGAGCAGTCTGGAATATTTTCCCGAGGAGTACGAAGAGCACATCAACGGGTCCTACTGCCGTTCAGCGGTGTGCACGGATCTTTTTGAATATACGGTACTGCCAGAGCTCTGCACCGGCTGTGATCTGTGTCAGCAAGTCTGCAGCAGCGGAGCCATCCTGGGCGGGCGGAAGCAAAAACATCAGATCGAGGTGGACCGGTGTATCAAATGCAAAGCCTGTGTTCAGGTTTGCGCGTCTCACGCCATTGTGGGGGTACCTTTGGGAACACATAATCAATCCAACCGCGTGCAGGAGGTGGTAGCGTGAGTATCACCCTTCAAATCAACGGCAGGACCATCCAGGCTGAAAGCGGACAAACCATCCTGCAGGCGGCACGCGCCCATGAAATCTACATCCCCACCCTGTGCGATATGCCGGAACTTACCCCGCACGGAAGCTGCAGAATGTGCATCGTGGAGGTGGAAGGCCGCCCCAATACACCGACTGCCTGCACCACACTGGTGAGCGAAGGAATGGTGGTGCATACCGAAACCGCGCAGGTGAGGGGACTGCGTAAAGAAATTCTGCGCATGCTGCTGGCAGATCACCCTACCAGTTGCCTGTTTTGCCCGGAAGGCGGCAATTGCGAAGAGTGCATGGTCACCCTGCACAAAAGCGGTGTGATCACAGGCTGCCGCACTTGCCCATCCGATGGTCAGTGCAGTTTACAGCAGCTTGTTTCTGATTACGAGCTTGAGAGTGTGGGATATCCGGTTCGCTACCGCGGGCTGGAAGTAAAGAAGGAAGATCCGTTTTTTGATCGGGATAATAACCTGTGCATTTTATGCGGACGCTGCGTGAATGTGTGCGCCTCGCTGCATTTCAACCCCGTTCAGGTGTATGTGAAACGCGGCAGCCACACCCAGGTAGGTACCGGTTTTGACAGTTCTCACCTGGAGGCGGGCTGCAGTTTTTGCGGAGCCTGCCTGGATGCCTGCCCCACCGGTGCGCTCTCCGAGAAAACCCGTAAATGGGATGGAAAACCGGATGCGGCCATTTCATCATTTTGTCCGTTTTGCTCATTGGGATGCGAGGTCTCTCTGCAGATCAAACGTGATCCTGCTGAGATGATCCTTGGCGCCATCCCCGCCTCCCCAGACCAGAACCTGTGCGTGAAGGGCCGTTTTGGTGTGACCGAACTGGTCAACCATCCGCAGCGACTGTCAGAGGTGCTTCAGGTGGAGCAGGGTCAGGCTGCACGGGTTGGCTGGGATGAAGCGTTTCAACTGGCGGCCGGTCACCTGGCGGCTTGCCGTCCCGAGCAGTTTTCCATGCTGGTTTCAGCGAGTTGTACAAATGAAGAATTGTACCTTGCCGATCAATTTTCACGACGGATCATGGGCGTACCGGCCATTCTGGATGCGGGGGCGCGTTACGGCTCCGGACTGGCCGCGGTCAACCGCCTGCTGAAGCAGTCAAAGGGTCTGGAAACGTTGGAAACTGTGGATGTGATCGTGCTGCTGGGCATGGATCTGCACTACTCCCAATCACCCATCGAAAAATACCTGTTGAAGGCTGCCAAACGCGGCGCAAAGCTGATCAGCGTATACGCCGGTTCGCATGTGCCCGGGCAGCACGCGGATGTATGGCTTAAACCCGAGATATTCTCCGAAAAAGCCGTACTGGCAGCTCTGCTGGATCCCGTGCAAGCCGGCCGAATGGTTGACGCCGCCCGGTTGGTGAATACAGCAGAACACGCCGTTCTGGTAGCGGGACCGGACTATCTGGCGCGTTTTCCGCAGGCACTGGAGCGGTTGCACCAGGAGAGCCGGGCGGAAATACTCGCCATCCCGGCGGAGGGAAACCTGCCAGGCGCGCTGAAGTTGGGTCTGGGCGAAGCCCCTGCTGAAAATCCCCCACGTGTGCTGTATGTGGTGGGGTCAGCCATCCCGGTTGATCTTCCGGAGGATTGCTTTGTAATTTACCAGAATACTCACCTGCCCGCGAAAATGCCGTGCCAGGGTGTGTACCTGCCGATGGCCGGCTTTGGTGAAACCGCCGGCAGTATCATCGGTCAGAACGGCAGTTTGAGGCACCTTGCGGCAGCCATACAACCCATTGGGAAGGCACAGCCTGGCTGGCAAATCCTCACCCGGCTGGCTCAATCCCTGCAGAAACCTGGATTTGATTTTTCGTGCATCGATGAGGTCTCTCTCGAAATGAAACGCTTCCTTGAACAGGGAGCACCCGAACCGAACTATGATC
>CAZHMZ010000276.1:0-3125 GCA_964532655.1 uncultured Anaerolineaceae bacterium
CGCGTCTCGCCCAACCAGATCCAGCTCACCATGCGGAGTGTATACATTACGTCCCAATATGGTGATGCCGTGTTCCTGCAGGTATTTCTCAGCCAGGCTCTCGCCCCATTTTCCCAGTTGCTTGTTGTGATTCGTCATCCCTGAATCCGTCTGAGCGGTTCCTTCTTTAAATCTAATTTGATATCGGTTACAATTGCTTTATCAGATTTTTGGAGGCGTTTTTTGCCGTCTGATAAGCAAAAGTATAATCGCAATTTTCACAAATTTCCTTTACAGGTATTGGATCATGCCATCTGCTGAAATCATCGCAATCGGAACTGAACTGCTGTTGGGCGAAATTCAGGATACCAACTCCCGGGATCTGGCTTTGTTTTTACGAGCAAACGGAATCAGTTTATACCGCGTCACTCTGGTGGGTGATAACCTGGAGCGGATCGCGGCTGCCATACGCGAAGCGCTCAACAGGGTGGATATCGTCATCACCTCCGGGGGCCTTGGCCCCACTGTAGATGACCCCACGCGCGAAGCGGTAGCAAAAGCAGTGGGCGTGAGCACCGTGTTTATGCCGGAGCTTTGGGATCAGATTCAAAACCGTTTTGCGCGGTACAACCGCAAAGCCACCGATAACAACCGTAAACAGGCTTATATCCCGGAAGGCGCTATTCCGGTCGAAAACTGTGTGGGCACAGCCCCCTCGTTCATCGTGGAAACGGACGGTAAAGCGGTCATCAGCCTGCCCGGCGTACCCAAAGAACTGCAGTATCTGCTCGAAAACAAAATCGAACCGTATTTACGGCAAAAATTTCCGGATCTTGAGACCATCAAAGCCCTTGTACTGCACGCTTCGGGGGTGGGTGAATCCCAGGTGGATGAATGGGTTAGCGATCTGGAGACCTACACGAACCCCACCGTGGGCTTGCTGGCAAAATCTGGCCAGGTCGATATTCGCATCACCGCCCGCGCCGATTCAGAGCAGGCTGCCGATAAAATGATTGAGGAAGTCGCCCGCGAAGTCTACCGCCGCATGGGTAAGTATATTTACGGCAAAAACGGCGAGACCCAGGAGAAAATCATCCAGGATCTGCTGATCCAATCCAACTGGAAAACGCTCGCCCAGCAGGAAACCATGGGAGCAGAGTTCGTCAGGCGTATGACCGCCATGGGCATCAGTATGGATGACAGCCAACAGGTCTCCCAATATCTGGATGAGATATTTCAGGATGGATCCGGCAATAAAAAACAAACATCACCAGAAGGCTTTGATGTATTTTTTGAAGCCGTTCTGACACCCGGGCCGGAGAAACAGCATCTCCGCCTGCGGATCAAGACACCAAAAGTGCAGGATCAGGAGGAACGCAGCTACGGCGGTCCGGCTCAATCAAAGGAAGATTGGGCGGCCAATTCGGCTTTCGACTTCCTGCGCCGGCACTTATAATATTTTCAATCAAGGGGTAAATATGAAACAAATTGATACACTGTTTACAAACGCCATTGTCCTGACCATGGACAAAGACATGAATATCTACGAACCCGGCGCTGTGGCGGTAGACGGCCAGTGCATCGTCGCGGTTGGACCGGAAGAGGAAATCAAACAGGCCTACAGCGGCAAGTCCACGGTGGATTGCGGCGGAAAGGTGCTGATGCCGGGCCTGATCAACGGGCATACCCATGCTGCCATGACGCTACTGCGCGGGCTGGCCGATGACCTGCGCCTGGATGTGTGGCTGCTGGGGTACATGATGCCGGTGGAACGCGAATTTGTATCGCCTGATTTTGTGGAACTGGGCACAAAAATCGCCTGCGCGGAGATGATCCGCAGCGGCGTGACCACCTTCGCGGATATGTACTACTACGAAGATTCGGTCGCTCAGGCGGCTGCCGATGCCGGTATGCGCGCCATCTGCGCTGAAACCATCCTCAAATTCCCCACCCCGGACGCCCAATCGTATGAGGAATCGTTGGCATCTACACGCACCTTCATCCAGAAATGGTTGGGGCATCCGCTGGTGATCCCCGCGGTTGGGCCGCACGCCCCCTACACCTGCACCGATGAAATTCTGCAAAGCACCAGCGCCCTGGCCCGCGAATTTGACGTGCCCCTGCATACGCACATCTCCGAAACAGCCGGCGAGGTGGAGAACATGCGCCGCGATATGGGGATGCCGGTGGTACCCTATGTGAAAAAACAGAACATCCTGGACGCAAAGGTGATTGCCGCACACTGTGTGCACATCGATGAAGGCGAAATGCGCACCATGAAGCACTTCAACGCCAGTATCGTGCATAACCCCTCCTCCAACGTGAAACTGGCCTCCGGCATTGCCGATGTGAAGAAAATGCTGGAACTTGGGTTGAATGTGGGCATCGGCACCGATGGCACCGCCTCCAACAACGACCTGGATATGTTCGAGGAAGTCCGCCTGGCGGCTTTCCTCTCCAAGGTTGACAGCGTGGATCCCACCTCGCTGCCCGCCCCCATGGCCCTGCTGATGGCTACCCGCATGGGTGCCGATGCGCTGCATATCGGTCATCTGACCGGCTCGCTGGAGACTGGTAAACGCGCCGATCTGATCTGTGTGGAGATCGATCAATTGCACCAGATGCCGCGTTTCCGCCGCGATTCCAAAGGCGTGTACGCCCAGATCGTTTACGCCGGCAAATCCACCGATGTATCCGATGTGATGATCAACGGCAAATGGGTGATGCAAGACCGCCAACTGCTCACCATCGATGAAAAACAGCTTTCCCGAAACATCCTCACAAAGTGCCTCTGCCTGGCTTGCCATATAGCTGCTCCACACGACAACTTTATCGGCCGTGCGTAGCGACCAGCGATCTATCCCGCGCCTCAGCCAAGTACCTATGCCAGTTTGCCACCCACAACCACCAGCGATTCGCTTACGCCGGTACTCGTCATGCCAGGGACCATGAAAAAAACGAATTTTGGGTGGGGTGCTTTTTCTACCCCAAAAGGCAAAAAAACTAGGGAGCGGTTGATGAATGAAAATAGCATCCCACTCACCAACTTTTAAAAGATGGGCGACTATTTTTCTAAGAACCAAAAGATTCCATATTGGACGATAACGATAACGCATAATCTCCACACCAGCATCCATCGCCTGCTG
>CAZHMZ010000277.1:0-3108 GCA_964532655.1 uncultured Anaerolineaceae bacterium
TTCAAGGCAGTGGATGCCATGATCACCAATTTTCACCTGCCGCATTCCACGCTCATCATGCTGGTGAGTGCCTTTGCCGGGCGCGAGCGTGTTCTGGGGGCATACCGCACCGCCGTGGAGATGGAATATCGCTTTTACTCCTTTGGCGATGCCATGTTGATTCTGTAAGACTGTGTGTTTTCAACCACAATCAAGTTTCTTTTCCAAAAACGACCTCATAACTCCAACTTGATAAAATCCGGCTTTTCCCCGATAATGGGTGCAATTCTGGAAAGACAGGAACCGTATGAACCTGAATGAAATGCTTCCCGAGGAAATCAACCGGCAAAACGATGTACAGGCAGCCGGCTGGGATGAACTGAACGAGCAGATCGTCACCTGCCGGTTGTGTCCGCGTCTGATAGCCTGGCGTGAGAGTGTGGCGGCGGTCAAACGGCGCGCCTATGCCGATTGGGAGTACTGGGGTAGACCGGTACCCGGTTTTGGGGATCCGCTGGCGCGCCTGCTGGTGGTGGGATTGGCTCCCGGCGCGCATGGCTCCAACCGCACCGGGCGGATGTTCACCGGTGATGCCTCCGGTGATTTTTTCTACCCGGCCTTATACCGGGCCGGCTTTGCGAACCAACCTTTGTCGATACGACGCGAAGATGACCTGACCCTCACGGATGTGTTCGTTTCGGCCACGGCGCGCTGCGCCCCGCCCGATAACAAACCGCTGCCGGGTGAGATTCGCAACTGCCGCAGGTATCTGCTGAAGGAGATGGAGTTTTTGCCCAATATTCAGGGCATTGTGCTGCTGGGCAAGATCGCCTTTGACCAGATTCTGGGCATTTTAGGAGATGCAGTGCCCAAAACAGCGAAATTCGCGCACGGCGCGTTTTATGAGTTGAATGACGGGCTGCCTTGGCTGCTGGCGTCGTATCACCCCAGCCGGCAGAATACGCAGACCGGCCGTCTGACGCAGGTCATGTTTGATGAGATCTGGCAGATCGCGCGGGAAAAACTGCGCTGAGGATGAAGCCCCATACCCCCAATCCCCCTGGCCCCCTTTCCCCGATGGGGAAAGGGGGAATATTTTCTATGAGCGAAGCTGTGCAGCAGACTGCACAGCTTCGCTCATTTGCGGGAAAAAACCTTACACGTCTTCTGTTCAGAAATACATTTCACAAATTGGCATTTTGACGTCCCGTTCTACTTTTCCAATACCATTCCCCTCCCAGGAGGGGTGGCGCGCAGCGCCGGGGTGGTGGTCCGAATGCCCCTAACCCCCGCGTTTGGCATTGCCAAACGTTCCCTTTCCCCGCTGGGGAAAGGGGGAATATTGTATATTAGTGAAGCTGTGCAGAAGACTGCACAGCTTCACTAATATACGGGGACAACAAGACGGCCGGCTTTGTTGTTAGTATGTTACGCGCTGACAGAGAAATCCATGTCTTTCCCCGTCCTGCCAGCGAGTTTTGCCGTTCTGACGGCAAAACTCGCTGGCATTAAAAACATATCCCCGCCCCTCGAGGGGCGGGGATAAAGGGGTGGGGTGATTACCTCCCCTTATTCACCTTTTGGCCGTTGATAGACCACCTGTCCGTCAATCAACACCAGCTCCGGTACCGACATATAGCTGAACGGGTGCTCGGTGTACACCACCACATCCGCATCTTTGCCGGGTTCCAGGCTGCCCACGCGATCTTCCACACCGATGATCTCGGCTGCGTTGATGGTGATGGCCTTCAGCGCCTCATCAACATCCATGCCTTCACGCACAGCCAGCGCCGCGTTCATCGCCAGGTATTTCACCGCCGAGGCTGAATCGGTCTGGATGGCTACCTTCACGCCGGCTTTGGAAAGGATACCGGGATTGCGGGGATCCAGACCGCGCATTTCGTATTTGGGGCGGTCCAATAAAATAGGTCCAACCGTCACCGGAATGCCTCGTTTGGCCAGCACATCGGCGATTTTGTATCCTTCGGTAGCATGCTCAAACGTCAGCTTGAATCCAAACTCATCCGCAATGCGGATAGCGGTCAGCATGTCATCGGCGCGGTGAGCATGCAGACGGGCGCGCAGTTCGCCGGTTAACACCTTGCCCAGGGCTTCCCATTTTAAATTACGTTCCGGAGCGGCCGGTTCTTTGGCATCCTTCTCGCCGGATGCGACTTTGGCTTTATACTCTTCCAGTTCTTTTTCGTAACGTTTCCATTTGTTCAGATAGTTCTGCGTTTCCACAAAAGCGCTGCGTAAAACCGCGGCATTGCCCATGCGTGTGGACGGCATTTTATTCTGACTGCCGTAGACGCGCTTGGGGTTCTCGCCCATGGCCATTTTCATCCCGGCCGGTTCCAGCAGCACCATTTCTTCCACGGTGGCTTTGGGGGCTGTCTTCACGCATACCCACTGCCCGCCCACGAGATTGGCGCTGCCAGGGCCGGTATTGATGGTGGTCACGCCCGATTTTACGATATCCTCAAAGGCGATATCTTCCGGATGCAGCGCATCGATACCGCGCAACTGCGGGGTGATCGGATCGGTCATTTCATTACCGTCCATCTCCACGCCATTCACGCCATCCGCGAACAGGGCGGTATGGCAGTGTGCCTCAATAAAACCCGGCAGAACCCAACGCCCGGCCGCATCGTAGATCTCGGCATCTTCAGGGATCTCCACATGCTCACCTACGGCGACAATCTTTCCCCCCTCAATCAATACTGTACCCGAATCAAAGCTCCCCTGTGTGATTGTAAGCACCTTCCCGTTTACAATTGCGATCATGTCGTTTGCTCCTGTTTTCTTGATTTGAGATTCTTATTCGTTCCAGGTGATGTGCGTTTCCACATACGTTCTGGGTTTTTCGGCAGGTTCATCCATATCATCGGTCATATACAGGTAGGCGGCTTCTTTTTCGTTGCTGAAAGCAGCCGGCTTGCCAAAACGATCCAGGGCAATGATGTTCATCCGGCTCAGGTATTTACCGCCCAATTCATCCAGATCCATCATCGCCATCTGGCCGGCTTCCTCAACAGATTTGCCCATCTTCATATATAACACCAGTGAACGAGCGGTTGAGGCGCGGATGGCCATCTCGCCCATGCCGGTGCAGGCAGCAGCACCGTA
>CAZHMZ010000278.1:0-3099 GCA_964532655.1 uncultured Anaerolineaceae bacterium
TGCCATGCCCCTGGTGGAACTGGCTCGCGTGCTCCACTTTATCACCTATATCATCGATCCTCGCCGGATTTTTACCAATCGTCAACGGTTTCCATTCGCGGATCATCTGGTGATTGGCTGGCCCTCGGAAGAACTCGAAAAACTGCGTATTGATGAAAATACTTTCATCGTTTTTATCAGTCATGATGAGAAGTTCGATGTGCCGGCCTTGCAGGTGGCACTGAAAAGCAATGCTCGTTACATTGGAGCGCTGGGATCAAAAACCACACACGCCGAGCGGGTGCGGAAACTGGAGGAACTTGGTCTGACGCAGCAGGAAATTTCCCGGATACACGCCCCCATCGGTCTTGATATTGGTGCAGCCGGTTCGCAGGAGATTGCCCTGGCAATACTCACCCAGATGATCGCGGTAAAAAACGGCAAACAACTCCCCGGCAAAAGTTAACTACCCACCGGTTCGCTGCCGGCACAGATCCAGTGATTCAACCGCATGCCGTAGATGCGGGATGACAATGCTGCCCCCAATCACCAATGCTACATTAAAGCAGTCATACAATTCGGCATCACTGCAGCCCTCGTTTACGCACTGCAAAACGTGATAATCAATACAATCATTGCAGCGCAACACCATCGATGCCACCAACCCGAGCAATTCTTTTGTTTTACTGTCCAGTGCACCTTCTTTATACGCGTTGGTATCCAGTTTGAAGAACCGCTTGATCCCCAGATGCTCAATTTCATCGATGCGCTGGTTCATGCGGGTTCGATACGTTTCGAATTCATCCAGTTTTGATGTCATCATTCCTCGCACAGATTATAGATTCTGATCTTTTCGGATAACGGTCAACAGACCGCGGCAGGCATCGTCTAAAAGATCGTACACTTCATTGAAGTCCAGTGTGTAATATGGATCGGGCACATCCTGAAGTGGGGTCTTCCTGCTGTAATCGAGCATGAGATGCACATTCCCGACGCCCTTCAGAGCCTGATAATGACTGGTATCCAGGGCAATCACATAATCATAACTACCGATATCCTGCATATTGACCTGGCGGGCAGTTTTTTGCGGATCCAGGGGAACCTGCTTTTCCGATAAAACCTTGATGGTCCCGCGATGGGGTCTCTCGCCGATATGGTACGAGACCAACCCGGCTGAACTGATTTCAAAGCGGTCGGACAGATCTGCCTCTTCCACCATATGTTTGAAAATTGCCTCTGCCATGGGTGATCGACAAATATTGCCGGTACAGACAAAAATGACCCTGATTTTCTCTGTCAATCTTTTTCCTCGCGTGTGTTGGATGTGGTATGAATGGCGGTCTCCCAATCAAAATCGTTGAACAACTGAAAGTTCTGGTCTGCGTCCTCGATTTCTGGAAATTTGAGCGGCTTAAGTGTATCAACCTGACCCAGATAACGTCTCAGTTCGAGCTTTAGCTCATCTCGTTTATCCTCGCTCGTCCGTGAAGGCTGCCAGGCAATAAAGGGCGGCAGCACATCAAAACCTACATAATTCAAAATACCGCGGTGGATCGGGAAAAGGATCGTTTCGATGGGTCCATTTAAGCCCTGTTTGGAGTATTGTACGCGGCTGTTGCCGGTGGTCAACAAGATCATCGCCTTCCGACCGCGTAGACCGCCGTGATTGTAGATCATGGTGCGGTTATATGCAAAACCGGGTGTCAACACCCTGTCGACCCAACCCTTCATGATGGCCGGCATGGAGAACCACCACAGGGGAAACTGCAGGATCAACAGGTCACACCAACGCAGGCGCTCCTGCTCCTGTAAAATATCGGGAGCCAGTTCGCCGTTCTCGGTGGCGCGGCGCTGCTCATCACGAAAACGCGCACGTGGGGATGGATCAGGGCTTAAGAAGTCACGTGTCGACGCAACCGGTTCGAAATCCATCTCATATAAATCGGACACGATCACCTGGTGACCGGCCTGCAGAAGAGCCTCAACCGCCAGTGCATGCAGTGAGGCGTTCAACGACCGCTTTTCAGGATGTGCATAAACCAGAAATACATTCATAAGGTGATTCTATCTTGAAGGAGATGGAAGGTGCACTTCCATCTCCTGCCGGAGAAAAATATTGGTTACTTGAGGTACTTTTCAAACCAGCGCAAAATGTGATTCAAACGGGCAATCCGGCGATCGGTACGGCCCACGCGGGATAAGCCATGCGGTTCTTCAGGGAATCGCACCATCTCGGTATCGACTCCCATCCGTTTCAAGGCAACAAACACCTGTTCGCCCTGTTCAATGGCACATCGCAGATCCATCTCATTATGGATCACCAAAGTCGGCGTTTTCGCATTGCCAATATACTTGATGGGCGAGTTGTTCCACAGGTTTTCAATACTCACATACGGCGGGACGTTGCCGAAGTCCTGTTCAAACAGGTAACCCATATCGCTCGATCCCCACATGCTGACCAGGTTACTGACGCACCGTTGGGTGACCGCGGCTTTGAACCGATCGGTGTGTCCGATGATCCAGTTGGTCATGTATCCGCCGTAGCTGCCACCGGTTACGCCCATTTTCTCGCGATCGATGTAGGGTCGATCTGCTACCAAATCTGAGAATGCCATCAAATCATCCATGGCCGGTCCACCCCAGTTATTGGTGATGGCTTTGGCGTGCTCGGTTCCATACCCTGTTCCGCCGCGCGGGTTGGAGAAATACACCACATACCCTTTGGAGGCTAGATAAAAAAACTCGTGCATCATCAGATTACCGTACATGGCCCACGGCCCACCGTGGATCTCGAGAATGGATGGATATTTTTTTGAAGGATCAAAATCGGGCGGGGTCATGATCCATCCCTGCAGATCAGAACCAGAGGGACTCTTGAACCATACTTCCTCGACTTTCCCCAGGTTGATTTCATCGAATAATTCTTTGTTGATGGAGGTCAATTTCCGGGATGATTTTTCACCCATCGCCTGATGGTAAATCTGGCTGGGATCATACATATTCCCCTGGCAGTAGATGAACGCATCCTGGTTCTGGCTAAAACTGAGGCTGCCCACATCACCGCCCGGCCCCACCACCACGCTCACATCGCCGCTCGTGACATCCACCTTTTTGATCATG
>CAZHMZ010000279.1:0-3098 GCA_964532655.1 uncultured Anaerolineaceae bacterium
TGCGCAGAAACTCGAGGAACTGGTTCATGCCGGTGCGGTAGGTGAGGGCGGTTTTGCGGGCCCGCGTTAGCTCCACCGTGAGCAGGTAATCAATCACTGCCTGTGCAATGGGCTGAGTGGCGGGATATGCCGGTTGAAGGTCGGTCATGGCTTTATTGTACCGGAGAAATTGTCCCTGTTCAGCAAGCGCTGCTGGCTAAATCCTATATAATGAATGGGTCAGCATGCATTCATAAAATCATGGCGCCTGTAAACCTTGCTGTTGGGAGGTGATTTATGACAGGTTGGGGACAACTGGATAAACTGGACCGGTTGTTTATATTTTGGGCCTTTCTTGTCCAAATTCTTCTGATCATCCATTTTGCAGTGCGAAAACCGTTTTTTGAAAATTACACCCTCCGGTATGGGTGGATTATCTACGCTCTCAGTATTCCTGCTGTGGTCATCAGCATCCTGATGCTGCGGGGCGGAAAGAGTTGGGCCTTCTGGCTGGGTGGATTTTTGTTTCTGGTATACGCCGCCTTTGGGTTCTGGATCGATTACGTGGCGAAAATTCAGTGGCGCAAGCCGCTGCTCCCCACGGTGATGTTTCCCTATGTGACCCTGTACCTGGCTGCTTTGATGTTCTACTGGTGGCCGGTGGGGATGCTGAGCCGGCCGTTGTGGTTTGTCTACGGAGCGTTATTTGTGATCGCTACGGTCCTCAACATCACATCTCATTAATGTCTGATTAGCAGGACTGATGTTTGACAGCGAACACCGCTGAATGACCGGTTACTTGATTTTGTCTGGAAGTTTCATTATTTATGGAGGATTTTATGTCGATACGAATTCTGGTAGGATATGCCACACGCTACGGTTCAACGGCTGAGGTGGCTGAAAGTGTGGCCGCTACACTGCGTGATAACGGTCTGGAGGCAGACTTGCGGCCTCTGAAAGAGGTGCGTTCATTGGACGGGTATAACGCCGTGGTGATGGGCGCGCCGCTGATCATGTTTCACTGGCACAAGGATGCGCTCCGTTTTCTGGGGAGATTCCAGAAAGCATTGACGGGTCTGCCCACAGCGGTGTTTGCCCTGGGACCGATGACGCCTGAAAAAGAACAGGAATTCATCGATGCGCGCGCTCAACTGGAAAAAGAGCTTCAGGCCTACCCGGATTTCAAGCCGGTTGAGATGCAGATTTTCGGCGGCAAATTTGATCTGGCAAAGCTGGGCTTTCCGATGAGCATTTTTATGAAGGACATCCCGCCCAGTGATATCCGCGATTGGGACGCCATCCGCGCCTGGGCAGCCGGGTTGAAGGATAAGTTGACGGCAGAATAACGCGATGAAAAGGTGATGACTCCCGCCTGAATCAGGCTGCTGATCAGACTTTCCAATCACTGATCCCATAATGTGTTCAAGATGGTAATCATCGGATGCCGCGAACCATGCACATCCAGAATATGTTGTCATCCCGTAGGGATCGACTGTGAGGAAATCTTTAATTGATCTGCTTCTGGATACGTCATGGGTTTATCGTAATGACGCCATTCTCTCAGGTTTTCTGTGGATTACAATTACCCCGAAAACCCTATAGAAGGAGTAACCATTGAAACTCACATCCAATGATATTGAGGCCGCAGGGCTGGGCGGAGCGGTGTTGGGCGGCGGCGGGGGCGGCTCGCTGGAAAACGGCCGCCAGTTGGGCAAGTTAGCCATGCAGTACGGCGGGCCTAATTTAGTAGAGGTCACCGACCTGCCGAAAGAGACCCTTCTGGCGACCTGCTCGTATGTGGGTTCGCCAGCAGCCAGACACATCTGCGTGCGGCCGCAGGCTTACACCCGCGCGGTGGAACTGCTGCAGCAGCATTTTGGCGTGGCGGTGGGCGGATTGATCACCAATGAGTGCGGAGGGACAGCTACCCTCAACGGCTGGATGCAGGCCGCCGCACTGGGTCTGCCGTTGGTGGATGCTCCCTGCAACGGGCGGGCGCACCCCACCGGGGTGATGGGCTCCATGGGGCTGCACGCAGTGGACGGGTACGTTTCGCGTCAGGCGGCTACCGGCGGGGATGAGACAACTGGCCGATATGTGGAGATTTCGGTCAGCGGCTCACTGGATGCGGCGTCCGGGCTGGTCCGGCAGGCTGCCGTTCAGGCCGGTGGCATGGTGGCGGTAGCCCGCAACCCGGTGGATGCCGGTTATGTCCGCGATCACGCCGCCTGCGGTGCCATCCGCATGTGCATTGAACTGGGCCAGGCCATGCTGGATGCCCGTCCCCGAGGGGGCAGGGCTGTCAGCGAGGCGGTGGTGCGGTATTTGGACGGTGAGATTGTCACCGCCGGGCCGGTGAATGAGTTCAGCCTGCGCAGCACGGGCGGCTTTGACGTGGGCCAGGTCTGCATCGGTGAGTTTCAGATGGATTTTTGGAATGAATACATGACGCTCGAGCGGGGCACCCTGCGGCTGGCTACCTTCCCGGATCTGATCATGACCCTTTCAGAGGACGGCATGCCGATCACCACAGCCCAGGTGCAGGCCGGGCACCATCTCACGGTGATCCGTGTGCCATGGAAGAATCTGCGACTGGGAGCGGGCATGTTCCACCGCGAGTTGTATACCCAGGCGGAAAAGTTGTTTGGCAAGCCGATCTGGGAACCGGCAGGGCTGACGCGATGAAGATGTTTGGCGCGGTCACCATCGGGCAGGCGCCCCGGCCTGACATCACCGGTGATATTCTGGCGGTGCTGGGCCCGGATTATCGCGTGGTAGAACGCGGCGCGTTGGACGGTCTGACCCGCGCGGAGATCGACCGGCTGGCGCCCGAACCCGGCGAGGATGTGCTGGTCACGCGTTTGCGGGATGGCAGTGAAGTGCAGGCTGCCGAACGGCACATCACCCCGCTGGTGCAGCGGCAGGTGAACGAGCTGTTTGCCGAGCAAGTGCCGGTGGTGGTTCTACTGTGTACCGGGCATTTCCCCGGTTTCACGGCCAACGGCACGGTTTTACGGCCGCAGGAGTTGATCAATAAGGCGGCTGCCGATCTGGGACGCGGTAAAAAGGTGGGCGTGCTGTGCCCCACCCCGGAGCACATCCCGCAGATGAAGCGGCAG
>CAZHMZ010000280.1:0-3098 GCA_964532655.1 uncultured Anaerolineaceae bacterium
CCCATGTGGATTCCGGAGGGTATTCCGGAGCTGGGACCCGCCCTGATGCAGGTGAGCGTGCGAAAAGCTGTGAAGAACGGATTGACCTTCCGACCCTTGTCGGATATCGTGCGCGATACGCTGGCTTTTGCGCAGACCCGCCCGGCGGATTATCAACTGAAAGCTGGTATCTCACCGGAAAAGGAAGCAAAGGTACTGAAGGCATGGCACGAACGGGTTCGTTGATCTGTCATATTGTCTCACGCCAGGCGTGGGAAACTGCCATACAGGAAGGGGGCTACCAGCCCCCTTCATTGCAGCAGGAGGGATTTATCCATTTCTCCTATCCGCATCAGACGGCTGCCACCGGGCGACGTTTCTATGCCGGTCAAAGCGGGCTGGTGCTGCTGTGGATTGATCCCGCGCTCCTGCGCGCTGAACTCCGTGTGGAACAAGCCGCTGATGTGGGTGAATCTTTCCCTCACCTGTACGGGCCACTCAATATCGACGCGGTGGTGGATGTGACTGACTTTGACCCGGACGGCGTATGAGCACAGCAACTGATACCCGCAGCCAGAGCCGGCAGATTCTTCCTCAGGTGCTGCTGTTAACGGCCACGCGCACCACTTTCAATACAGCCAATCGCATGGTGTACCCGTTTCTGGCGGTTTTCGCACGCGGGCTGGGTGTGGATCTGGCAGGCATCTCACTGGTCATGTCGGCGCGTTCGTTTACCGCCGTGTGCACGCCGTTTATCGCCCCCTCGGTTGAGCGGAGAGGGCGAAAATTTGGTATGCTGCTGGCCGTGGCGCTGTTCACACTGGCCAACGCGGTTTTGTATTTCTTTCCCACGTACGCGGTGTTCCTGGTGACGCAGTGCATCAGTTATTTGAGCCTGTACATCATGTACTCCACCGTGCACGCTTACGTGGGGGATCAGGTGCCCTATGTGGTACGCGGGCGTATCGCGGCCATTTTTGAATTTTCCTGGTCGCTCAGCTTTGTGATCGGCGTTCCGCTGATGGGTCTGCTCATCAGCCGGGCAGGCTGGCGTTCGCCGTTTCCGGTGTTCGCCGCCATCGGCCTGATTGCCTTCGCACTCATTACGCGCATGATCCCCAGTCCTAAAGCCGGCAGTGGGCAGGAGATCAACCTGCTGGCGGGGCTGAAAACCATTCTGAAAAGCCGCGCCGCAGTGGCAGGTTTGCTGTTTAGCCTGTTGTTCCATATCGGCAACGAGACGGTCAATCTGGTGTTTGGGGTGTGGCTGGAAGACAGTTTTGGCTTCAAGATCGCGGCGCTGGGCGCGGCGGCTCTGTTGATCGGCATCGCCGATTTTCTGGGGGAAACCCTCAGCGCCATCTTTGTGGATAAACTGGGCAAGAAGCGCGCCGTGGCCATCGGATTGACTGCCAATTTGGTCAGCCTGGTGCTGCTGTATTTCGCCGGGAAGACGTTGTGGAGCGCCATGGCAAGCCTGTTCCTGTTTTTCCTCTCCTTTGAATTTGTGATCGTCAGCTTTTTGCCGGTCATGTCAGAGGTGCTGCCGCAGGCGCGAGCCACTTTGCTGGCGTATGATGTAGCGGCTCACGCGGCGGGGCGCGGATTTGGTGCATTGATCGCCTCCACTCTGTATGCCTTTGGATTTTCCGGCAATGTTCTGGTATCCGGTCTGCTGGCGTTGATTTCGCTGTTCCTCCTAAGCCGGGTGGATGTCCCTTCGGAGAAGTCTCCCGTGCTGGAAACAGCCTCTCAGCCGTGAGATTTGCAGCACCTGAATTTCCTCCTGTATAATCATCCATATAAATAACAAACATACAGTTATAAGGGCGTTATCATGCTGATTCACAACGCAAGCCAATTGCTTACCCTGGCCGGCGGCCCGCAGCGCGGATCCGATCTGGGCCGGTTGGGCATCATCCCTGACGGAGCGGTACTCATCCAGGCTGAACAGGTGGTGGAGACCGGTAATTCCATTGAAATGCTGAAAAAATACCCGCACGAGCCGCGTCTGGATGCCCAAAACCGGGTAGTGATGCCCGGCTTTGTCGATCCGCATACCCATATGGTGTGGGCGGGCGACCGGGCGGAGGAGTTTGAACTTAAGCTGCAGGGCAAAAGCTATCTTGAGATTCTGGCGGCCGGGATGGGTATTCTCTCCACCGTGCGGCAGACCCGTTCAACCGGTGTGGATGAGCTGGCCTCTCAGACCCGTGCGCGTGCGTTGAATATGCTGAAAACCGGTACCACCACTGCCGAAGTGAAGAGTGGATACGGTCTGGATACCCAATCCGAGTTGAACGAGCTGCAGGCGATTCTGAAACTTGATGCAGAAGGCCCGCTGGAGATGATCCCCACGTTTATGGGAGCTCACGCAGTTCCACCCGAATACAAAGATGATTCAGACGGGTACACCCGCCTGATTTGTGATGAAATGCTGCCGGCCGTGAGCGGCTGGTGGCGTGAAAACACTGCCGGCCGCCCGCTGCCGTTTGTGGATGTCTTCTGCGAAACGGGGGCTTTCAGCCTGGCACAGACACGCCATATTCTTGAGAAAGCGCAGGAAATGGGTTTTCCGCTGAAGGTGCACGCGGATGAGTTCGACAACCTGGGCGGCGCAAGCCTGGCGGTGGAACTGGGCGCGATATCAGCCGATCATCTGGTGAAGACCTCGCAGACGGATATTAACGCACTGGGCGGCAGCAACACGGTGGCAGTGGCGTTGCCCTGTACGCCGTTTGGCCTGGCCGAACAGCACTATACCCCGGCCCGCGCCATTCTGGATGCCGGCGGGATCCTGGCCATCGCTTCGGATATCAATCCGGGTGTGGCCTGGGGCGAGAGCATGCAGTTTGTGATCGCGTTGGCCTGCCGGTATCTTCGCATCACCCCGGCGCAGGCCATCGCGGCGGCTACCATCAACGCAGCGGCGGCTGTGGGCGCATCAGGGCGTATCGGCTCACTGGAGCCGGGCAAACAGGCAGATATGTTGATTTTGAATGTGAGCGATTACCGTCACCTGGGGTACCGTTTTGCGACCAATCTGGTTGATACGGTGATCAAAAAGGGCTGGCCGGTGGTACGCGGACAGGAACTGGTGTAATATGCCCACGCTGGAA
>CAZHMZ010000281.1:0-3048 GCA_964532655.1 uncultured Anaerolineaceae bacterium
ACAACACTTTGGGTATCAGCGGCACCATGTATTATCTGATGGCTTACCTGGTGACCAATCTTGCCGCCTTCGGGATTGTCTCGGTGGTAGGGCGAGTGATCGGGTCGGATGACATTGCTTCCTATGCCGGGCTGAGCCGTCGCTCACCCAAACTGGCGCTGGCCATGCTGGTGGCCATCCTGTCGCTGGGCGGCATCCCTCCCTTTGCCGGTTTCTTTGGCAAGTTGCTGGTCTTTACCTCAGCGGTGCAGGCCGATATGGTCTGGCTGGCGGTGGTGGGAGCAGCCAATGCCATTGTGGGGCTGTACTACTATTTGAATATCCTCAAGGTGATATACCTGTACCGCTCTGAAGATGAGGTGAAGGCGATGCCGGTGCATCTGAACAGCGGCGTTGCTCTGGTGATTTGCGTGGTGGGTATCCTGGTTCTGGGTGTGGTGATGGCGCCGTGGTTCAACACGGCCGGTTCGGCTGCGATTTCGTTAATTCATTATTGACCGTAGTTTTTTAGCCGTGTTATAATCGCTTACGATGACTTCCGCCGGAAACCCCAAAAAGAACCAGAAACAGTACATTTTCAATCTAACCTTAACTGCTGTCGCAGGTCTGGTTGGTTTGATTACACTGGTGATTGTTCTGGCTGCAGTACTGGGGGGCTTATGGTTGGATAACCACTTCGGCACCAAACCTCTTTACACATTGATACTGGTCGTCGGCAGTATGCCGGTGACATTGATTCTGATGTTTGTGATTGTTCGAAAGATCACCAAAAAAATTGAGCAGAACACTGCAAACCGCAACTTAACCGAAACTCAACAGAAGGAGGAAGATCATTTTGAGTGAAGAATCGACAAAAAAGAAATGGCGCTGGGGCGTGAATCGCTGGATTGTCCTTCTATTGATTATCATCGGATTGTTCGGGGCGAAAGCCTTTTCACCAATCCAACCGCATGTCCAGCTTCCTGCCGAAGACCTCACTGCTCCCATCAGTTTGGGACCGCTGGGAGAGGTGGCGTTGACCAATACGATCGTTGCAATGTTATTGGTGGATATAATCGTCATCGCCATCGCCTGGGGAGTTAAAAAAGCCGCCGAGAAATCAGAAATAGAAGGGTATACCATGCTGAAAGGCCTTCCAGGCGCCATCGAGGCGCTGTTTGGCTATCTGTATGATATGACCCAAACGACTGCCGGTAAGTATGCGAAAAAGATCTTTCCATGGTTTGCTGCCATTACCCTGACGGTGCTGGTGGCCAACTGGATGGAACTGATCCCGGGTGTTGACAGTATCGGCATCCTGCATCACTCTGAACATGGGTACACCCTTCAGCAGCTTCTGCCCGGCGTGAATGCGATCGTGAAACCGGCTGTAGAACAAAATGGCTACCAGGTGATCCCATTTGTGCGCGTTCTCTCCACCGATCTGAACTTCACCGTGGCGCTGGCTTTGATTGTGGTGTTCATGACCCAGGTATTTGGTGTGCAGGCGCAGGGCATGCGCTACTTCACCAAGTTCTGGAACACGAAAACCATTTTCTCAAAACCCATGTTTGGCCTGATCGATTGGGTGGTGGGTCTGCTGGAAATTATTTCCGAACTGTCCCGTATCCTCTCGTTTGCCTTCCGGTTGTTCGGTAACATCTTTGCCGGATCGGTCATGTTGTTTGTGATCGGGTCACTGGTTCCTGTGGTGGCTCAGGCGGGCTTTTTGGGTCTCGAGTTCTTCGTCGGTGCCATTCAGGCAATCGTATTTGGTATGCTTGCAATGATCTTCATGACAATGGCCACACAGGGCCACGGGCATGAAGAAGAACAGCATTAACTCAACAAAATATCTTTGGAGGTCTGAGGTTAACTATGGAAGGTGATATTGTTGCTGCCGCAAAATTGATTGGCGCTGGACTTGCCATGATCGGAACCATTGGCGCCGGTGCTGGAATCGGTATTGTTGTAAACGGTGCTGTTCAAGGTATGGCCCGCAATCCTGACGCTTCAGGAAACCTGCTCACCAACATGATTCTTGGGATTGCTTTCGCTGAAGCAGTGGCTATCTACTGCCTGGTCGTGGCGTTGCTGATCCTGTTCGTCTTCTAATAAGATTCCTGACGATCAGAAAGGAGGAATACCTTGGAAGGTCTGGGTATTAATCTTGGTTACTTAATTGTTCAAATTTTGAACTTTGCTATATTGTTTGTGGTTATTTACGCCTGGGCTGTCAAACCCATCGTGTCGATGCTCGAGAAACGCCGTGAATCAATCGCCCGTGGGCTGGAAGACGCCCGTGTGGCGGAAGAAGCCCGAGCCAACGCCGAACGCGAAGCGCAGAAGATTATCGCCGAGTCACAGAAAAAAGCGACTGAAGTGGTTCGCGAATCATCTGACCGTGCCGAAGCGGCTGCCCGTGAGATCCGCTCAGGAGCCGAAGAGGAAATTGAGAAGCTGCGTGCCTCCTCGCTGGTGGAAATTGAGCAGGAACGCGAGCGCAACCTGAGCGAACTGCGCGGCCAGATTGGCGCATTAGCCGTTGCCGCCGCCCAAAAATTGATCGGCGAATCGCTCATCCAGGATGAGAGCCGCCAACGCGCTCTGCTGGAAGAGTTCTTCTCGGGTGTCAAATCCGGTAAAGTGGTGGTGCTGGATGGCGAGCAACTGAGCGGCAACTCTGCTCAGGTGACCAGCGCACTGCCCCTGACCAGCGAAGAGCAGGGTATCGTTCGTAATGACATCCTCAAATCACTGGGCACCGGAGCTACCATCAGTTTCCGGGTGGATCCTGCCATTCTGGGCGGGTTGGTGGTCCAGGTTGGTGATCGCGTGATCGACGGCTCGGTTTCAGGTCAGCTTCAGGAACTGCGCCAGAACCTCTAGTCTTTTTTTTTACTGATCCAAGTAATAAACCGGCCGGTGAACCATCACCGGCCGGTTTTTGCATGTCATAAGAAGAGACGATTAGCCGCAGATATCAATGATCACCTGGGTGAAAATTTTGGCAGCGGTCAGCATTTCTGAAATGCTGACGTGCTCATTGGCGCCGTGCATGTTAGGTTC
>CAZHMZ010000282.1:0-3019 GCA_964532655.1 uncultured Anaerolineaceae bacterium
CAAACAATCGAAGAGGGTGCGCAGCAGACGAGTGAGCCAACCACCGCAACAATAATAAGTGAAGTGAATGGCCCTCGTCCAGGAAGACGCGACTCATTCCACCCGGCTGCGCCAGATCCAGCGCGTTTTCTAAGGCCGCAAGCACCTCGCGTTCATGCCCGGCCATCTGTTCTGTGAGAGCGGTCAGGCATAAGGCTTCGATCAGTGCGGAGGTGTTCTGCGACTGTGTTGCATATTGGATTACACGTTTCAGAAGAACCTGCGCTTCATCCACCTGTTTTCGCTGGATCGCTACACGAGCCAGGGTGGTGATCACAGCCAGATCCCCCTCGGCAATTGAATCCGTCTCCACCTCGACGAATTCTTTGCGCCAGCCCACAATGAGAGCGGAGCTGGTCTGTGTGATGGCGTCAAATGCCGGAGGACGAGTTTTTTGATCCAGTATCGCCAGCCAGTAACGCACCAGATTCACCTCAACCATACGGCGTAAATTCTGAACAAGAGGCTCCTGCTCATGGATCCGGTAGGCTTCTTCAACCATTGCATGTGCTCTGTCATAGTCACCGGTTGCCAGGAACAGGCGTGTTTGAACGGCATAGGCATACGCCAGGTGATTCGGATTGGGCCAGCGGTTCATACGCTCAAGAGCGTCGGTCATGAGCTGCTGCGCGCCGGCCAGGTCGTTTTGCTCAATCAGGATATGTGCCAGGCCTGTTTCCATACGGGCTATGTATCCCGGGCGGTGCGTCACCTGCTGATGTGACTCGCGCAGAGCTTCTTTCAGCAGAGCACGGGCTTCCGGCAGCCGGCCCTGAATGCGAAGCACACCGGCCAGATCCATCAGGCCGGTCACCAACGTCCATATGTTGCCCATTCTGCGAGCCAGCGTCACCATTTCTTCGAATGCAGAGGCGGCATCTGGCAGATGCCCCAGAATTCGTTCGGCAAAGCCTATCACCCAGGCGGTGGTTGCCAGATCCCAAAGTTGATCCGCGGGTAGCAGATCACGCGCCTGCCGGGCTAGAATTATGCTTTCGCGGTTGCGGCCAGACATCAGGGCGGCCATAGCCCGCACCGCGGTGATGGTTCCGTGCAGTGATTGCACCTCAGACTCTGGGAATGGTTGAGCGCTCATGGCGGTTTCAGCCTGTTGCAGCAGCGATTCCACACCCTGCAATTTTCCGGCAAACGCCAGCGCATAAGCCTGATGAATGCAAAGTTTTGGGCGGAGCCTGCGCTGATCTTCTGGAAGCACCTCAACCCAATGGAGCAATTGAGTCAGTTCGCCCTGTACCAGCAAGGCAGTGGTATTTTCCTCTACCAACCGGGCGGCCAGATCATTCGCCCCTCCAGCCAGTGCATGGTTTACAGCTTCAACCGTCAGACCTGCCTGTTCAAACCAGGCCGCAGCGCGGCAGTGCAACTCAGACCGTGTACCCGGATACGCTGAATCGAGACGTGATCTCAGTAAATCTGAAAAGAGAGGATGATAACGGTACCAGCAGCGCTCATCGTCCAGAGGCACCATGAACAGGTTTGATTTTTCCAGTTGATTGAGGTAAACACTGGAGGATGTCACAGGTGCGGGAACATTCGATGCATTGCGTAAAAACAATACGTCACATAGAAATATTTCGTCGCATAAGGGCGCACAAAACCGTTCGAAAATGGAAGTGAACAACAAAAAGCGCTGCATCTCCGGCGATTGGTTTGCCAGTACTTCCTCAAGCAGATAGTCCAGAATATAACGGTTTGTACCTGAAAATCGCCTGATGAAGTCAGCGGCATCCTGCTGATCGCCATGTGAAAGGCGGGCCTGCACCGCGATGGAGGCCATCTGCAGACCGGCTGCCCAGCCCTCAGTACGCTCAGTCAGAAGGCCCACCAGATCAGTCTCCAGGTTAAGTTTCATAGTGTCATTCAGAAACAGGCTGGCTTCATCATCTGAAAAGCGCAGATCCGCGGCGCGGAGTTCAACCAGTTGACCTCTGGCCCGTAGCCGCGCCAGGGAAAATGGCGGGTCTGACCGGGCGGCAATCAACAGATGAAACCCGTGAGGGCAATGATCCAGCAGAAAGTTGATGCTGTCATGGATGGCCGGGTTGTTGATGACCTGGTAATCGTCCAGAACGAGCAGGCAATCCTCATCGAGACTGTCCAGATCGTTGATCAGAGCGGTCAGGATGCTCTCCCGTTGACCGGCTTGTTCAGACTCCGGTGAATCAGGAGAATCCTGGCCGATTCCTGGATCAATTTGCTGCAGCACAGCAACGAAATAACGGAAAAACCGCTCCCACCGATTATCTGCCTTATCCAGTGATAACCAGGCAACCGACAGTTGGCTGATTTGTGTGGCTTCAGCGGTAAGTGTGGTTTTTCCATACCCTGCCGGGGCAATCACAAGAGTCAGCGTTCCTTTTAATCCTTCAATCAATCGGTTAAGCAGACGCGGCCGCGTCACCCTGTCACGGGGAAAGAATGGAATATTCAGTTTTGTCCTTAGAAGCGGTTCGCCCATTTTGATTCTCGACCCAATCTCAATTATAGCGGGTCTGCTTTCATACCTGGTCATAAATCAATATCAATCCGCCTTGATTGATGAAAAAGTCATGGTCGTTAACGAGGGAATCCATCACCAAAAACACTGTGTATAAGGCGGTGATACTCCCCAACAACGAAAGTTCAAGGAATAGAAATGGCGTCGGGAAATGATTTCCTGACGCCATGATCTATGTTTACGTGGTTTGTTTTCTTGAAAAACAGAGATTGTTTACCTGAAAAACAAGCCTTTCTCTGGATAATCCAGTGTTATTTGAGTGTTATCTGTCCAGTTCAGACAGCATCTCACGATACTGCTCCAGGGTGATTTCACCCCGAGCATAACGCTGCTGCAGTATCTCTTTGGCGTTGAATTGCATCGGACCGCGCCCGACAAAGGGACCTGTATGCGGACCATTCATCCGCCGTGCCAGCGATATGATCAGCAAAATGATACCCACCAGGATTGCGACGCCGATCA
>CAZHMZ010000283.1:0-2730 GCA_964532655.1 uncultured Anaerolineaceae bacterium
TGCACCAGCACGATCTCTTCTTCGATCTCGCGCCCGTAATCGATTTGAAAGTCACCACGGCGGGTGTAGGCCAGTTCATGCAGCATAAGTCTTCACCTTGGCGGCTTCCACAACAGCCTGCACCAGTTGGGAGATGCCTTTCCCACTACTGGCCACGGTACGCACCACCGGCGAGCGCAGCGCCTGTGATAAGCGCTGGTCATCGATGCGGATGCCGCGCGATTCGGCCAGATCAGCCATATTCAACGCCACCACCAGGGGGACTTCCAGCTCCAGTAACTGCACAGTCATATACAGATTGCGCTCCAGATTGGACGCATCCACGACCGAGACAATCACATCCGGGTGTTCCTGCAAAATGTAATCGCGTGTAACGATTTCCTCCATCGAGTAGGCGGTGAGGCTGTACGCGCCGGGCAGGTCAACCAGTTCCAAGGTGACGCCGTCCGCCTGATACAGGCCTTCCTTTTTCTCGACGGTTTTGCCGGGCCAGTTGCCCACATGCTGGTGCGAGCCGGTGAGCGCGTTGAAAATGGTCGATTTACCGCAGTTGGGGTTTCCGGCCAGTGCAACACGCACAGGATGTTCTGCTGACTGGATCACGACCTGCCCTCCTGGGAGAGCGTTTCCACGAATATCTTGGAGGCCAGACCGCGGCCGATCTCCACCTGACGGCTGCCGACGAGCGCCACCAACCGCCCGCCAAACCGGCTGCGCAGTATTTTGAGGGTATCTCCCGGCCTTAAGCCGATTTGCTGCAGGGCTTCTTCGGCACCGCGTCCGGCGATCAATGAAAGAATCCGCACGGTTTCACCGGGCGGAATTTTGTCCAGCGCGACAGCGCCCACTTCAACCAGAATGTTTTTGGCTTCGTGCCCGCGCAGTGACAGGTGATACCCTTTGATGTTGTATTCGATGGGATCCCCCATGGGGGCCACGCGCACCACGTTGATCTCCGCGCCCGGCACCAGCCCCATATCCATCATGCGTTGGCGCAGCGCACCAAATCCGCGAATTTTGTGAATCCGCGCGTTTTGCGGCGGTACAAGTTCATCCAAACGTTTGATCATCATAAGGCAGGGGTCCTTTTGTGATGAAATTTGATTTTGTTTCCTCATCCAGTCCCTGTCAGAGCATCAAAAATGATCATTTCATTCAGTCTGCTTGACCGGGGCATTTCCGCGGATACAATAAAGGTACAAGGTTGGCGGAAATTATTTACTAACTGCGCTAATCATTAATATTAGTATATGCTAATAATGAGTATACTATAGATGTCGTCGGAGTCAAGCTAAAAACCTGCATTACAATAAAACACCGGCGCACCTTTCGATAATGAAAGACAGGGAAGCGTATGTCCGCACAAAATGACATTCAAATTCAGTCTCAAACCCCATCTCCCACCATCGAAGATTATTTGTGGCTTATCTTTACGCTGGAACGCGATGGCGAGGATGTGATTGGCGCGCGCCTGGCCGATCTTCTGGACGTATCGGCTCCCACGGTGACGGTAACGCTCAAGCGCATGATCCGCGATGGATGGGTGGAGATGGATGCCAACAAACACATTCGCCTGACGTCCGACGGCACCGAAGCCGCTAAAACCGTTTTACGGCGGCACATGCTGGTGGAGTGGCTGCTGGCTGAAATGCTGAATGTGCCCTGGTCAAAGCTGCATCATGAAGCTCATCAACTGGAGCACTACATCTCTGAAGAAGTGGAAGACCGCCTGATTCGTCAGTTGGGCAACCGGCCGGTTTGCCCGCACGGCAACCCGATCCCGGGCAACGAAGATTTTGTCAAACAATGGCCGTCCCTGCTGGATGCCCCGCTTAACACACCGCTGATCCTCCGCCGGGTGCATGAACACGCCGAGAGCCGCCTGAGTCTGATGAATTTTCTGGAAGAACACAATTTGCTGCCGGGTAGCCGGGTGATGGTACTTGAAAAGCTGCCGTTCAACGAGACCATCACACTGGAGGCCAACGGTCAAACAGCAGTGCTGGGTTACCGCAGTGCGCGGCAGGTATATGCAGAAGTTCTGTGAAGTGAACCGGCCCGAAAATCGATCGACCCCTTTCTGGCAGAAAGGGGTCGAATGTTTTTCATATATTGCTGCCAAATACTATGTTTTTCCGGCTGCCCAGTCGAGCACCTTGCGCTTTTTGTTCAACACGTGGTTCATCACGTCCTGCTTCTCGCGATACCAGGCCTCCCGATCCCGATTGCCGGACTGTTCATACAGTTTGGCCAAAGTGCCCATCATGACGGTGCTCTCCGTCCAGTGGTTGATGGCTTTGTTGCGCGTTCCGGGAAGCTGCCACTCAAACACACCCAGCAACCACAGGGTTACAGCCCTCTGATGGCTGTTGGGGGGAAAGATTTCTTCGGCCTGTGTGAGCAGGGTTTGCCCGCGGGTGATATTGCCAATGCGTAAATGGATCATGGCGCTTTCCACCAGCACCTCGGCGCTCTCCAGCGGGTCGAGTGAATTGGTGCCCAGGTTCAGCAATTCATCCACCTGCCCGCTGATATCCTGCCGGTCGCTTTCGGTCAGCCATTCCTGGTTCACTTGATCGGAAATCCGGTTCACCACGCTTAATGCCTGTGTTGAAAGTCGCGAAGGGTCGAATAAATCCAGCCAGGTATAAGCTTCTTCGGGCTTGTTCACCATCTCCATGTTGATGCGCGTCAGCAGGTCGCGGTACCACGCGGCGTTCACGTTTTTGT
>CAZHMZ010000284.1:0-2657 GCA_964532655.1 uncultured Anaerolineaceae bacterium
TGGCGCCCAGTGCTGCCAGCAGCGTGCCGAAGCCGATGTTGACAATCATGATCTGCACAATCTGATCGGCGGGGGAGATGGTTTTGATGAGCGTCACCACACGAGCCAGCGCGCCGGTTTCAATCATAATAAAGATCTGCAACAGCGAGGCTGCCACCATGAGCGTGATGGGAAAGGACGCGACAGCGCCGGCCAGGCTGGCTTTGAGGGCGATGCCCAACGGGGTCTGAAAGGCAATCACCGCGATCAGCAGGGTGACCGCCCAGCCAATGGCGCCGGCAATATCGGCGGGCGTTTTGCGCCAGATCAGCAATACCAGTACCAGCAGGATGGGAAGAAGGGCAAGAAGGATGGACAGGAGGTTCATGGATCAGGCTTTCCATTCTCAAGAGGATGGATCAATTTTCCGCGGGTCAGAGACCGTCTCATCCGGTTCCGGTTCATTCGGGCGAACAATCGATCATTGTTTGGTTGAAAATACCATTGAAAATATCAGAGTTGCGAGCCCAATTATAGTACGAAACCAAAAAGCAAGAGAGGAAAAATACGGTCGGAAGAGGTAATCATAAGGGTTTCTGGATGGCACACAGGATAAACTGGCAGGAGTTTACAGAACATCAATTTTGCGTCCTGTACTATACTGGATGGAGGTTCATAAGGTCAAAAACCGGGCAAAAGCGGAATTCATTTATCTGGTATTCTTTTGTTATTATTTACGGCCTCTTTCCGTAACCTATTAAGGGTATTTCGTTTTTTCCTCTTTTCCCGGCCTGATCAATTGGTCTTCATTGTCGTACGGAATTAACCTCCGTCCATCAGTACCGAACAGAAGGCCGATAGACTGCAAAGAGATATTTTTGCAGCCTGTTTGGTTTTCGTTCGACATTGTAAAAAAAACCACATTGAGGCACGCAGGATGAAAAGAAAACTCCCGTTTCCGTTTTTTTTCTGTTTACTGATCTTTTATCTCGCTACCGCGGCGTTACTACTGGCCGGATACCAGTCTGCCGATGGGCACCTGGGGTATCCGCAGGATGATGTGTATATCCACATGGCAATCGCAAAGAATTTTGCAGTACATGGGGTTTGGGGCATCACCCCATACGGTTTCTCATCCACTACCTCCTCGCCTTTGTGGACGCTTTTGATCTTTGTGATGTACAAAATTTTTGGCGTGAACCAATGGGCTCCCCTGGTCCTGGGGGTTCTGGCAGGCAGCGGTGTTGTTGTGCTTTGCTACCAAATCCTGAAGAAAAAATTCAACTCTCTGCGATTGACGCTGCTCCTTTTACTGTTCGTGATATTTACCGGTTTGCCATTTTGGGCGGCAATGGGTATGGAGCATTTACTGCACGGGATTCTGACGATCAGCCTGTTGTACTATGCTGTTGGGATTCTTGGTACTGACCGGTCAAAACCCATCCAATGTGCGGTATTGTTTATTTTGAGTGCACTTTTAACGATCACTCGTTATGAAGGGTTGTTTCTGGTGGGGTTTTTATTTCTGCTGTTCTTGATTAAGAAACGTACAGGAACTGCTTTTGTTGTTTTATGCGGTGGTCTCTTTCTTATTTCCATCTACGGATTGATTTCGGTACGCAACGGCTGGTTCTTTTTCCCCAATACCATTCTGCTGAAAGGTAATTTGCCTGAATTCAATGTGGAGGGAATAAACAATTTTCTGACGAAAAGTATTTTCAATTTACTTGGTACGCCGCAACTATTCATGTTGATTCTGGTGATGCTGATGATATTTGTTTGGATAACACGAAAAAATGTGATCCATACGAATGACAGATATCTTTTCGGCATCTTTATGGCTATTACATTGATTCATCTTCAATGCTGCGCCATCGGTACATTCTCTCGTTATGAAACATACCTGATCCTGACGGGTTGCTTGATGGCGATCGATAAAGCTGCCTCATTAATCCCAGATCTATCTTTAAACACAAAAATGAAACTTAAATTCAATGATGTACAGGCAGCCGCGATTCTTTTATTTGCTTTACCAGTTTTACAAATTGCGTTTTCCTCGGGCTTATTATTCAGAGATTACCCAATTGCTGTTCAAAACATTCACGATCAGCAGTATCAGATGGGAAGGTTCCTCCAAAAATATTACAGTGGAAAAACTGTGGCAGTCAATGATATCGGCCTGGTTAGTTTCATGTCTGGATCACAGGTATTGGATTTATGGGGGCTGGGCAGTATTGAGGTAGCGCGAGAAATTTTGGGCGGCACCTATTATCCTTTTACGTTGGCTCAACTTACAAAGGATCATGAAACTCAGGTGGTGATCATTTTTGAGAACTGGTTCAGGGGGGTGATCCCACCCGAATGGGTAAAGGTAGGCGAGTGGGCACTTGGTTATAATGTGGTTTGTGGAGATGATTATGTCTCGTTCTATGTGATCACCGCTGATGCACAGGAAGAACTGGCAGCTAACCTGCGTGATTTTTCTCCCTTACTGCCTGATAGAGTAATTCAAAGTGGATTGTATGTAGAATAGCTGGCAGGGAAGCATCAATGCCTAATACCGCCAGAATACAGAAAATGGTTGATCGGTAATACGATGCAATCAAACTGATTACGTTTATCTGAATCGTTGTACAATTGGATGGGCGGCGGACGAACCTGCCATACTTCTTCTGCCG
>CAZHMZ010000285.1:0-2632 GCA_964532655.1 uncultured Anaerolineaceae bacterium
GTTGAAGGCCACCAACCCGGCGGCGTACTCGCGGTCGCCTTGGGCCAGGTCGTTCCACACAATCACCATGGCAATACAGCGCGCCAGCCCAATCATGATCAGACCGGTCAGATAATCGGGTTTATCCGGCAGGAAGACAATAGCCAGCAGGAACATCAGCAGCGGGCCGATCACCCAGTTCTGCAGCAGCGAAAGCCCCAGCACCTTCCAGTTGCGGAAGACGTCGCCCAGTTCCTCGTAGTGCACCTTGGCAAGCGGGGGGTACATCATCAAAATCAGTCCAATCGCGATGGGCAGGTTGGTGGTGCCCACCGAGACAGCCGCGTTGAACCGGTTGACCGCCTGGGGGAAGAAATAGCCGATGCCCACCCCCACCGCCATGGCTAAAAAGATCCACAGGGTGAGGAAGCGGTCCAGAAAGGACAAACGGCGCGGTTTTGTTTGAGCAGTTGTCATCGAAATCTCCTCTTAAAGAGTTTCAGTTACGGACATTGAATTAATCCCTGCGCCCACAGGCATCCGCCGCAGGCCGGGAAAGTGCTGCCAAAGCAATCTTCTTTGTTGTCATTGGCCATCTCACAACTGTTGCACATCACACACGGCGAGAAGTCAAACGACTGCAGCCGTACCCGGAAATCGCGGTATTCAGCGCTGTTCCAAATGGCGGGCAGAGGCTGCTCTTTCACCGAGCCAAAGAAATGCTCGTATGAGGTGCGTAACCGGTCATCCAGATAGGCAGGATGCGTGTGCAGCAGGGGCAGGCAGGGGCTTACCTGTCCATCCCAGCGTACGCTGACGCTGCCTTTGGCCAGGAAGGGGCACGTATCCACATGCTCGCTGGAGTGGTCGGGGCCTAGGTTGGTGCGGTAGCCGGATTTGAGCAAATCGCTGTAGACCTGCAGCGTGGTGAGATCCACATCCATGCGCGGCAGATCGATGTTGGACAGCACGTCATTTTGCAGCCAGGCGATATCGTACATACTGCGGCGGTACAGCAACTCAGTTTGCAGGGTGGGGGTGTGCGGCAGCACGTTGCTGATGGAGTAATGCCGGGCGCCGAACTGCGCGGAAAGGCGGATCAGCTCTGGTAGATCGGAGATGTTGCGGCGCATGGCTACAAACGCCACCCCGATTTGCGGCAGGGTGCTGTGGTGCATCACGCGCTGGTGGTACAGGTTCTTCATGTTGTCAATCACACGCGGCAGGGCCGCACCCAGGCGCACATCGGCATAACAGTCCGGGTTGGCGCCGTCAAGCGAGACCCACAGGCAGTCCAGCTCCAGTTCCACCAGGTTCTGAGCCATACGGTCATCCAGCAGGGTGCCGTTGGTGATCAACTCCACCCGCGCGTCTATCTCTTTGACCGCCCGGATCATATTCAGCAAATGCGGGTGCAGCAGGGGTTCACCAAACCCGCCAAAAAAGACCATCGGCACCGGGTTAAGCGTTTTCAGATCGGCCAGAATGCGCTCGAAAACATCCATGCGCATCATACCGGCCGGTTCTTCCCAGGTATTGCGCATGCAGGTGAGGCAGTTGAGATTGCACTGGTTGGTGAGTTCAATATTGACGCGCGCGATGGTATGGATGGGGCGGGAAATGGTGACGGAATCATGGTTCTGCTGCAGCAGCAGGCTGTCACCGGGGCGGATGCCCAGTTTTTCGGCCAGCGCCGGCGGCAGTATCAAATGCCCCTGCGGATCGACATATACTTCGGTGCGGTTATTTTTCATCCCCGGTATCCTTATGCACAGCGAGATGGTGAAGCGGTTTCAGACTCACGTTGTTTGCGCGACGGCCCGCAGCAAGGGTCGCGCGGTTCGATCCGGCGGGTATCCAGGATGTCAGACAGTTCCGCGCTCAGTTCATCCAGCGCCACGGTGTTCAGGCTGAAGTAAACCCAGCGCGCATCGTTTTGATCGCGTTCGGTCTCTATTAATCCGGCTTCATTCAGCACACGCAGGTGATGCGAGATGAGATTGGGGGCCATTTTAAGTTGTTCGCCCAGTTCGCAATTGCAGTGCACACCTTGTTTGAGCAGTTGGATAATTTTGAGCCGGTTGGGTTCGGCCAGCGCCTTGAGTTTGCCGGCTGTTGAAACCAGGGTAGATTCATTCATGGGATTTCCGATCACTTGAAATTAGTTCAATACACGTTGAATTATATAATTTTTTGTAGGGTTGTCAAGCAGTAAATTGGATTGATTTGTCAGATAATTGATCTGCTGAAAATCATCATACGCGGGTATATTCTTCCTTTCTTCATCCAAAAAAGCGAAATTTGTTCTTTACCTCGTGACAACACTTGCAAACAGGTATATAATATTGCAGGATATTCAAAAATATGAATATGAATTCAAATCACGAACAAAATGCAGATGTGTATGAAACGGGCAGCGCCCTGTTGCGCGCCATCAGTCACCCGGTGCGGCTGGCTATCCTGGATATTTTACGCCAGGATGAAGCCTGTGTCTGCCACATGGAAGCCGTGCTGGGCCAGCGTCAGGCGTATATCTCACAGCAGCTCTCAGTGCTCAAACAGGCCGGCATTATCGAGGATCAGCGCGACGGCTGGAATGTGTATTACCGTGTGAGCGACCCGCGCATCTTTGACATGGTAGATGTGCTGCGTC
>CAZHMZ010000286.1:0-2632 GCA_964532655.1 uncultured Anaerolineaceae bacterium
GAGCTTTGCGCCGATCCATGAAACCAGCAGGATGCAGGTATACACGGCGGTCTGCATCATGGGCGCGTTCCAGGCAATCATTTTTTCTGCTTTGGTGAAGTCTTTGTAGATATCCTGTGATACCGCTTCAAACTTGCGGACCTCATGATCCTCCCGCACAAACGATTTGACCACGCGTATGCCGCGCAGGTTTTCCTGCACCACGTTGTTGAGCCTGTCATAAGTGCGGAAAACACGCTCAAAAATGGGATGCACCTTGCGGATGATCAGGAACAAACCTAGCGCCAAAAACGGCAGCACCACCACAAAGATGAGCGCCAGACGGGAGTTGATGGAGAATGCCATCACCAGTGAAAAAATCATCATCACCGGGGCGCGTACCCCGATACGAATGATCATCATAAAGGCCTGCTGGACATAGGCTACATCGGTGGTCAGGCGGGTAATGATGCTGGCTGCCGAGAATCTGTCAATATTGGCAAACGAAAAGTTCTGCACCCGGTAATACATCTCCTGGCGCAAATTGCTGGCAAATCCCGCCGAAGCGTTGGCGGCGGTGATGCCTGCCAGCGTACCAAAAATCAGTGAAACCAGCGCTGAGAGCACCAGCACCAGGCCCATCTTCCAGATATACGGCATATTGCCAGTTTCAATACCGTTATCGATCAGGCTTGCCATCAGATACGGGATGAGCACCTCCATCACCACTTCCATCGAGATTAAAAGCGGGCTCAGGATGGTGTCTTTTCGATATTGTTTGATACAACTTACCAGTCGTCTGATCATTGAATCCTTTCCTCTGTCTGTGGTGATGACTGCGGAGCGCTATTCCCGGTACCGAGTTTATGAGAAACAGCCGATGATACCATATTCTGTTTCATATGTTCCATCAGTGTAAAAAACAGATCAAGTTCTTCGTCCGTGAGACCGGTTCGCAAACGGAGCTCGATTGCCTGCAGTTCCTGGATCACCCGTTTGTGCAGCCGGACGGCTTTTTCGGTAAGCACCAGTTTTTTAAGACGCGCATCCTGTGCTACCGACTCACGCAGGATCAGCCCGCTGCGCTCCATGCGTTGAAGCACCCCGGTGACGGTGGAGCGGCGGATTTTGAAGCGCGCTTCGATATCACGCTGGTAGAGATCACCGGTCTGGTTTTCATACAGAAAACCGATGATCCAGCCCTGGATGCCGGTCAGCTCTTCCATCTCCTGCCCGAGCGGGCTCTGGTTGATCTGCTGCCGGATCAGGTTGGTGAGCGTTTTTACCTCAAACCCGATGGCACGTATGGGCGGCATGGTTTCCTCCATAAAATATAATTGTTAGGATGCTAACAAGCATAATCGGATAAAAAATTCCCGTCAATGGGAAAGATGTTAAGTTTTTGTCAAATATTTATATGACAATCACGTACGTTTTTTGAGAGACACTAAGTAACCGCCGCGCCTGGGGTTTTCGGCGCGGCGGTGAGAAAAAGTAAGAGAAAGCTGAGCTTTTGGTCAGGCGATTTGCTGTAGAAATTCCTGCACGGTGGCGCGAATATCACCGGTGAGCGGAATCCCTTCCCAGCCTTCGGCCGGGTGTACCAGATTAACCACCACAATATTGGCTCCGTTGAAGATGGCGCTGCGGGCCTCGCGCAAATCCACACCGCCGGCAGCCGAGATGATCACATCATACTTGCTGCGGATGCGGTTGACCTGCCGGTAGCGGATCACCTTGCCGCGGGTGGATTCTTCATCGCGGCCGCGGTGGATCACCACCACATCGGGCGGGTTCTTTAACGGCAGCATCACCTCCAGTGGGTCTTCCACGCCCAGCATGTCGATCATCGAGAGCAGGCTGTGCTGACGACAGGCCGCGATAAACAGATCCAGCGTTTCGGTGGGGCAGCTTCCCATCACCGTGGCGGCGTTGGCGCCGGCTTCAGCGGCCATGGCTGTTTCGCCAGCCGCGCCATCGGTGGTCTTAAGATCTGCCACCACCACGCCATTCCATACTTTGCGCAGCGTACGGATGCCGTTCATGCCTTCGTTTTTGATATACGGCGTACCGGCTTCGATAAAGATATTCGGGTGGGATGGAATCCGCGGCATCACCCGCGCGACCGTGGCGATGTCGTGGTTGAAGGCGAGTTGCAGATAGCGTTTGTTGTTTTCCAGCCTGATCACGGCGGGTTAATCCTTTTTCTGCAGGATCGAAGACAGCGAGTTGCCCAGATCGGAGGGGACGAACAGGATGATCTTCTCCGAGGGATCGGCGGCAATATCACGGATGGTTTGCAGGGTGCGCAGATGCAGCGCGCCGCTGCTCTTCGACAGGTTTTCGGCCGCCTGGCGCAGGTTGTCGGAGGCGCTCAGTTCGCCCTGTGAAGCGATGATCACCGCACGGCGTTCGCGTTCTGCCTCGGCCTGCTTGGCCATGGCGCGTTTCATCTCGGCGGGCAGTTCAATTTCCTGTATTTTGATCGATTCCACATCGATACCCCACCCATCGGTTTCGGTATCCACGATCTTGCGGATGCTGTCGGCAATCGATTCGCGCTCGGTCAGTACAAAATCCATTTCGCTGTTGCCGATCACATCGCGCAGGGCAGCCTGGGTGTACTGCCGGATGGCAAAGGCGTAATCCTGGA
>CAZHMZ010000287.1:0-2629 GCA_964532655.1 uncultured Anaerolineaceae bacterium
TCCAGCCCGTCCATATCCGGCAGGCCCAGATCCAACAGGATGATATCCGGCCGAAAATCGGCAGCATCCGCCAGGGCCGAGCTGCCGTTGATGGACTCCTGCACGATGTACTTGTGCGCCGTGAGCGAGGTGTTCAACATGCGCCGGATCTGGCGTTCATCGTCCACAATAAGAATACGCACCCCTTCTGCCATGATCACTCCCTTGATTTTTCTGACGTGTCAGCTTGCCAGTACGGCAGCAAAATCATGAAACTCGACCCGCCGTCCGTGCGGTTTTCTGCCCAAATGCGGCCGTTATGCGCTTCCACAATCCCTTTGCAGATGGTCAGCCCAAGACCGCTGCCGGTCACCCCATCGACCGATTTGATGCGGAAGAACTTGTCAAAAATCATATCCAGTGACTCAGCCGGTATGCCAATGCCCCGGTCGTGGATGGCAATCAGCACCCCGTCCGGGTGGCATTTCACCTCTACCTCAATGGGCGACCCATCCGGCGAGTACTTGGCGGCGTTATCCAGCAGGTTGACCAGCACCTGTTCCATGAGCACAAAATCCAGTTTGAGATAGGGGAGGTCAGGTTCCAGATCCACGCTGACCGGGTGCCCGTTCAGACGATTACTCAGGCGATGCAGACTGGTGCCGATCAAATCCTGCAAATCGATCTCTTCCAGCTTCAGACGCATAGCGCCGCCTTCCAGACGCGTCATATCCAGAATGTTCCCTACCAACTGGTTCAAACGGGTCACTTCTTCCAGACCGGTCTGGATCAACTCGATACGCGCCTGCCTGTCGAGGGTGATGGAAGGGTTGGCGGTTTCGCTCTCGTTCAGGCTGTCCAGCACACCCGAGATGGCTGCCAGGGGCGTGCGCAGATCATGCGAGATGGAGCCCAGCAGGGCGGTTTGTAATTTTTCCGATGATTCCAGCACTTTGGCCTGGTTGGCTTTCTCACCCAGAGTGGCCCGTTCGATGGCCAGTGCCGCCAGGTTGAAAAAGGCTTCCGACTGGCGTGAAAAATCCATCTGCGGAGCATTTTCACCCGCGATTTGCGCGATCATGATGCCCTGAATGCCGGCCGGTGTTTTAAGCGGGATGAAGTGATACTGCTCCAGCCCTTCCTGGTCTGAGGGTACATCGCCGCCCAGCATCACCCCGGCGTATTCCACCGCGTTGGTACGGCACTCAGCGCCCGGGCTGGCGGCTGCCACCTGCGGACGTCCGGACGGGCCCGGCAGCAAAATGCACACACTGCCCCCCAGCGCATTGCGGCTGTGCTCCACAATCACCTGCAGCACCCGCGCCAGGCCTGAAGCGGCTGCCAGATCGCGGCTGAGAAGGTTGACCACGGCTGTCTGCTCCTCGCGCGTCTGCACCCTGGCCACCTGTTCTTTCACCTGGGCGGTCAAACTGCTGATAATCAGAGCGATGGATAGAAACCCAACCAGCGTGATGATGTACTGCGAGTCAGCCACCGTCAGGCTCAATTTGGGCTCTACAAAGAAATAATCGAATGTGATCATGCCCATGAAAGAGGTGAGCACCGCCGGCCCCCGCCCCGCGTAGATGGCTGAAATCACCACCACCGACAGGTAAAGGATGAGCAAATTGGTGGGATGCAGGATGCGCTGAAGCGGAAATCCGGCTGCGGTGACCAGACCCACCAATACAGCCGGAAATAAATACCTCAATATCGTAAACCGCAGGCTGTTCTTCCTGCCTTGCAGGCCGACTTTCGCGATCACAACCCTATTTTACCTGATATGGCACTTCGATAATGATGATATTGGAGCGGTTCAGCAAAACATGCCGGAGCGTTTCTGAGGTACGCATGTGCAATGCTTTGGTCCAGCCCACCTGCGGAATGAAGTGCGGCACCACCAGCGTGATGATTTCCCCCGGGGCAATGACGGATTCCAGCTTATCCAGGTAGTCCATCAGCGGTTCAATCAACAGCCTGTACGGTGAGTTGAGCGTCACCAGGCGGATGCCGTCGCCCCATTTGTTCCATTTGGCTTTCACCTTATCCGCTTCATCGGGGTCGATGGATACGTGTACGGCGGTGATATCGGTGGAGAGCGTGCGAACAAAGCGCAGGGCTGTGAGCGTGCCCTGGTGAACGCCGCTGATCAGCATGATCACCCGGTTGCGGGTGATGGCCGGTGCAGTCGGACGGCTGCCCTCCAGAGAAAGCTGGTTGGCCAGCTTTTGATAATGGCGATGAACGGAAGAGAAAGCCAGCACCAGCACCGGGATCAGCAGAACGATCAACCATGCGCCGTCATGGAATTTGATAGACGCGAATGTGATCATGACAAACAGGGTGGTGATAGCCCCAAACCCATTCATGATCATCTTTTGTTTCCACTTTTTATCAAAGCGCAGGGTGGAACCGCGTTCCTGAATGCTGACATCTTTTTCCAGATGCCCCGATTTCCACCATCGATGCGCCATTCCGGCCTGTGAAAGGGTAAAGGAAAGAAAAACGCCGATGGCATACAGCGGGATCAGACGGGTGACGCTGGCCTGAAACACGATCACCAGCAAGCTGGAGATGCCCGCCAGGGCAGCAATACCGTATGAATACACCAGCCGGCTGCCCCGGTACGTAAACTGGCGCGGCAAAAAGC
>CAZHMZ010000288.1:0-2627 GCA_964532655.1 uncultured Anaerolineaceae bacterium
ATTTGAATTGTATGAACCCCATTAAATGGACCTTTCTGCAGCAGACCTCAGTATGAGGGGGGCTGGGAGCCTCTAGAAACGGTTTTGCAGGCCTGGCCGTGTAAAATCCCCCCCTCATACTGAGCAACGCCGGAAAACGGGCATTTCATGCCGATTTATCTTGTTTGATAAGCAAATCCCCGGGTTCGCACTTGAACAGGTCACAAAGTTTATCCATTGTTTCCAGGTCAATACGTGTCATGGATCCACGCTTTAAGGCCAGAGCGGTGTTATAGGCAATATGCGCCTTTTCTGCCAAATCTTTCACGGTCATGCCCTGGTTTTCCATCAATTCAGAAATTCTTAATTTGATCGGTGACATTTTCTTCCTCTCGTTTTCTCGTTGATTCAATAAGTTACACCATAATAATATCAGCTAATTGACTACTTGACAAGCAGAATGCATCACGTTATACTGAATACTAATCAACTAATCAATTAGATGAAAGGTAAAATCATGAACCAAAAACAAATAACAGAAAATGAAATTGATTTCTATAATTCAGCCTTAACGAAAATGGGCGAGAATATTCCCGCTGAATTCATTGATGCTTTAGAAGAACACGCCCAAGAAGCATTAACAAATTACCTCGAGAACAACGGAGCACCGAAACAGGTAATTGACCTGATTAGCAATGTTGTTCTTTTGTCCTGGTACACTGAACGGCAAAGACTGGAGAAAATGACTGATTTGAATTTGGTTGAATTGGTAGAAATTGTCCCGGATGTTCTTCGCCAAATTTCCGATTTAGGCGGTTCGTTTTCATCACCGGCCGGCCCTACTAACTCTAAAGAACCAATCCCGTGGGGAAAAGGCCCCATAGATTAACTCAGCATGATAGAGCGGCTCCCTGATCGGAGCCGTTTTTCATGCCCCCTACAGAGTGATTCGATTTTCAGAATTTCCCATGATCCACCGGACCGGCTTTGATATGCGCGTCCTGCAAGTCTGTATTGATTTGCTTCAAGTATTTCTTCAGCACGGCAAGCGAAGTATGCCCCATCAGGCGGGAAAGGGTGACCACATCGACTCCATTTCTGAGCATGGTCAACGCAAATTGACGTCTGAAGGCATGTAAACCGAATGACTGCACGCCCGCCAGTTTTGCCCGACGAATAACAATCCATTTCAGCCCAGAATACGTTAATCTGGTTTGATCATCTACGCTTACCCATAATGCAGTTCCTGAAACAACGCCAAATTTCAAATACGCCCGTATTGCACGCTTTGATTTTGTTCCCAGGAAGACAGTCCGCGGCTTTCTTCCTTTACCCTGGCGAATAAGGATTGATCCAGTTATCAAATCCAAATCTTCACGGTCGATATCCAGTAATTCGCTTGCCCGAATGCCGGTATCCAAAAGAGTAAGTAAAATCGCTTTGTCCCGGCAGCCCATAAAACTATTGTCACAAGTCTTTTCCATGGCCTGAATATCTTCCATAGGCGCCGGATCCAGCGGTTCAGTAGGAACCCGGGGAGCTTTTACCTTACGAATTGGGTTTTTCCAGTTGTCTGGCTCCACTTCACTTTCATACCAGAGAAAGAACGTTTTCACGGCCCGGTATACTGCATGCCGCCCGCCGGCATTGTGGCCGCTTTCTTCAAGCCATGTCATGAATCGGCGTAGCTCATTTGGACCGATCTGGTTTATCCCGGTAATCTGTTGATTTTCGCAATACCCAAGGAATGTTTTCATTTTGACCTGGTAATAATAGAGCGTTCCAGGTGACATATTTTGTGATTTTCGATCGAAAAGGAAACTTTCAGCCCAATAACTTAACGAATCATTGAGGGTAATTTCTTCGATAGACCCTTGCCGCGCTTCTATTTTCTCCATGTTTCCCATCCTTTTTGAGACGAATTTAACCGCCAAATATGGGAAAACTATCAAGAAAACTCGTTTATATGCCCAGATATGTACTGGCGACGTGGCCAAGTGGCAAGGCAAGGGTCTGCAAAACCCTCATCACGGGTTCAAATCCCGTCGTCGCCTCAAAGAAAAACACCCGTAGGGGTGTTTTTTGATTCCCCGGCGCGGGCCCTCCTTTTGAACCTCCCGTACAGCGAAGCTGCAATTGTTCCGGTATCGAGCCAGGCCTCAGGCGTGGTAGAATCCGGACAAGATTACATGTATTTGTTGTGGAGGAAGGAATGCCTAAAAAATTGGTAGCTACCTTTGCAGTCAAAAAAGGGCTGGCTCAAATGCTGAAGGGCGGCGTGATCATGGATGTGGTCACTGCGGAACACGCCAAAATTGCTCAAGATGCCGGCGCGTGCGCTGTGATGGCGCTGGAACGCGTCCCGGCGGATATCCGCGCGACGGGCGGCGTGGCGCGCATGAGCGACCCCGAATTAATTCTGCAAATCATGGACGCGGTCACTATCCCGGTGATGGCCAAGTGCCGCATCGGTCATTTTGTAGAGGCGCAAATCCTCGAATCCATCGGGGTGGATTATATCGACGAATCCGAGGTGCTCACCCCGGCGGACGAGGCCCATCACATCCTCAAGCACGATTTTAAAGTGCCGTTTGTGTGCGGCTGCCGCAACCTGGGCGAAGCCCTGCGCCGCATCGGCGAAGGCGCGG
>CAZHMZ010000289.1:0-2604 GCA_964532655.1 uncultured Anaerolineaceae bacterium
ACCTGGTTCAAAAACAGTATTGTGGTCAGTGTACTGGCCGCCGTCTCGGTGACGATCAGTTGCTCGTTGATCGCGTTTGGCTTTTCGTACTTCCGCTTCCCGGGGCGTAACTTCCTGTTCATGCTGGTCATCGCTTCCATGATGCTGCCAGCGGCGGTGACCATGATCCCGGTGTTTCTTATCTGGAATAAGCTCGGTTTCGTCAATTCGCTCACACCGTTATGGGCAGGGAACCTGTTTGGTTCGGCGTTTTACATTTTTATGATGCGGCAGTTCTACCTCAGTCTACCCAGAGAGCTGTTTGATGCAGCCCGCGTGGATGGAGCCGGATACTTCCGGCTGTGGAAAGATATCGCTTTCCCGCTCACCCGCAATGCCATGATTGTGATTTTTATTTTTGAGTTGAAGGCTGCCTGGACCGATTTACTGCGCCCTTTGATTTATCTGCAGACCACTTCGTTGTATACCCTGCCGCGCGGGCTTAAAACCATTTTAGATCGATTTGGTCAGGGCGGTGAGATGCAGTGGGAAATTGTTCTGGCGGCCAGTGTGCTGATCACCATCCCCATGATCATCATCTTCTTCATCGGACAGCGCTATTTTATGCAGGGGATTTCGACCACCGGGATCAAACGCTGAGGAGTGATTGCTCCCTCTCATTAGGGATTCTGTAACCTTTTCTATTTTCGAACATCGAAAGATTCAATGACACCAAAAATGATAAGTTCCGTTACAATGTGTGCACTCAGTAGACACGTTACGGCTTAAAGATCGGTGATCATAAAATACAAGTTTGCATGGAGGAGTTTTTATGGAGATTCTCGTCGATTTCCCCGGTGGTCAGCGGGTAGATGCGCATTATCGCGGTTTGGATGTTCAGACCAATCAGGATGGGTCAGACCCCTCTCCTTTTGAATTGTTCCTGGTCTCTCTGGCGACCTGCGCCGGTTTCTATGTGATGAGCTTCTGTCAGCAACGCGGTCTCCCGACAGAAGGAATTCAGGTGGTTGAACGAATGGTCCGAAATCCGATCACCCGTCATCTGGATCAGATCGATATTGAAATTCAGGTGCCCGAAACCTTCCCGGCTCAGTATCGTGATGCGTTGATCAAAAGCGCCAATACCTGTGCGGTGAAAAAGGCGATTGAGAATCCGCCCAAATTCAACACCTACACCAAAGTGGTTGCCTCGCACCCGAGCTAATCAAATCTACAGACCATTACTCGCCCCTGTTTCCACAGGGGCGTTATTTTTTGTGGCTAAGGTATAATGAGATTGCATTTTCATTGATTCGCACTCCATTAACCGGGCGATGGACGTCAGCAGCCCGATGATTCTTCTTAGCAAAGAGGTACACATGCGAAAACCACTTGTTGCCGGTAACTGGAAAATGAATAAAACCGTCAAGGAATCGCTCGCACTGGTGCAGGCGATGCTGCCCGATCTCGATTCGATGCACGGTGTTGAACGGGTGATCTGCCCGCCGTTTCCCGCTTTGTTTGCTGTTTCTACCCTGGTCTCCGGATTGGAGATTGGCCTGGGAGCACAAAACCTGCATTGGGAAGCTTCCGGCGCTTATACCGGTGAGGTTTCGGCAGCTATGATCAAAGAGCTGTGCCAGTACGTCATCATCGGGCATTCCGAGCGGCGTCAGTATTTCGGCGAGACCGATCAAACGGTCAACCGCAAAGTGAAGGTGGCGCTTTCCGCGGGATTGATCCCGATTGTATGTGTGGGTGAAACGCTTGAACAGCGGCAGGGTAGCCAGACCGCAGGTGTGATCATCCGCCAGGTGCGCGACGGTTTGCAGGGCCTGACCGTGGCGGAAGCCGGTGTTCTGGTGATTGCCTATGAGCCGGTTTGGGCAATTGGTACAGGCCTGGCATCCAGCGGACCCGATGCCAACGAGGTGGTGAAGGATATGATCCGACCCACTCTGGCAGCGCTGTTTGGCGATGGGATTGCCCAATCGACGCGGGTACTGTACGGCGGTTCGGTCACCTCCAAAAATGCGGCCGAATTCTTCAGCCAGCCGGATATTGACGGCGCGCTGGTGGGCGGAGCGAGCCTGAAACCGGAAGAATTTTTGCAAATTACGAGAACGGCAGCTAAATAGGGCTTTCTTTTCAAAAAACGAACTCAATCAATTTCATAAGAGGTGAGCCAATGATTGTTGTCACGAGCACCAATGGGAATGTTGGCATCAAAGAGTCGATTCGCGTGCTGAAGGCAGGCGGATCAGCTATGGACGCGGTGGAAGCCGGCATCCGGCTGGTCGAATCCAACCCGGAGGATCATTCGGTTGGCTTCAGCGGCTATCCCAACTTTTTGGGCCAGGTGGAATTGGACGCCAGCATCATGGACGGTAACTCGCTTTCCACCGGCGCGGTGGGAGCGATTAAGGGATATGAACACCCTATTTCCATCGCCCGCAAGGTGATGGAGAGCCTGCCGCATGTCATGCTGGTGGGGCAGGGCGCCGAGCGCTTTGCGCATGAGATGGGTTTTGAACAAAAAGACCTGCTGGATGACTACGCCCGCACGGTGTGGAAAAACGGGCTGGACAGCCTGCTGGCGCCCGGCGAGTTTGAAAAACTGGATCA
>CAZHMZ010000290.1:0-2591 GCA_964532655.1 uncultured Anaerolineaceae bacterium
GGTGATGTTTCCATATCTGGAACCGTCAGTAATCATCCCTTAGCCGATCCTTCGCCGCGGTGCGGACACCGGCTCAGGATGACAGGAGAGGTAAGGGTGTGCAAAAGATGCTGGCAGAGGGATCATTGTCTTTTAGTGTCATTTCGTAGGGTCAGACAGCACTTTTTGATGTCTGACACGGAGAAATCCGCTGGCGGCGGACCGCCCGAGAGACAATCATAAATACTTCCATATCTGGAACCGTTGTTAATCATTCCTTAGCCGATCCTTCGCTGCGCTCAGGATGACATAATGGGTATACGTGCGCAGACGATGCTGGCAGAGAGATCAATCCTTTTTGGTGTCATTTCGTAGGGTCAGACAGCGCTTTTTGCTGTCTGACACGGAGAAATCCGCCCGAGAGACAATCATAAATACTTCCATATCTGGAACCGTCATTAATTACCTCTTAGCCGATCCTTCGCTGCGGTGCGGACACCGGCTCAGGATGACAAAAGAGTGTGTATCCACACAGTACACAATCACACACTGATCGCGTTACCCCCAGGCAGTGGAGGCTTCACCGCTGCCAATCATCCCCGCCTCTCATATTTTGCGAAAATGAAGATACACAAAACCATTGTTAAACTTACGCACATCCACCAGCTTCAGCTTGCGCTGTACGCCTTTCGGTAACCAGTGCAGACCGTTTCCGATAATATGAGGAGCGATGATCTGGTGATAATCATCGATGATACCGGCCCGGATGGCTTCAGACGCCAGGCGCGGACCGCCGATGTCAATATCATGATCCGACTCCGCCCCCATCTTTTGGACGGTTTCGGGGTCAAATGACCGCTCAATCGTCGCATTGGCGATTGAGACCTCCGAAAGGGTAGAAGAATAAATGATCTTCCGGGATGCCCGCCAGATCCTGGCGTAGTCATTCATCGCCTCACTGGGGCCGTCCATGCCTTCGCCTGTACCCTCGGTGGGGATCGTCTCCCATACCTTCATGGTTTCATACATATTGCGGCCTAAGAGTGAGGTCCTCGCATTCCGGGCAATGTCATTAACGAAAGCATGCACTTCCTCGCTCGGCATCGCCCAATCGAAATCACCATTTTGATCCGCTACAAAGCCATCTATTGATGTGGTAATCAGATAGATTAATTTTCCCATGCTTCAATTACACCCGAATCAGATACCTTATGTCAACTGCAGCAAGAGCCCGATCGTAATAGATTTTCAGGAATTCAATATTCCCTCTTGACATACTGTGTGACACATAGTATTATATTGACAAGGATATACTATGGAAAACGATACTGTTCAATCCAATATTATTCAGGAACTGCGCCGGGGAATTATCACCCTGGCGGTGCTGGCGGAACTGCGTCAGGAGCAGTACGGCTACTCCATCCTGAGGCTGCTGGCAGACCAGGGCCTTGAAATTGACCAGGGCACACTGTACCCGCTGCTGCGTCGATTGGAGAGCCAGGGTCTGCTGGAATCCATCTGGAAGCTGGAAGAAGCCCGCCCCCGCCGGTACTACATCACCAGTGCGGCCGGCCGCCGGACGCTTGAGGTGCTGACCGGTGAGTACAGCCGCCTTGCTGGAATTATGGAAACAATTTTGGGTAAGGAGAAGGAAAAATGAATCTGGTCGATCAATATGTAAACGAAGTCGGAAAGCATCTGACCGGGAAAAATCGCGCTGATATCGAGCAGGAGATCCGCTCGCTGATTGAGGATGCCGTGGATGACGCGGTCGAAAACCAAGGCCGCGAACGCAATGAAGATCTGTTGGTGGAGATCCTTAAAAAGTTAGGGCGCCCGGAAGATATGGCCGCTTCTTATGAGAAGCCAAAATACATTATCGGCCCGCGTATCTTCCCATTCTTCTGGATGGTGAGCCGCATTGTGCTGGCTGTGGTAGCCGTGGTATTGGCAGTCACCATGGGCATTGATCTGGCGCAGGGAGCGGAGGCCGGGCAGACCATGGCGCAGGCCATGCTCGAATCGTTTGCCAGCCTGATCAGTGCATTGGTTGCGGCTTTTGGCAACCTGGTGCTGGTGTTCGCCATCCTTGAGCGGGTGGTTCCGGAAAAGAACTGGCTGCAGGAAGAGGAATGGGACCCGCGCAAGATGGAAGTAGAGCCGGATCCGGCTGAGATCAAGCTGAGCGAGCCGATTGCCACAATGGTTTTCACCCTGCTGGGTTTCCTGGTGCTCAATATTTACCCGCACTGGTTGGGGATCTGGGGTTTTGTGGGCGGTGAGCGCATCATTGTGCCCGTGCTGACACCCGCCTTCTTCTCTTACCTGCCCTTTATCAACGCCATGATGCTGGTGAGTGTGGTGCAGTGTGTGATGATGCTGCAAACCCGGCGTTGGACAACCGGTTTGCGCTGGTTTGAAATCGGGGCCAGCATCGCCTCCATGGTTTTGCTGGGTGTGATGATTGCCGGACCGGATCTCATCCATCTGGATCCAGCCGGACTGGCACAGTTAGGTTGGGAAGCCTCAGCCGTGGATACCTTCGCAAAAGCTGCGCCGGCTCTGGCAACCCTGTTCCGCATGGCCCTGGGGATTGCCCTGGTGGTGGAAGG
>CAZHMZ010000291.1:0-793 GCA_964532655.1 uncultured Anaerolineaceae bacterium
TCCGCCCCCAAGCCGCCGCCTTCTACCATTTATTACGTGTTCGCCCATCATTTGAGCCGGTACGAGGAATGGACGCCCTTTATTGAGGGTTGGTAAAAAAAAAGCTCATTCGCGGCCAACAGATCGTGAATGAGCTTTTTCTATCTTTTATATACAAGCTACTTATTTTGTTTCATCAGCCGGACCGCGCTGGTCATCTTCCATATTTTCCGCGCTGTCTTCTGTTTCGTCACTCATATCCACTGTATCTTCGTCTGTCTCAGCAGTCAGGCCTTCTTCACCAGCTTCGGTTTCTTCCTGCTCAATTGTTTCGTCAGGTCCGGATACCTGAGTCGCTTCAGCGGTATTATCCTCAACAACCTCGTACTCAATCGCATCTTCCTGCTTTTTGCGTTTCAGCAGCCGCCACAACAAAGTAGCCGCGGACAGGATGGCGATCACCCCCATGAGCGTCTGGTTGATATTCAAATTACGCACATGAGAGGGATCCAGGCGTAAAAACTCCAGCAAAAAGCGCACCGTTGGATACAAAATCAGGTAAACCTGGAAGACCATGCCGACCAGCCGGTCTTTCATCTTAAAAATCATCCACAACAACAGTCCGGCGATGATTAGGTTGGCCAGGCTTTCATACAGGAACAACGGGTGATAATAAGCCTGGTTGGCAAATTCGGGCAGACGGTAAGCCGGTTCAATATAAATTGCCCACGGTAAATCGGTGGGGCTTCCGTATACTTCCTGATTGACAAAATTTCCCCAACGCCCAATTGCCTGAGCGATCGCCAGACCCGGT
>CAZHMZ010000291.1:803-2579 GCA_964532655.1 uncultured Anaerolineaceae bacterium
TATCTTTTTAGCACGCGCGTAAACCCAGGCAGCCAGCGCGCCGCCGATGACCGCTCCCGGAATGCCCAAACCGCCTTTCCAGATGGCGATGGCGTCCAGTGGATGGGTGAGATAATATTGCGTGGTGAGGCCCATATCCACCATGGATTGCGGAGGTGTGAGAATATGCCAGACACGCGCCCCCACCACGCCTGCCAGAACCACCCAAGGCAGCATATCCCAGATGTAGTCTTCACCCAGATTTTCATGTTTGGCAAGTTTCACTGCCACCCAGGTGGCAGCCAGAATGCCCAAAGAAATCAAAATACCGTAATAATGGATCAGAAGCGGACCGATGAAAAATCCTTCGCGCATGATGATTATTTTCCTTTCAGAGAATTCTCCGCTGAAACAGCCTGCGAAGCCTGCCGGTAAACAGTCAGGATACGCTGTATCGCGGTAATATTCGTAAAGATAGCCAGGATACCCATACCAATCAGAATAATACCAAAAAGCAAAGACGGAATAAGAATGATATAACGTTCCACACGTGACAATAACCCGATCTTTGCAGTGAAACCCAGACCCTCGGCTCTTGCCCGTGTATATGACACCATCAGGGAGCCCATCATGGCGAAGAAAGTCAGGATTGAACCCAGCATTTCACCGTGAGAGGCATAATAAACCAAAATCCCCCCGTAGAGAAACATCTCGGAGTAGCGGTCCAGCACAGAATCAAAAAAAGCGCCAAACTGACTGGTGATTCCCCGTTGACGGGCCATTGCTCCGTCCAGTGCATCCATGGGAGCTAAAATCAAGATGACCAGGCCGGCCCAGAAGAAGTGGCCGGTCGCTGCCAGTACTGCCGCGGCAACATGCCCCAGCCAGCCAAGCAGGGTCACCATATTGGGGGTTAATCCGATCCGTAAAAGAAAACCTGCCGCGGGTTCGATTACACGTTTAAATTGTTCCCGCAAGCGATCTGTAAACACTTTCGATTCTGTATTGATCTCCGACCTCCGAGCCGATGTTGATTTGCCTGGCGTAACGTTCACAAAAGAGAATTATACATCCTCGTTGGCCTCAAACGGAGAATCCTTTTCATCGGCTTCGTCTTCCTCATCCTGATCGGAAACCAGAACATCACGCTCGCGTCCACCCCCCTGTGATGGCCCCACCACCCCCAACTCCTCCAGCTCATCAATCAGCCGGGCAGCACGTGGATATCCCACCCGCAACCGCCGTTGAAGCAGCGAAGCGCTGGCATGCTGTGTTTCACGCACCACCTTAATCGCTTCTTCCACCAGGTGATCCGCGCTGACCGGGTCCCCGCTCTCCATCATCTCTTCCCAAGGGGCGGTTTCCGGCTGGTGAACATTAAACTCGCGCCAGAAATCGATCAGTTTATCAATCTCCTGATCGGTGATGATCACACCCTGCGCTCGCACCGGCGTGGATCGTTCCGGGTTCAAAAACAGCATGTCGCCTTTCCCCAGTAGGGTCTCAGCACCGCTGCCATCCAGGATCACCCGTGAATCGATTGAAGAAGCCACGTTGAAGGAAATGCGGGCGGGGAAGTTGGCCTTGATCAGGCCGGTGATGACATCGGTGCTGGGGCGCTGGGTGGCAACCACCAGATGGATGCCGGTGGCGCGCGCCATTTGCGCCAAACGCACAATGGCATGCTCAACCTGGTCAGGTGCCAGGAACATCAAATCGGCCAGTTCATCGATCATGATCACAATACGCGGCAGTAATTCCGCTTTTTTCCGACCAGGCTTGTGGTTATAGGTATCA
>CAZHMZ010000292.1:0-2562 GCA_964532655.1 uncultured Anaerolineaceae bacterium
GTGTATTACCGTGTGAGCGACCCGCGCATCTTTGACATGGTAGATGTGCTGCGTCAGCTCACGCAGGCAGATGCTCAACAGACCGACCTGCAACCGCGTAACTGCCCCTGCCCCAAATGCAATTCCAATAAGAAAGAAACTCAAGGAGAAAGCGATGATCAGTATTAAAGTTCTGGGCTCCGGCTGCCCCAACTGCAAAAAGCTGGAAGCGATGACCCGCAAGGTGGTTGAAACTCTGGCGATTGAAGCCAATATTGAAAAAGTGACCGATTATTCCAAAATCATGGAGTACAACATCCTGGCTACCCCCGGGCTGGTGATTAACGAGAAAGTGGTATCCTACGGCCGTATCCCGGGTGAAGACGAGATCACCACGTTCATCACATCCGCGCTGTAAACAAAACCCCGCCGGCCGTTCAGGCTGGTAGAAATCTCATCACAAGGATCTTCTATGGACTCGTTCTTTGCGTTCATTCTTCAAATGCTGTCCAGCGGCGCAGGTAACCTGGCTGCCTATCTGGCGGCGCACGTGCTGCTGTGCCTGCTACCGGCCTTTTTTATCGCCGGAGCCATGTCCGCGCTCATTCCCAAAGAAACCATCACCCGCTATCTGGGTCGCAGCACGCCCAAATGGATTTCCTTCCCGGCATCGGCCGTGGCCGGTTTTTTGCTGGCGGTGTGCTCCTGCACGGTTATCCCGCTGTTTGCCGGCATTTATAAGAAGGGCGCCGGTCTGGGCCCGGCCATCACTTTTCTGTTTGTGGCGCCGGCCATCAACATCCTGGCGCTTACCTATACCGGCACGGTGATCGGGCTGGATATTGCCATTGCCCGCCTGGTTCTGTCGATCTTGTTTGGCATCGGTATCGGTATCATCATGTCGGTCCTCTTCCATAAGGAAGACGCTGCCCATGACAAAGCCACCGACAACCTGTTTGCCGGGCAGGCTAAGATGCGCAAACCGGCAGTCGCTTTTTTGCTGGTGATGGTAGCGCTGCTGATTATTGGTACCTTCCAGATTCCGCTGCTGAAAAATTCCTATGTCACCCTGCAAATTCCCTCACAGGGAGCGGCGGATGCCCAGACCTTTCTCTCCACACTGGTGCCGTTTGACGCAAGCCGCGGTGAAGAAGGCGTGACCGTACAGGGCGCGGCGCTGATTGTGATGCTGATCCTGATCGCTGTTTCGGCCTGGAAGGGCTTTGAACCCATTTTCGAGGGCATCAACCGCTGGACGTGGATCACGTTGGGGCTGGTGGGCTTTACCTTGCTGATTGCCGGCCTGGGGGTAACAGCCGCGGACGGCGCGCTGACACTCAACCTGACCGGTAAGTTTTTTGGCACGCTGCTGGCGGTGGTGACTCTGGGTTGGATGCTGAAGAATCGGCTGACCCGGGATGAAATGCGCGATACGCTGTGGGAATCATGGCGCTTCATGAAACAGATCTTTCCGCTGCTGCTGGCGGGTGTGTTTGTGGTGGGCATGGTGCGTCATCTCATCCGCCCGGAATGGATTGAGAGCCTGGCAGGCAACAATACCCTCTTCAGCAACCTGATCGGTGTGGTGTTCGGGGTGTTTATGTACTTCCCCACGCTGGTGGAAGTGCCCATCGCGCAGATGTTCCTGCACCTGGGCATGCATCGCGGTCCGCTGCTGGCCTACCTGCTGGCCGACCCCGAGTTGAGCCTGCAGAGCATTCTGGTCACCGCCACCATCATCGGTAAACTGAAAGCCTGGGTATATGTGATCTGGGTGGCGTTGTTTAGCACGCTGGCCGGGTTGATCTACGGCAGTTGGGTGGACGGCGCAAGTCTGTGGATCACCGGGCTGTACCTGGCCGCGTTTCTGGCGGCGCTGGCAGCCGCACTCACGCTGCTGGGTCGGCGCGCGGAGGCGCGCATCAAAACAGCCTGACCGGGCTAACCCTACCTCCGCACGGGTATCTGCATCTTGTAAGCGGATCAGACAGGCCGGATACAGGGTATAATTTTGCGTGCCTCGTTTTGAGAAAAGTTGATTGGTATTCACACATCTTTGGAGGATCCTGATGCAGTACAGACCATTTGGAAAACTGGATTGGAAGGTTTCGGCGTTGGGTTTTGGCGCCATGCGGCTGCCCGTGATTGACGGCGATACCTCGAAAATTGACGAAGCGGAAGCCATTCGCATGATCCGCCATGCCATCGACAACGGCGTCAACTATGTAGATACTGCCTGGCCGTATCACAGCGGGATGAGCGAGGGTGTGGTAGGCAAGGCGCTCAAAGACGGTTACCGCGAACGTGTAAAACTGGCCACCAAGATGCCCACCTGGAAGATCGAGACCTACGCGGACTTTGACACCTACTTCAACCAGCAGATCGAACGCCTGCAGACCGACCATATCGATTTCTATCTGATGCATGCCCTGCAGAAACCCATCTGGGAGAAGATGAAAGAGCTCAATGCCCTGGATTGGTTCCGCAAGGCCAAAGCAGACGGCAAGATCAAGCATATCGGATTCTCTTTCCATGATGACGTGACCCTGTTCAAGGAAATTGTGGATTACTGTGATGATTGGG
>CAZHMZ010000293.1:0-2561 GCA_964532655.1 uncultured Anaerolineaceae bacterium
GATGGATGGGTATACAGAAACTGCCGCCGAGCAGCCGCAGATTATTTATTGGGGCGGGGTGGCTCCGCAGGTGATGGCTGAAGGAAAGGGCGGCGGAGGCCCGGAAAGTGGACCGATTTATACACAGGATAACGCTACGACCATGATGCTTCCGCCTGATCAGACCATCACCAGCGAACAGGAAACCCTGACAGGTGAAAGCGCACCGGAAACCTCCGCGGATGCATCCACAGAGGAAATGCCTGCTGAACCCTTGCAAGCACAGGCTACCCCCACCACCGAAAGGGGTTTGGCTTCACCTGAGAGCCCTGACACGCTGAGGCAGCAGGCCAGCCCGGAAGCCGAAGAAGCCGCCCCGCAGGCCAGTGATGAAACTGTCACACAGGCATACGGTAGCCAAACCCAGTACAACGGCCCTATTTTGGGCGTCAAACCGGATGATCAGGCCAACCAGATGACCATCCCCGAGTCCTCCGTGCAGCCTACCAGCGGGCAGACCAAAACCGGTGAGATACCGCCCTGGGTGACCTATCTGTTTTCAGCGCTCGCTGTGGTTACAGCCGCTGCCGCCGTGTATCTCTGGCGGAAGACCCACTGATCTACAACCACCACACATCGAAATCATCCGGGCTGACCAGAAATACATCATACGGTCAGCCCGGTTTACTTTTGAAAAACTGGCAATGATTATGCATGGTACAGCAGGAATGCCAGTTCAATCGGCAAAAATTGGATATGCTATAATCCCGGCAGATTTTACCCGTTTTCATATGGTTTCAACCATTTTTAGCGAGGGAACTAACCCAGGTGCCAAAAACAACCACTCCAGGACTGAAAAGTAAACCCGTCAGCAGCCGTTCCGTAAAAAAAACACCGGTGCGGCAAAAACCGGTCAGCCGGTCCAAATCATATTCGGGCCGGTCACAGACCTCCCGTTCCTCCACAGCCGGGCGTAGAAGCAGCCGCGCAAAGGCAACCCCGGCGTGGGACGGCCTGACCCGCGAGCAGAAGCTTGACTTCTTCGGAGCCTTTATCGCCATGCTGGGGCTGATCAGCTTTTTAACCCTGTTCAGCAAAGAAGCCACCGTGGCGGTGTGGTGGTCTGGTCTGTGGTTCAAGCTGGTGGGTTGGGGAGCCTACTATTTCAGCCTGGCCTTTGTCGTCCTGGGTCTGTGGCTGCTGATCAGCCGCAGCGAGGTGGTTCCGCCGCTCACCTTTGAGCGTCTGGCGGGCATCACTTTGCTTCTGTTGAATGTGCTGTTGTGGATCAGCCTGGTGGTATCCGGGCTGCCTTCTGAGGCGGTTTCCACCTCGGGCGGGATTCTCGGCCATTTTCTGCGCCAGTTGTTCGTCGACAGCCTGGGCATGGCCGCCACGGTGGTGGTGTTGATCGCCTGGCTGCTGATCGCGATTACGTTTGCCTTTGATATCTCGCTGCGGGATCTGTATCACGGGGTGATGCCGGCCATTGACAAATTACGCCAGTTCATCGAAGAAATCATCCGCCGCTGGCAGCAGGAAAACCGTGAGGTACAGGCCGAAGTAAAAATGATCCCGCCGGATGCCCCGGTGCAACTGCCCGATACGTTTCAACCGCTACGGGATCTCAACCAGCCGGTTGCATCACAGGCTACACCTGCCAGGCAGCGACCATCCGAGAAAACACCCGCTGAACCGATGCGTGAACCGGCTGATAAACCAGCCAGACCCGGTGAGGTTCCCACCCAGCCAGTCATCCAACCGGTTGTGGTGCGCAGCCGCCCGGCCGCTGTGTGGAAACTGCCCGCCCTGAAAGATATTCTTGACCCCGCCACCCCGGCCGCCCAGCAGGAAAGCTCTGATATGGAAATTGCCAGGCTGCTGGAAGATACACTGGCTTCGTTTGGGGCGCCCGGGCATGTGGTGGATATCAAGCATGGCCCTACCGTCACCCAGTACGGCATTGAGCCTGATTTCCTGGAGACCCGCCAGGGCCGTACCCGCGTGCGGGTGGCAAAGATCTCCTCGCTGGCCGATGACCTGGCGCTGGCGCTGGCCGCTCCCAGCATCCGCATACAGGCTCCGGTACCCGGCAAGAGCTATGTGGGCGTGGAAGTGCCCAACCGCGAAACCAGCCGGGTCACCTTAATGGAAGTGATTGACAACAATCAGTTCAAACGCATCCAGTCCCCCCTGCGCTTCGCATTGGGGAAGGATGTTTCCGGTAAACCCTACACGGTAGATCTGGCGCGCATGCCGCATCTGCTGATCGCCGGTACCACCGGCTCCGGTAAATCGGTGTGCGTCAACGGCATCCTGGCCAGCCTGCTGTTGTTCAACTCGCCGGCCGATCTGCGGCTGATTCTGGTAGATCCCAAGCGTGTGGAGCTGACCGGCTACAACGGCATCCCTCATCTGCTGGACAAGGTGGTGACCGAAGCCGATATGGTGATCAACGCCCTGCAGTGGATCACGCAGCAAATGGACAGCCGTTACCACAAATTCAACAAGGTCGGCGTACGGAATATCGAAGAATACAACACCAAATTCCCGGCTGAAAAATATCACTACATCGTGGTGGT
>CAZHMZ010000294.1:0-2529 GCA_964532655.1 uncultured Anaerolineaceae bacterium
GCGGAATGCCTGGATACCCATTGTCACCATCATCGGGTTGGAGTTTGGCAGCCTGCTTTCAGGGGCGGTATTGACCGAAACCGTATTCGGGCTTCCCGGGGTCGGCACACAGCTTGTGGCGGCCATCCTGTCACGCGATTATCCCGTGGTACAGGGTTTTACCATCATGGTGGCGTTGATTTTCATCTTTGTCAATCTCCTGGTTGATATCTCATACGCTTACCTTGACCCCCGAATCCGGCTGGAATAACGGTGAACTCATGGCTGAACAGAATATTGCTGTTTTAGAAATCAAAACACATCATGAACGCAGGTCACCGTTTGTTGAGGCCTTACGCAGGCTGGTGCGCCACCGTTCCGCTCAGGTTGGCATGGCGTTGCTGGGCGTGATGATCCTGATCGCGATTTTTGCGGATGTAATCGCTCCATATCCCCCGGAAAAGCTGCTCAAAGACAGCGTCAGGCGCTCCCCTCCCTGTATCCATCTACTCGGCTGCCCGGCTGACCAGGAAGAGCATCTTTTTGGCATTGATGGCAACAGCCGCGATCTATTTTCCCGGGTGATTTTTGGATCACGTCTTTCGCTACAGATTGGTCTGGCTACCATTTCGTTTGCCATCATCACGGGTGTGCTGCTGGGTTCAATGGCCGGTTTTTTTGGTGGGTGGATTGATAATCTCATCATGCGCATGATGGATGTACTGATGGCCTTCCCCAGCCTGCTGCTGGCCATCGCCATCGTCAGCGTGCTGGGTACCGGTCTGATCAATGCGCTGCTGGCCATCGGGATTGTATCCATCCCTGTGTATGCCCGGCTGGTGCGCGCCAGCATTCTTTCCGTGAAAGAACTCGATTTCGTATCCGCTTCACGTGCCCTGGGTGCCTCTCCGGTTCGGATTCTTGTCAATCGGATCCTGCCCAACGCTCTTACCCCATTAATCGTCCGGGGTACGTTGGGGATTGCCAGCGCCATTTTGGATGCCGCGGCGCTGTCCTTCCTGGGTCTCGGGGCAGAACCCCCCACCCCGGAATGGGGTCTCATGTTGGGAGAAGAACGTAACAGTATTTTCACCGCTCCACATCTGGTGGTCTTCCCGGGTATCGCGATCATGATCACGGTTTTAGGGTTCAACCTGCTTGGTGATGGAATGCGCGATGCCCTGGATCCACGTCTGCGTTGATCCGGTTTCCGGTGGTTCAATCAGGATTTCATTTGTTACCTGATCAGACAGCGGGGCATAATCCGGCCTGTTTTTTGGCAAAGCCGGATCAGTTTGCTGCCAATTATGTGATAATTGTATAGACAGATGTCTTGACATCCATATTTTTTTTGTGGTAATATCTTTCCATGTGAGTGCAATCGCACTCACATAGTTTAAACAATTGAATATTGGGAAATTCAGCGACTGAATCTGTGTGTTTTCCTTCCTGCAATCTTGGAAGACACAGACGACGAGGTGGAGGTTCCTCTCTGCAAAGGGAGAGCTAATTCTGACAGGGGATAACGTCAGAAGAAAATCGAGAGATCAGCGGATGCCTCCGAAGCCTGTTCACGGGCTTCGATTTCCTTCCGGCGAAGTGCTGGCTGAAAACCTCCGGTGACGGAGTCATAAAGCCATCACAGTGAAGCACAACCTTTGGTTTGTGCCGTAAACAGGAAGGGCACCCACTACTCAATAGAAATAGACGGTGTCATGCACCTGTTCTTATATGAATTGTTATTCTTTAAGGAGCGTTTTGTATGGACATTAAAGAAGTTCTTGAACGTGTTAAGGAAGACCAGGTCAAATTCGTGTCTTTCCAGTTCTCTGATGTAACCGGCAGTGTGAAGAGCGTTGATGCGCCTGTGAACCAGTTGGAAAACGCCTTGCGAAACGGCGTCTGGTTTGATGGCTCCTCAGTGGAAGGCTTCGCCCGTATCCAGGAAAGCGATATGCACCTGAAACTGGATACCGATACCTACGCCGTACTGCCCTGGTCACCTGTCGATATGCGACGGGCGCGCTTTTTCTGCGATATCTATCAGGAAAACCAGCAACCCTTCCCCGGAGATCCACGTGGCTGTCTGCGACGTACCCTGAAAGAGCTGAAAGAAAAACGCGGCTGGACTTTGAATGTGGGGCCTGAACCTGAATTTTTCCTGTTCAAACAAATTAACGGGAACAGCCCCCATCCGGTACCGTTCGATGTGGGTGGTTACTTCGATTTCTCTGCCAATGATGATGCGGTGCGCGTTCGCAGCGAGTTGATGCTGGCTTTGCAGGGTATGGGGCTTGAGGTAGAGTTCGGGCACCATGAAGTTGCTCTCGGACAGCATGAGATTGATTTCCGCTTCGCGGATGCCCTCAAAACGGCAGATAATGTACTGACCATGAAGTACACCGTCAAAGCCATCGCGGCTCAGCACGGATTGATTGCTTCGTTCATGCCCAAACCGGTCTTTGGCATCAACGGTTCTGGGATGCACTGCCACCTGTCCATCCATGATGCAAATGGCAAGAATATTTTCTTTGATCCCAATGACAGCGC
>CAZHMZ010000295.1:0-2529 GCA_964532655.1 uncultured Anaerolineaceae bacterium
CGCCGGCTGCCATCGCTGTTGGCGGCGGTCAGCACCGATCCGAAGGTGACATGCAGGATTTCGCGCGCATCGAACTGCTCCAGCAAATCGGCTAAACTGCGCAGGTTGGACGCGCGGGACAGATCCTCCAATTCGGGGGCGTTGGACAGCTCGGCAGAGACGTGATACGTTTTTCGATCTTGCTCATAGCGCTCACGCGCAAACAGATAAATTTCGCGGAACAAACGCTCATCCACGGCGGCCAGGGTGCGTAAAGCCTCCAGATAACTGGTACCAGCGGTTTTGAGATGCACCAGCCCGCGGGTTTGGCGAGCAGCGGCTGCGTAAATGCTGAATTTATCCGATCCGGAATGCAGGCTGAGCTTGTATGGGCCGAACTGACGCGCGATGGCGGCATGCCCGGCCAGCGAGCGTTCAAATTCGGCCGGATCGCCCAGATAATCGACACCCTTTTCAAAGCGGCCGATGTACCGCGGCGCCAGGCTGACCCAGCGGACGCCCATTTTCTTCAGCCCCATGGCGATATACACATGCTCCAGCAGCGAGGTGGGCTGTTCGGTTTCGTCTACCGAAACTTCCATTTCAAAAGGCCGGGAACCGGCGGCATCTGAAAGGTGGCGGTACATAGCGGCCACATGCACCAGTGCGCGGCCATATTTCACGGCTGCCTGCAGCAGCTCTGTTTCGCTTACCTTCAGCATGAGGTCTTCGATGAGGAGGGTCCGGCCGGATAATCCCATTTTGGATGGCTGGAGCTCGGCTGGCAGAGCGGCGGATAACTCTTCCAGTTCGCCCACCGAAAGGCTTTCGGCGGTGTTATCGACATGATCGCCCGGGTCGATGGTGAAAAAGGTAAAACCGGCTTCCAGACACAGGTCGATATCAGCCGGTGTTTTCAGATGATCGGCATCCGCTCCCATGGGGGATTTCCAGCCTTCCAGAAAGACACCCCACGTGGCATCATCCATCACCTGGCGCGGCGTGCGCCCGGTGCGGTTCATCTCGCGGATGGATTGCTGTGCGAATACCGGGGTGATCTGCCCTTCAAAATGCCTGACGGCCCGCACATGCCCTGCTGTGGCCAGACCCAGGCGGTCGCCCAGTCCGGCGGAGGTATTCAGACCCATCAGCGACGGGTTGAGCCAGGGGACATGTGCTCGCATGGCCGCGGCGTTTTTTGGGGAGAGCGGGCCGGTGAACAGAGTGTGCTGCCCGATTTCATTTCGCTCTCCTTCAAAGTTTCTGAAAGGGGTATTGCGGAAGGGCGTCAGAATGGCCAGACAGGTTGTGTCATCCACGCTGGCCAGCGAAAACTCTGATCCGTTATGGACGACGAGCGATCTGGGAAACAGGTTGAGCCCCGGGATGGTGGGAAGGATGGGTTGTGTTTCCATGGGCATTTTCCTCAATGGGCAGGGTAGGGCGGCGCGGTGGATTCCCGCTCCAGCAGCCGACCCTGCAGGATGATCACTTTGGGTTCCATATCTGCCGGGGAGGGATGCTCCTTTTCCAGCAGTTCCAGCACCAGGCGGGCAGCCTGATTGCCGATGGAGCGTTTGGGCTGCTCGAAGGTGGTCAACAACGGGTGCGTATAGTCGGAGAAGACGATGTTGTCAAAACCTGTCACCGATATCTCAGACGGCACCTGAATACCGGCTTGCGCCAGACCCTTCAGCACCCCAAAGGCCATCATATCGTTGTAGCACAGAATGGAAGTGGGGCGGACGGGCAGCCCCAAAAAGTGCTGCAGCCCCTGCAAACCGCTTTCGGGAGGTCCGCCCTCCACCTGATGAATATACTCTTCCGGCACATCCAGCCCGGCGGCTTGAATCTCCTGCTGAAAACCACACAACCGGTCCTGGGTGGAGCGGCCGGATAGCAGGTTGCCCAGGTAGGCGATGCGCCGGTGGCCGAGATCGATCAGGTGGCGGGTCAGTTTTCGGCTGCCGTCCACATCGTCGTGGTAGATCGAAAAGCGATAATCTTCAGCGGACTGGTTGTTGATCACCACGATCGGGATGCCATTTTGTGAGATGTGCTCGCTTTGCCGGGGACTGAACGAGGTTGAGCAGATGATCAATCCGTCGATGCGATGCTCGGTCATCGTTTGTACAATCAGGCGTTCCCGTTCGGGATCGCGCTGGCTGGCGCTCATAAACACACTGTAACCGCTGGCCTGCGTCACTTCTTCAATGCCCTGCAGGATCTCGCTGAAGAAAGGATCATCGATGTTGGACACAATCACACCGATCACGTTGGAACGGTGCGTCTTCAGGCTGCGGGCCGCGGCGCTGGGGTTGTATCCCATCTCCCGGGCGATCTCCAGGATGCGCCGGGTGGTGTCTGCGGCGATCAGGGGACTGCTTCGCAGCGCGCGCGATACGGTGGTATGCGCCACACCGGCTTCTCTGGCAATATCCTTGATGGTGACAGACATGGGATACTCCTTCTGCACACGTGTGCACTGGATAAGGTTAGTGTACAGATTTTTTGCCGAAAAGTCAAGCACTTTTTGAAAGATTACTTGCA
>CAZHMZ010000296.1:0-2526 GCA_964532655.1 uncultured Anaerolineaceae bacterium
CGCGATACTTTGAAAAACCACCCCGGCGCTGCGCGCCACCCCTCCCAGGAGGGGAATTTAACAGATCAATGTACTTTTTTACATATGGGGATAACACTATTCGGGTAAATTCTTCCCACCTCTACGTAACGGGCTGTGCAGAAGATTGCACAGCCCGTTACGTAGAAAATTAATCCCCCCTTCCCCAATTTGGGGAAAGGGGGTAGGGGGTTAGGGGATTTCAATCCCTTATTCTTCTCTCTCACGCAGGTGCGGGAACAACAGCACCTCGCGGATGGTGCGCTGATTGGTCAGCAGCATCGTCAACCGGTCAACGCCCATGCCAAAGCCACCGTTGGGGGGCATGCCGTAGCGCATGGCCTGCAGATAATCTTCATCCATGGGATGGCGCAGCTCTTCATCTTCGCTATAAGCCTGTCGCATTTCCTGGAAGCGGGCTTCCTGATCCAACGGGTCGTTGAGCTCGGTGAACGCGTTACACAATTCCATGCCGCCGATAAAGCCCTCAAAGCGCTCCACCATGCCGGGCTCACCCGGTTTGCTCTTGGCCAGGGGTGAGATATCGCGCGGATAATCGTACAGGAAGGTGGGCTGGATGAAGGTTGGCTCCAGATAGTCACCCAGCAGAGAATCGATCAGACGTCCACGACTTGCATCCGGGTTGACCGGGATGCCTTTGGCGCGCATGGCGGTGGCCAGCGATTCTGTGGTGGGATGCTGCTGAATATCGATACCGGTCACTTCCAGCAGACCCTGGCGTAAATCCACACGATTCCAGGGCGGGTTGACGTCGATCTGGCGACCATCGTACTCGAAAACGCGCCTGCCCAACACCTCGTCACAGACATAACAGACCATCTGCTCGGTCAATTCCATCACCTTCAGATAATCGGCATAGGCCCAATAAAACTCAAGCTGGGTAAATTCGGGGTTGTGCTTGAAATCTACGCCCTCGTTGCGGAAGTCGCGCCCGATTTCATATACGCCCTCAAACATACCCACCAGCAGACGTTTCAAATACAGCTCAAAGGAGATGCGTAAATACAGGTTCTGCTTGAGCTGGTTGTGGAAAGTGGTGAACGGCCGGGCTGCCGCGCCGCCATAAATGGGCTGCAGCACCGGGGTTTCCACTTCGATGAAGTCGCGGTCGTCCAGGAATTTGCGCAGTGAGCGCACAATGGCAGCCCGTGCCTTGAAGACCCCGCGTACTTCCGTGTTGACAGCCAGATCGGCGTAACGCTGGCGGTAACGGGTTTCCGGGTCAGACAGGGTGGCATGCTTGATTACCTGCCCGTCCACCACCTCGTCTTTGGCAGCCGGCAGGGGTGTGACCGCTTTAGCCAGCATTTTAAAAGCGAGCACCAGCAGGCTGATCTCACCGGTACGGGTGCGCATCAGGATCCCCTCGGCCTGGATAAAATCACCTAGGTCGAAATCATCAGCGAAATGTTTCAACTGTTCCTCGCCGATTTCATTGATCCGTAAAAAGAGCTGAATCCGTCCGGTGCCGTCTTCAATATGGGCGAAAGCAAGTTTTCCCATGGTGCGTACAGCGCGGATGCGTCCCGCCAGGGTAACATGGATGGCTTCCGTCTCCGCTTTGGCTTCCGCTTCTTCAAACAGCCGGATGGCCTGCAGGGTGGTGTGGGTACGGTTTGCGCGGCCGGGATACGGTTCGATCCCTTCACTGCGCAGGCGGTGGATCTTGTCCACGCGCATCTTTTCAATATCTGATAATGGCATGCTTCACCTCGTCAATCTCTTCAGAACAGCCGGCGGACAGGATACTTGTAAACGCCCTCTGTTCAGCAAGGCTGATTATAAACAAAAATGCCCCAACCGCATAACGGTTGGGGCATTTAGACATCCGGCCCCAGGTTACTCGACTTTCAAAATCTCAACTTCATAAGCGCCTTCCGGCGCGTTAATTTTCACTTTGTCACCTGCTTTATGACCAATAATCGCTTTTCCAAAGGGTGATTCATTGGAAATATATCCATTACCAGGGTTTGCCTCAGCCGGTCCAACAATGCGATAATACTCTTTTTCAGTTTGACCTACCTCAACAAGGGTCACTTTAGAGCCAATATCAATATGATCATGCTCTCTGGGCGCTTCTTCGATTACGCGCGCGGTGGCAAGCAGGTACTGGAGTTCTTTGATACGACCTTCAGTAAAAGATTGTTCGCGTTTGGCGGCTTCGTATTCGGCATTGTCGATCAGGTCTCCCCCTTCCATCGCTTCGTGGAGACGCTCCGCAATCTCATCGCGTTTTTCTTCGAGAAGATAATCCAATTCCTCCTGCAGTTTCTGATGACCCTCTTTTGTTAAGAATGTAGTTGACATTGCATCCTCTTTTAACAAATCATTCACTAAATGGTTTCCCCCTGTGGCAAACCATTCAACGGGATAGAATTCAATTGTAAATGGAAATATATGAAAGAAAAATCCCTCCAAATGGAGCGATTTAATAATCGATACACGTATCGATTGCCCGTTGTTTCGAACATAATACCATATGTATAG
>CAZHMZ010000297.1:0-2517 GCA_964532655.1 uncultured Anaerolineaceae bacterium
GGTTTGCGAGAAAAGAGCCTGTAAAAAGGGCGGATCAGTAAACGTAACATTATTATCTCGTTTAGACGTCATTCATCCTCCTGATATCTTGACTTTGCTCTTTGATTTCATCAATCCTGCTAATCGTAGCAATACAATCTGAAGACTGTATGAGAGAGTTTCATCATCCGTTTCTCATTATTAGCATTTCAGATTAATGTTATATTAATTTAGACAATATTTATCTAAATTAGGTTAATTGATTATATTCAAAAGACTCGCAAATTAACAGAATAATCTCGCCTCAAAAAACGCTGGTGAGACAGGCCAAAGTAACTAATTTATCTGGACGTTGGATTCTGATAAGATCGGGTTACTCAGGCTCCGAATAACTGGCGATGGTTAAATCAAACCAATCCGTCAACAGAGTCCCGTTTTCACCCAGTACATGTTCAACTGCCTGCCGGTAGGACTCGAGGTATGATTTCAGGTTCGCAGTGGTAATCTGACGAAAAGTAATCAAATCCCCGATCCAATTCAAGTCTTCCTGCAGAAAATCCAGATTACCCAGTTTCAGGGCGGCGGATAAAGCTGCGCTCATCCAGGTGTTGATCCGGTTGAGCGGCTCAATATTCAGGTGAAGATCTGCCAGCAATTGACCCAGTACGGTTTCAATGCGGGATTGGTGTTCGGTGTAAAGCGCGGCGATGTGTAAATATTCAGGGGTGGGGAGCTCAAAGGGATTAATCTCCGAGGGTTTTTGAAGCAACAGTTCGATTGTTTCGATGGATTGCATGAGATCTTCGCCCAGGAAACTGGCAGGGATCTTTGTTCGCAGCGATGGAATCCGGTTAAAAACGAGCCCTCCGTAACCCAATGGGATGTTTAGCCCCCCGAGCAGAAGCGCGGTTTGTTGTAAACTGACTGCCGTACTGAGCTGCTGGGCAGTCAGAATGATCAAATCAGGGTGGACAGCAGCGGTGGTTTGCTCCATTTGCTCAACAGGTACATTGGCGTCCAGGTAAACGACTTTAAACCCTCGCCGGCGGAGTAGCAGGGTCAAAAACAACGCCGGAAAACTGTGCCATTCGCCAGGCGGGCAGCCGATCAAAATGGTTTGCAGCCGGGTGGGTTCGGGTGAAGTGGAAATCAAAGTACCCACTCGTTGAATGGCCAGAGCAGTAGCGAAGTGTTCCTGTTGAACAGAAATTTTTCCCTCAAACCATAAATGCCCGATCTCACAAATGCCTTCACGCAAGATCTTATCGCAGGCCGTTTCTATGGGATAAAGCACAAATGCCTGTGAAGCAGCCGCAAATGCCCGCGAACTGTCAAAGTTCAGGCAGGCATTCACCCATTCTTCCCGCAGATGATCCAACTGGCTGGGGCTTGCTGTGCCGAAGGCGTCTGGCATTACAAGAGAAACCTGCTTCTCCAACAGGGGATCCTGGCCGGACGCAATCTGGCTTTTCCAGAGATCGGCAGCGTTGCTGATGCTGAGGCCTTCCGACTGGCGGGCCAGCAGCCATTTGATTACCTCAATGTCATAGTCCGAATACAGCCGGTGACCGCCCTGCGTCCGTTGAGGGTTGGGTAACCCGTAACGTCTTTCCCAGGCGCGAAGAACATCCGCGTTCAGATTGGTTTCCTGCAGCACCCGGCCCATATTGTATAAAGGTGTACGGTTGATCAACTTTTCATTCCCTTACCGCCGGGCTGGAATCAACAGGGCGGGCGCCTCTCAAAAGATTTCATAGTTTGAGTTTAACATGTTGTCCATATATTGTCAATATTTATCGAAAAATATATTGACAAAAACTATAAATCTGATATGATTAGTATGATAATAACGGTTTGAGATTGAGAAAGGGATGAAAAATGAAAAATGTAGTTCGACAAATCGCTGTGGTGGTCTCCATACTGGTGACTCTGGTTGTCAATATTCTGGCCAACGCGCTTCCGTTGAACGGTTTGAATACCGGGGAGATTTCTGATCGCTTCAATGTTTATTTTGTTCCAGCTGGGTATGTTTTCTCCATATGGGGTTTGATTTATATCGGTTTAATCGTATACGGGATCTTTCAGGTGCTGCCCTCGCAGCGTGAAAACCCGCGCCTGCAGGCAACCGGTTGGTGGGCGGTATTTTCAGGGCTAGCCAACAGCCTGTGGATCTTCCTGTGGCATTATGAGCAGTTTCCGCTGACCATTCTGGCCATGCTGGGGCTGCTGGTTTCACTGATTGTGATCTATTTGCGGCTGGGCGTTCAACAGAAAAAGGTTTCTCCGGGGGAGCGCTGGATGGTGCATCTGCCGTTCAGCATCTATCTGGGATGGATCACCGTAGCAACTGTGGCCAACGTAACATCACTGCTCGACTATCTGAACTGGAATGGCTTTGGAATTGCACCCGAAGCATGGATGGTAATCATGCTGGGCGCGGTGCTGGTGATCACATCCGCCATGCTGATCACACGGCGTGACGCAGCTTACACCGGTGTGATTCTGTGGGCATTGATTGGCATCGCGGTCAAACACGCG